>JAETTD010000050.1 GCA_021769295.1 Bacillota bacterium | reverse complement strand
TTTTTTCAAAAAGCACTTGACAAATGCCACAAAATTTGCGGCGCTTCGCGCCTCTTAATTAACAAGGCATATCGTTTCGGCGCTGCCGGAACAGACTTTTTGATTTGGAGGTGTGTTTCATTGAAACCTATTAACATCGGCGGTCATTCCGCCTATCAGAACCGTGTTCTGTCTCAGCTTCATAAATATTATCCGGATGCTTCAACTTCTCTATCTTCTTCAACCTGGCAGATTCTTGATAAATTTTGGAATCTTGATCTGTCTTCAGTTGATGTTCTTATGCAGGACAGATATTCTTCTTTTGGGCCGGAACCAAGACTTCCTTCCGACATGCTCCGGGCTATTCTTGTTTCTGTTGAATTTAAAATCACTTCATATACAAGATTTGCCTCTGATTTAAAAGAGAACCATCTTCATGCTATCATTTCCGGCTTCACTGTAGGTGATACTCCCGGTGTTGGTACTTTCTATGACTTCCATAAACGCCTTTGGCTATCCGATAATAAAAATCTTTCGAATGCCATCCATCCACCTAAGGAAAAACCTCAAAAGCCAAAAGGCAAAGAAGAAAAGGCTGCTCCTGTTGAAAAAGTGACTGTTGAAGAATTATTTCATCAGTTCCAGGAAAATCCCCCTTCTGATATGGCTCCATGTGCAAGACTTTGGGAAATCTTCAATACATTTTTTCTTCAGACTTCTGTTGATAATAACCTTATATCTCTCAAAGAGCTTGCTTTAGCTGGCGATGGTACTCCTGTTTATACTGCCGCACAGGAACGAAAGACTCGTACCTGCAACTGCCTGGAAAAAGGCATCCGCGATTGCAGATGTGACCGCATTTACCATCAACCAGACTGTGACATTGGATGGGATTCTCATCGTAACCATTATTACTTTGGATACGACTTATACATGCTGACAGCATCTGATTCGGAAAATGATCTTCCGATTTTTCCTTTCCTAAGTCCTGCCTCGCGGCATGACTCTCATGGGTTCTTATACAACTGGTTTTCCATGAAACAGATGCTTCCTGAGGCTATCGTCAAAAAACTGATTCTCGACTCAGCGCATGATGCGATGCCTTATTACGATTACTGTAAAGCCAATGGCATAACCCCTTTTATAGACCTGAACTGGAAGTGCGGACGTCCCCCTGTTTATAAAGATGACATCACCATAAACAAAGATGGTATTCCATTATGCCCAAAAGGGTTCCCTATGAAGCAGGCTGCTGTTGAGCCTAAAAAGGGACGAATCAAATATCGCTGCCCCAAAATCACCTGCAAAGGCGGTACTCCGCAATGCACTTGTGAAGCTCCTTGTTCCGATGCCAAGTATGGCAGAAATGTCCATCTTGTTTTAAAAGACAATCCAAGACTATTTAATGATCCACCTCGTGATAGTGCTGAATGGAAATTGGAATACAACGCAAGAACATCTGCTGAACGTTGTAACAAACGTGAGAAAATAGACTATAAATTAGAAGACGGCAGATACCGCTCATCTATGATGTGGTATTGCCGCCTGTTTTTCATCATGATGTGTCAACATCTTGATGCCTGGACTTTGCCAAAGACTTCCCCGCTAAAAGATTTCTTTGAGCAAGCCGCTTAACTTCATAAGCAATACCATTATAAACCATGTCGGGCACAAGGTCTATAAAAGTGTGCCATTTTTTCATCATTTATTACTTGTCATATCCATTCTGGATAATATTTAC
>JAETTD010000049.1 GCA_021769295.1 Bacillota bacterium | reverse complement strand
TAGCATTCTGGTGATATGTCAAGAGTTTTTAAAAAAGATTTTGATATATTTTTCAGGAAAAAGGGTAACTTTAATAGACCTTCGGCGGAAAATCCAAAGGCGAACATCAGTTCTTGTTGATATTTGATTGAGTGTCCAGCTTTTCGCCGGTGTACAGTTGGTTTTTGACCAGCAATCCAAAAACAAGCCGTACAAGTTTACGAGATGTAAGCGCGAGTGCTCTTTTGTGCTGATGCTTGGTAACTTCAGCATATTTTTTTGCATAATACTCAGTGTATTCTGGCACATGCTTCCTGACGCTGTTAGCCGCTTCTCCCAGATAATAGCGCAGATACGGATTCCCGACTTTTGAGACTTGATTGTCCTCGGAAATAAAATCGCCGGAATCGTTTTTCAGCCAGTACAAACCGGCATACTTTGCAAGTGCATCGGATGAGTGGAACGCAGTTATGTCGCCTATTTCGGACAGCATGCCGGAGGCCCATACCGGTCCGATACCGGGAATGGACTTCAGGATAAGAAACGCATTCGGGTTCATCCCATTGATGCACTTTTCAATTGCCTGCTCTATCAGTTTTATTTCTTTTTGATAGGCCTGGATGCAGTTAAATGAGCTTGCAAGTGAAATATTCAGTGGTTCATACATGCATTGATCCAAACGGTACGAGTCCCTTGCGGCTTTCCGCAAAAGCTCGGATGTCCTGGATATGTCAGAAATACGGTTCCTGCTTTTTTCAGCGAGGAACGAAAGGAGTTCTTCCTCTGAGAGGTCGATGATCTCCTGGGGGGACAGGAACTCCGTCAGTATGGCAGAAGATGTTGCGCCGTAAATATTGCTGAACGGCTTGTTATCACCCTCAAGAAGCTGCAGTTCGCTGAACTTCAGATACAGGTTTGAAACCATGTAGGTCTTTTCCCTGGTAATGCATTCTGACAGGTGCATGCGATGCCTGGTAAGACGCTTCAGGGCGATAAACTGGCCGCCGCGCCAAGGCTCAAGCTTTTTCGTCCTGCCGACCCTTGCGAAGTCAGCAATGAGAAAAGCATCGATAGGATCCGTCTTTTCCATTCCGATATAGGATTTACGGTAATTGGATGTAGCCTTGGGGTTGACACAGAAAACATAGGGCTTGTACGGCATAAGCGTCTCACATGTAGAAAGAAAATTTGCGATATGGACGCTGTAAACAGAGGTAGACTCTAAAGCAACGATGATTGTATCAAGGTTTTTATGTTTCTGCATGCATTTAGCGATCATATCGGCAAGTTCATCAGCGCCGGGCTGATTGTTGCCAAATGAGGATGAGATGTACTTGTTTTCTTCAAAATCCATGGCATAGACCGCATTGGATTTTGAGCTTACATCAATACCTACAAACAAGGTGGACATATAGTTGATCTTTAACAAGATATCACATCCTTTCCGATCTGGATTTGTGGAGCCTGAAGCAAAAGGTTTATCCTGTGCTGCATATGGTGACCGAAGCCTCGCGCAATGAGCATGCACCCGGCCAGCCTTTCTTGCTGGAGCTACGGCGGGGGACGAAAATTCTGTGTTAGCGGAATGTGCCATATGTGCCAGGCTGAATGCTAAAAAAGCAGTCACGGCCAAAGCCGGCTGAAAGGAGGAAAAGCAGTGCCTTCGGACATCAGACTCTGCCTGATATCATAACACAGGATGAATCATATAAAAAGTAACTGTTGACCGTATGGATGGGATTCAGGATGAGGGGAGTTCCTCTTGGATGTCCTTACCATCTATACCCATAAAAAGAATAAGTTCATAAGCGATATTTCTTGCCTACGAACTTATTATACGAGGAG
>JAETTD010000009.1 GCA_021769295.1 Bacillota bacterium | reverse complement strand
TGATTATCTGTTCCTGAATTTGTGGGTCAACGTATGCCATATCATTGCTCCTTTCGTTTTATGTTTATATTTTACAAAAGGCACATTGCTATTACAACTTTATTTTAGCAGCTCAATTTGTGTCTAAATTTTATCATAGCGGGGCTGTATTGGCAATTCCCTAAAAAACATATCATCAAATGTCTTGTGCGCCGCAGGGATTGGATAAATCATACAGAATAAAAGAATGGGGCTGTCGCAAAGCCGAATGAAAAAGCAGCCGAAATGGTATCAGCGCAGCCGTCTGAATTGTAAAGTGCCGCAAATGTAAGAAAATCTCCATTCTGCGGCACTTTTGCTACCTTATTTCCCGCCAAAATGCCGGAAACTAAGGAAAATTTTAAATTTACGGCAGTTTTACCCTTCCTACGGCTTAAAAAATGCCGCATTTAAAAGAAATTGCAAACTTTACGGCAATTTGAGCCCTATCACCTCGGCCAAAATGCCGCAATTCAAAGAAAATTTAAGATTTACGGCAGTCTCGCCGCTTGCTGCCCGCCAGATAGCCAGTCCGCCAGTCCGCTATACTTTAATCAAAGCTTCGATATTACATAGTCTGCAAATTCTTTGCAGGTGTTGCCGTCCTTGAATCCTGTCACTACGACTTTCTTTTCCTTGTCGCAGCAGAGAGCGAGGGCTTCTGCCAGCTTGTCGGCCTTTGAAGTCAGACCGATGTGGCGGAGGAGCATTTCGGCAGCTTTGAAGATGCTCGAAGGATTTGCGTAATCCGCAAGACCGTCCTCTATCATGCGGGGAGCGCTTCCGTGGATTGCTTCAAACATGGCGTAATGGTCGCCGATGTTGGCGCTTCCGGCAGTTCCCACGCCGCCCTGAATCTCGGCAGCTTCGTCGGTGATGATGTCGCCGTAGAGATTAGGAAGGACGAAGACCTGAAATTGGCTTCGGATGGCCTTGTTTACAAGGTTTGCGGTCATTATGTCTATGTACCAGTCCTCGGCAGTGATTCCCGGATATTCGGCAGCCACCTCGTTGCAGATTTTGGAGAACTTGCCGTCGGTTTTCTTCATTATGTTTGCCTTTGTAACTATGGCAACGCTTGTTTTGCCGTTGGCCTTGGCATATTCAAAAGCGGCCCTTGCGATTCTTCTCGTTCCGTCGTCGGTTGTAACCTTGAAGTCCATGGAAAGAACATCAGGAACCTCTATACCGCTGCTTCCGAGGACGTACTCTCCTTCGGTGTTTTCACGGTAGAACATCCAGTCGATGCCTTCTTCCGGAACGGTTACGGGACGAACATTGGCATACAAATCCAGTTCACGGCGCAGGGTTACGTTGGCGCTTTCCATAGTGCCGCCCTTAGGCGTTGTGGTAGGCCCCTTTAAGATTACATCGCAGGATTTGATTTCTGCAAGAACGTCATCGGGCACGGCCTTTCCGCAGGCCAGTCTGTTTTCTATGGTGAGACCCTCAATATCTTTTAAAACGACTTTGCCGGAGACCAGTTCATCGGCCAGAAGCTTCTCCAAAAGCCGCCGGGCTTCCGTCATTATGATTGGGCCTATGCCGTCGCCGCCGCACAGACCTATAGTTATGGTATCAAGGGAAAGGAAATCCTTTGGAGGAGCTGCATTCTTCATCCTTTCCGCACGGTTTAACTGAGCTTTGAGAAGCGCTTCAAAGTGTGCCGTAGCTTCTCTTATATATTTTTCATTATTCATCTTTGAAACCTCCTGCTATAGATTGCCTTGACCTACGTATTTTAGAAGGCCGCCGGACTTGAGAATGGCTTTCTGTCTGTCTGTAAAGCTGCATGAAAGAAGGATTTCCTCGCCAGTAGTCACATCTTTCAGCGTCAAGCTGCCGCTTTCAAGGCCTTCGTATATGTTATCCAGTTTGAGGACGTCGCCTTGAGACAAGGTATCGTAGTCATCAGGATTTGCAAATGTAAGAGGCATTATGCCTGCATTTATCAGGTTGGCCGCATGGATTCTTGCAAAGCTCTTTGCAATTACGGCTCTCACTCCCAGATAGAGAGGAACCAGCGCAGCGTGCTCTCTTGAAGAACCCTGCCCGTAGTTGTTTCCTCCTATTATGATGCTTTCTCCCGCTTCCTTTGCCCTTGCAGGGAAGGTTTCGTCGCAGACCGCAAAACAGTATTGGGAAAGATGCGGAATGTTTGAGCGGTATGGCAGTATCTTTGCGCCTGCCGGCATTATGTGGTCCGTGGTGATGTTGTCGCCCACTTTGAGAACCAAAGGCAGCTCCATATTGTCACCGAGAGGCTTGCTGTCAGGGAAAGGTTTGATGTTAGGTCCTCTGAGGATAGGCAGGTCTTTGGCCTCATCCTGCGGTGCAGGAGGGATGACAGCGCTGTCGTCAATCTTGAACTTGTCGGGCATGGTAACCGAAAGGCTTTGACCGAGAAGCATCGGGTCGGTTATTTCCCCGGTAATAGCAGCAGCAACTGCGGTTTCAGGGGAAACCAGATAAACCTGACCGTCAGCGGTGCCGGAGCGTCCTTCAAAGTTTCTGTTGAAAGTCCTTAGCGATACGCCGCCGGAGTTAGGAGAAAATCCCATGCCGATGCAAGGTCCGCATGCGCACTCGAGGACTCTTGCGCCGCTTGCCAGAATATCCGACAAAGCTCCGCAGTCAGCAAGCATTGCAAGAACCTGCTTTGAACCTGGCGAAATGGAAAGGCTGACTTCAGGACGTATGGTTTTGCCCTTCAAAAGGGCAGCAACTTTCAGCATGTCCAAAAGGGATGAGTTGGTGCAGGAGCCTATGCAGACCTGATCAACTTTTGTGCCCTTTAAAGTTTCTACAGCGACAACGTTGTCAGGGCTGTGAGGACATGCTATCATAGGCTTCAGTTCCGAAAGGTTGATGTCCACGATTTTGTCATAGACAGCATCCTCATCGCTCTTTAACTCGACGTAATCTTCTCCTCTGCCCTCGGCTTCGAGGAAGGCTTTAGTAACTTCGTCTGAAGGGAAGATTGAAGTGGTGGCGCCCAGTTCTGCGCCCATGTTTGTAATGGTAGCTCTTTCGGGAACGGAGAGAGTTTTGACTCCTTCGCCGCCCCATTCGATTATGGCGCCAACGCCGCCTTTAACGGATAGAATCCTTAAGATTTCAAGGCTTACGTCTTTTGCCGTAACAAAATCTCTCAATTTGCCTGTAAGGTTTACCTTATACATTTTAGGCATTGTGATGTAATAAGCGCCGCCGCCCATGGCAACAGCAACGTCGAGACCACCTGCTCCCATAGCAAGCATTCCTATGCCGCCTCCGGTAGGGGTATGGCTGTCAGAGCCTATTAGAGTTTTGCCCGGTTTGCCGAAACGCTCAAGGTGAACCTGGTGGCAGATTCCGTTGCCCGGTCTCGAAAAATACAGGCCGTATTTCTTGGCCATTGATTGAATAAAGCGGTGGTCGTCGGCGTTTTCAAATCCCGACTGCAATGTATTATGGTCTATGTAAGCCACAGAAAGCTCGGTGAGGACACGAGGCACTCCCATGGTTTCAAACTCCAGATATGCCATTGTGCCTGTGGCGTCCTGAGTCAGAGTCTGGTCTATTCTCAGGGCTATTTCGCTTCCGGGAGTCATTTCTCCGCTGATAAGATGTTCTTTTATTATTTTCTGTGCAATAGTTAATCCCATGGTTACTTTTTCGTTCCTTTCTTTATATTTTCGTAAGCGTGGCAGATATGCTCAAGCATGAGCTTTTGTGCCAGTTCCTTATCTCTGTTTTTTATCGCCTCATATATTCCGGCATGTTCGCCGATAGAATGAGGGCTTCTCTCTGCATTTTCCAGCGAGGATTTTCTGTATTTGAGAAGTTTATGGTGTACGGGCGATAAGATAGACTGAAATACTATGCTTCCGCATTCTGCGTATATGGTGTCATGAAATTCAGTATCCAGATTTCGCACACGCTCTTTATTATCCTTGGAATCGTAAAATTCTTGCTGGTCTATTATATCCTTCAGTTTTACGAGGGCTTCTTCGCTGATGTTTTCTGCCGCCAATCCTGCAATAAGCGGTTCGAGCTTCATTTTTACCGTAAATATGTCTTTTACATCTTTATCGGTTATGCCGAGAACCACTGTGCCCGTCGGCGTAATTCCGATAAGCTTTTCGCTTTCCAGCCGGGTTAAAGCTTCCCTTATGGGAGTTCTGCTCACACCCAGTTCTTCCGAAAGTTTGGATTCGCTGAGTATTTCTCCCGCCTTATAGACGCCGTTAAGTATATTTTCTTCTATTACTTGATGAACCTGGTTGGCTAAGGATAAATTTTTATAATCTATCATTTTATCAGCTCCTTCCATTGGTCAAGTGTGTCCAGTTTTTCTTGTATTTCTGCGGTTGTAAGGCTTGTGGTTCTGCCGTCCGCATACATCTCGTCTACCCAGTCTTTGAGGGCGGCGACTATTTGATGATCTTTGGAAACCTTTTTATCTCCGGTGAGCTTAAAGTGGTCGTTGAGCCAATATGCGATTCCTGCAAGGCCCGAAGTCTTGCTTATGGAAACTCCCGGCGGCCTGTTGAGGATCTTCCCGGTGTTGAAGATGTTGTATATTTCCTCGTCCTTCATAAGCCCGTCTGCGTGGATTCCGGCTTTTGTCACGTTGAAGTTTTCACCCACAAATGGAGTCATAGGCGGTATTTCGTAGCCCATTTCATTTTTGAAGTAGTCGGCTATTTCGGTTATGGCGGTAGGGTCCATTCCGTCAAGAGAACCTCTTAATGAAGCGTATTCAAAGACCATGGCTTCAAGAGGTACGTTTCCCGTTCTTTCTCCTATACCGAGAAGGGAACAGTTTACCGCACATGCGCCGTAAAGCCATGCGGTGGATGCGTTGGCTACAGCCTTGTAAAAGTCGTTGTGTCCGTGCCACTCTATCATCTCATTTGGAACTCCTGAATAATGCTGCAAACCGTAAATTATGCCGGCTACACTGCGAGGGAGGTCAGCTCCCGTATAAGGAACGCCGTATCCCATGGTATCGCAGGCTCTGATTTTAACAGGAATTCTCGCCTCTTGGGACAGTTCCATTATTTCGTTTACGAAAGGAACTACAAAGCCGTAGAAATCCGCTCTCGTTATATCTTCGAGGTGACAGCGTGGAACAAGGCCTGCATCGAAAGCCTCCTTGATAGTTTCCAGATAAAAATCGACAGCTTGTCTTCTGGTCATATTCATCTTTTTGAAGATATGATAGTCACTGCAAGAAACAAGGATGCCCGTTTCTCTGATTTCAAGGTCTTTTACCAGTTTGAAATCTTCTTTTTTTGCTCTTATCCAAGTTGTGATTTCCGGGAATTTATATCCCAGCTCCATGCATTTTTCTATAGCTTCCTGGTCTTTTTTCGTATAGATAAAAAATTCTGACTGGCGAATCAAGCCGTAAGGACCGCCCAGTTTGGCCAGGAGTTTATACAGATCAACGATTTGCTTAACTGTATAAGGCGCCATAGACTGCTGTCCGTCTCTAAAAGAAGTATCGGTTATCCAAATGTCTTCCGGCATGTTGGCAGGTACACGTCTTTGGTTAAAAGACACCTTAGGGACATCTTCATAGTTGAACATGTCTCTGTAAAGATTAGGGTCATCTATATCTTGTAAAGTGTATTTATAGATTTCCTGTTCAAGCAGATTTGTCTTTTTTGAAATTTCAAGCATTGTAATCCTCCCCTCTTAAAATAGTTTATGTAATTTATTGTTTTATCGCAATATAACCATGCTTGTATACAAGTATACTCCCATTGGGTTATGGTGTCAACAGGCTGGAAACAAAGAACTAAAAAATATAATGGCAATTGAGAACCGGTTAGTGTATAGTTATATAATAGAGTTGTCGCACAGCCAACTTTTCAGTCGGCCGAAATGGTTCGAAATGGCGCAGCCGCAACCGGCTAAATTGCAAATTGCCGTAAATTTAAGAAAATCGGCCATTTGCGGCAATTTTGCCACCTTATTTCCCACCAAAATGCCGTAAACTAAGAAAAATTTCAAATTTACGGCAGTTTTACCCTTCCTACGGCTTATAAAATGCCGGATTTAAAAGAAATTGCGAATTTTACGGCAATTTGAGCCCTATCGTCGCTGTCAAAATGCCGTAATTCAAAGAAATTTTAAGGTTTACGGCAGTCTCGCTGATATCCGCCAGCCAGTCCGCAGCCTGCATCATTGGCAACTTCGCACAGCCGACTTTTCAACTGGCTGTGCAACAACCTCGTTATATTTATATAATATTCAAAAAGGGACAAAGATATGGATATAAAACTCAATTATATTGAAAGAGGAACGGGATTTCCGCTTATATTGCTTCACGGAAACGGAGAAAACTGTGGCTACTTTGAACACCAGATTGAGTATTTTTCTGCAAAATACAGGGTGTTTGCCATTGATACACGAGGCCATGGCAAGTCCCCCAGAGGCGGGACTCCCTTTACTATAGTACAGTTTGCCCAAGACCTGAATGAATTTATGATTGAACATGAGATTGAGAAAGCCCATATTTTGGGATTTTCCGACGGCGGAAACATTGCCCTTACCTTTGCCCTCAGGCACCCGGAAAAGATTGAAAAACTCATCCTCAACGGTGCAAATCTTAACACTTCCGGCGTAAGACCCGTTATACAGGCGCCTATAGTAATAGGATATAAGCTGGCGTCCATGTTTGCGAAGAAGAGCGAAAAAGCCAGAAAAAATGCCGAGATGATGAGCCTTATGGTCAATGAGCCTGATATAAAACCTTCGGAGCTTGCCGGACTGACGGTTCCGGCGCTGGTGATTGCAGGAACCAGGGACATGATTAAGCGCAGTCACACCCAGCTTATAGCTGAAAGCCTTCCCAATGCAAAGCTCGTTTTCATAGACGGGGACCATTTTATTGCAAATAAGAAAGCGGAGGAATTTAACCGGGTGGTGAATGAATTTTTAGAGCAGGCGTAAGTTATGAATGACAGTAAACGCCCCGTCCGTTTAAACGGGCGGGGTTTTAACAATGCTGTCTCCCACAAATCTGCCTACGGTTTCGTATATGGCATATTTGCAAGTAAGGTTATTTTCATCAAGGCTCTTGAGAAGTTCTTCCGTCTTAAATTTCAGAACCAACCTGTCTTCCTCTGTGAGATTGAATTCTTCATTGTAAGAAGAGTTTTCGGAATCGACCATGCACAGAGGAGGAAACACAACGCACCACCAGTTCTTTCCGGCGCCTTCTCCTAAAGTTATGTTCAAAGCTTCGTAATTTCCTTCAGGAAAGAAAATCTCGCCGTAATATTTTGCAGGGATATGACGGATTCCCATATCTGCGGCAGCGCTGTAATCAAAACCCCAAAGGTCTATTACTTCCTGCGCCCAAGCTTCTATTTGGGGCAGATGTGTATTTATATATTTCCTCATTATCTGAGATTGGTCGCACTTGCTGCCGTCTTCTTTTTCTGCTGAAACTATCGCCTGAGTTATTTCGTTTTCAACCTTTGAAAGCACATAGTTTCTGACCGCCAGCTTTAGTTCCTGGTCCTCATCTGAGTCGCTGTTGGCAATCACATGAAAACGCATGATGCCCGGATGCTCGTTGATGAGCGAGCTTGCGTTCCCCGAGCTTCCTCCGCCGGAATTTTCGTTTGATATATCGTTTAAAACAGGCAGCGCCAAAAGCGCCAGCGCCATTAAGCAGCCCAGTATTTTTTCAAATCTCTTATCCATAAATTACCTCCTGACAAAAGGATTATGGACAAAGATTTGAATTTTATACATTTATTTTATAATGAGGAGTTTCTGCCCTTCGGAGACTTCATCAGTATCAAGGTCGTTTATCTCTCTGACGGAATCCACCGTGGTCTTAAATTTTTTTGCAATGTTCCATAGGGTGTCTGCCGGCTTGCAGATATATATGACCATAGGAGGGGTTTCTCTGCTTGCGGCGCATTCTTCAAATGCCGGGTTTATGAGAACTTTAAACGGGGTCGGCTTCATGATTTCGGCGCAGACCATAATGGTTGCGTTGAACTCCAGCTGCTTGCCGTTTATCTTCTCTGCCCAGAGATCTTTTATGTAAATCTTTTGAGAAACATTTTCACCTCCCGCAAGCTGCGGCATTGCATTTACCACACGGAAAGGAAGTTCTTTTGTTACCGTAAAGATATTTTCGCTTTCCTGCGTGCAAAGGCAGACCATTTTGACAAGGAGGACTCCTTCTGAAATTATTTTGCCCTGCTCACAGTGACCTTCGCTTCGCAGAACCTCAGCCCCGGTATAAAGGATGCTGTCCGCATCGGAGGAGGAATTTTCCAAAGATATGATTTCCCTTACAGAAGATTCTCCGGAAGACGTTCCTATAAGGGTGCGGCTGTTTTCTTCGGCAAATTCACATACGAAATCTTTTTGGCGGTGATAACCGTCCACGATAACTTCACGCTCTATGTTTTTATAAAGTTCAATGTATGTGAGAAGTTCACCGTCAAGGCGGAAGACGTCTCTGCCGTCTTCATCCTGGGTGAGTTTGACCGTTAGCCGGCTGTCATCGAAGCAGACGTTACAGCCGCTGTAATTGCCGCTTTGCTGAATCGGGATAAATTGTGTAAATTCGACTCTGTCCTGTATCTGGTGTATATTGGAGGCTATGTCGCAATCGTCGGCAGGTGATGAAAAATACAGCAGGTTCACATAGATAAATCCGTTTATCACGACTTTTTCTCCGGTTATCTGCTTATAGTTTTCAACTATGTTTAAATCCTGCTTTAAAATGTTTTCAGGGTGGGAGTCTTCTTTAGGCTGTATATCTTCTTTTATGGTAAGAGTATCCTTTTTTCTGAGAGCGATGTTGGAAATTTCCACAGGCTCTTTAAGGGTTTGGATTTCTTCGTCAAAGAGTCCTTCAAAAATCTCGATTTTGGCGTCCGTATATTCACGGGCCGTCACTGACAGGTTAATTTTGACACGGAATTTTCGCTCATTTATAACCATGTTTTCGATTTTCTCTATGGCGCAGTCTAAAACCACCGTCGCTCCCGGTTCAGGCGAGATGCGCCACTGGTCTTTAAAAGGAATTCTTGTCTGAATTGAAATAACGGGGCAGTTGCCCTCTTGCTTTTCGGGTTTGTAAAGAGTTTGGAGTTCGACTTCTCCGGAAAGATTGATATAATCGTCACCTTTGGCAATCTGGTTTATTTCTCTGGTCGAAAGTCTGGCTTTGCCGTCGATGAGCAGGATTTCCTGCAAATCCGGCTTAATATCCGGGACTAAAATATCCTCTTCCAAAGTGATGACGGTCTTTGGCTTTTCTGTTATGTTGGTCACCTGAACAGGCGTATAAATGGCTCCTTTTGTAATGGGTACGATTACACGTTCTTCTATTTCCTTGGCCGGAACCATGGCATAATCCGGAATACCCTTTTCGTATGTCATAGCGTTTCCCCTTTCCACACTTGGTCTTGCTAAAATGTATTCGGGAAAGGGGAAATATATAACATAAATCAATTTTATCGGATAAGTTTTGTCAATCTGTCTAAGATGATGTGAGCGGCCTGTTCCTTTGTCATTTTTTCAAGGGAGTCAAAGCCGTCCTTGGTTATCAGCGTGATAATGTTGGTGTCGGATTTGAAGCCTGCGCCTTCGGAGCTCAGCGAGTTGGCGCAAATCATATCGCAGTTCTTTGACACAAGTTTTTTCTGAGAATTTTCGAGGACATTTTCGGTTTCCATAGAAAATCCGCATATGATTTGCCCTTCTTCTTTATGCTCACCCAGGTACCGCAGAATATCGGTAGTTCGCTTGAGAGGAATGCTCATGTCACCGTCGGCTTTTTTGATTTTGTTTGAAGCAGTTGTCACAGGTGTATAATCGGCAACGGCTGCTGCCTTGATTATAATATCCTGAGAAGCCGCCCTGCCTGAAACCTCACGGAACATATCTTCTGCGGAGCCTACGGGAACGCAGTTTACAAACATAGGCTCTTCTATATCCATGTGGCCGTGTACAAGGGTTACGTCAGCGCCTCTTTGCATGGCCGCCACAGCCAAAGCGCAGCCCATTTTTCCGCTGGAATGGTTGGTGATAAACCTTACCGGGTCGATAGATTCTCTGGTCGCCCCTGCTGTGACAAGAACCTTCTTGCCGGTCAAGTCCTTTTCGAATGCTATTTCTTTCAGAATATATTGAAGCAGGACTTTTTCTTCCGGCATCCTTCCGTCGCCCGAATCTCCGTTGGCAAGCATACCAGAATCGGGTGTTATAACTTCATACCCGAAAGTTTTGAGCTTGTTGAGATTGTCCTGAACGATTGGATTGTGGTACATGTTATGATTCATGGCAGGAGCTACGATTTTTTTGCAAGGGCAAGCCATGACCGTAGTGGTAAGCATATCATCGGCAATGCCCGATGCTATCTTGCCTATAACGTTGGCCGAAGCGGGGGCAATCATGACTATATCTGCCTGTTTTGCCAGCGCCACATGTTCGACGCTGTATTGAAAGTTTCTGTCAAAGGTGTCTATAAGGCATTTGTTCCCTGTAAGGGATTCAAAAGTGATAGGGTTTATGAACCGGGTGGCGTTTTGGGTCATAAGGACCTGAACGTTACAACCGAGCTTTTTTAACATTCTGGCAAGGTTGGGAATTTTATATGCAGCGATGCTTCCCGAAACTGCAAGTACTGCGGTTTTTCCTGATAACATATTTTACCTCTTGTTTTATAAATTATTTTACGGTTATTATATCAAAATATCTGGCAGTTTGCAAAAATTATGGTATAATAAACAATTGCAAGCCACTCGTATTTCTGCGAGAAGCTCAAAAAGCCAATATGCTTTATCTGAGTGAGAAACGGACAGTAAATTTTTGGAGGATAAATAATGATTTTAGCAATAGATATAGGCAATACGAATGTAGTAATGGGCTGCTTTGAGGGAAGTTCCATTATTTTCAAAGAAAGGGTGTCAAGCGATAAATCAGCTACTGATTTGGAATATGCGGTTGCCATAAAGACGGCTTTTGAAATGCACAAAACTTCGTTTGAACAGCTTACGGGAGTAATCGTATCATCGGTGGTTCCGCCGCTTACAAATACTTTCAAGCGTTCCATAGAAAAGCTGACGGGATTGAAACCGATAATAATCGGGCCCGGAATCAAAACGGGTCTGAGCATTTTAATAGATAATCCTGCCCAACTGGGGAGTGACCTCGTTGTGGATGCGGTTGCCGGAATCAACGAATATCCTCTTCCTCAGATAATCATAGATATGGGTACGGCAACAACTTTTTCGGTGGTGGACAAGAAGCGCAATTATTTGGGTGGAATGATAACTACAGGTATGGCGGTTTCGGCAGATGCCCTCGTAAGCAGGACGTCGCAGCTCCCAAAAGTGGCCTTTGACATGCCGAAAAAACTCATAGGAACCAACACGGTTGATTGCATCAAGAGCGGAATCATGTATTCTGCCGCATGCAGCATAGACGGAATAGTAGAGAGAATAGAAGAAGAACTTGGTGAAAAGTGCACTCTTATAGCGACGGGCGGCCTTGCTCATCTCATAACGCCTTTGTGCAAAAGAGATATAATACTTGACGAAGATTTGATGCTCAAAGGCCTTGCCCACATATATAATAAAAATTACGGCAAGTAAATCAAAAAGGTTTTATAATAAGCGTTGAGACGGGCGGAAGAATGAATACCATGTCAAAGGTTGGCAGAAGTTTGAATAAGTTGGAAATTGCCAACAAAATTTAATGGATCCATGGATTTTCCGTGTCGAAAAATGTCGATGTTGTCATCGCAACCGTCTGAATTATAAAGTGCCGCAAAGTTAAGAAAATTCCCCCTTTGCGGCATTTTGCTATCTTATTTCCCGCCAAAATGCCGGAAACTAAGAAAAAATTCAAATTTACGGCAGTTTTACCCTTCCTACGGCTTATAAAATGCCGTATTTAAAAGAAATTGCGGAATTTACGGCAATTTGAGCCCTATTACCCCTGTCAAAATGCCGAAATTCAAAGAAAATTTAAGATTTACGGCAGTCTCGCCGATCACTGACCGCTAATCGCCGCCAGCCGGCTCGCTGCCTGGATCATCTCCAACTTTGCATAGCCGACTTTTCAATCGGCTGAGCGACAATTCCTTTCCAAAGTCACACAAAAACGAGGGCAATAGACCCTCGTTTTTTTAAAATCTCAAATTAGTCTGCAACGTAAGGAAGTAATGCAACGATTCTTGCTCTCTTAATAGCAGTTGTTACTTCTCTCTGATGCATAGCGCAAGTTCCTGTAATTCTCTTAGGCAGGATCTTGCCTCTTTCGGTTACATATTTTCTCAGTTTTTCAACGTCCTTGTAATCGATAGTTTCAGTTTTGTCGGCACAGAACTGACATACTTTTCTTCTTCTCATGCCGCCACCACGTCTTTTTTCCATGATTCATTATCTCCTTTCCGTTAGAACGGGATGTCTTCATCTATTGCGGAGAATCCTGCAGGAGCAGCGTCTGCTCCGAAGTTCTGAGAACCTCCCTGTGAAGATGCGCTTCCCTGTGAATAACCGCCTTGCGGTCTGTCTCCCCATTCTAAAAATTCAACTCTGTCAGCTACGACATCCGTAGTGTATACGGTAATGCCGTCCTTATTGGTGTAGCTGCCTGTTTGCAGTCTTCCCTGAACACCTACAAGCCTGCCCTTTGCCAAGAACTTTTCGCAGTTTTCTGCCTGTTTGCCGAAAACCGTAACCCTCGGAAAGTCGGTTTGTTTTTCTCCGCCTGCTCTGACAGGTCTGTCAATGGCAACCGAAAAAGTCGCAACTGCCATTTGTGTACCTGCAGTATAACGAAGTTCAGGATCTCTTGTTAATCTTCCGATTAAAACAACACTGTTCATACATACACCTCTTGTCTATTTCTCATCTTTGTTAACGATGATGTGTCTGATAACGTTATCAGAAATCTTAAGTCTTCTGTCGAGTTCCTTAGGTAATGTCGGGTTGCCTTTGAATTCAACTACTGCGTAGTAGCCTTCTTCTTTCTTATCGATAGGATAAGCAAGTTTCTTCATTCCCCAGACGTCGACTTTTTCGACTTCACCGTCAGCAGCAATGATAGCTTGAACAGTTTCGACTGTCGCATCCTTTTTAGCGTCTTCTAAAGCAGGATCGATAACGAACATAACTTCATATTTTCTCATTGTCTTTTCACCTCCCTATGGACTATATGGCGACAACTCTCTGGTTGTCGCAGAGATTTGCACGAAAAACTCATGCCCTATAATTATACAACAAAATATTGGAATTGCAAGAGTTTTTTTGAAACAGAGCCTAAAATCGGGTCGGCACCGGCGACCTTTCTCACACTTTGCATTGCTTTTGAGAAACTCAAATGGTATACTATAAAATAAGTTAAAACGAGCTGATACAAAATGGGGAATGACATGGATAACAACGAACAAAAAGACTATTACGAATTTAATAACAACAGCCAGCCCGGCATGTTCACCAATGCCAACGGAAGCTATCACGTTCCCACATGGGCGATAGTGGTGGGATTCTTTTTAAACTGGCTCCTTGGAGTGGGACTTTTGGTTGCACGCCTTTGCGAGGATAAAACACCGAGAAGAGCGCCTTCGGCTGCCGCACAAAAATCTAAAAAGAAGAAATTCAATGCGGGTATCTTTCTGATAGTTTTCGGAGCAGTGGCATTGATTGCAGGAATCGGAAACATGCCTGACGCAGTACAGTACCTAATCTGGTGCATAGAAGAAGGAAGCCATATTTCCTATGGAATAGAGGATGTGTTTAAAGACGCTCTTTGGATAATATCGGGTCTTGTGTTGCTCATAATGGGACGTAAACTTCAAAAAGGAGCTCGTTGGCGCATTAAAATCGTCGCTGTGGTAGGCAATGCCAAATATATGTATGTTGAAGAGATTTCAAAAGCCCTTTCCATATCGAAGGAAAAGACCGTAAAATATTTGCAGCAGTGTATAGATTCGGGCATGTTCGGCGACAGCGCTTATCTTGATATGCGTTCTGAAAGCCTTGTGGTAAGCGGCCCTGCCCCTGAAGCAAAGAAGCCGAAACAGACTGAGGAAGTAAGAAAAGAAGAAAACCTCAACAAGTATGACAGCATTCTCAAAGAACTGAGAAATATAAACGAAAGCATACCGGGCGAAGAAATGAGCGCCAAGATTGACAGGCTCGAGGATTTAACTGCAAAGATATTCAAACTTTTACAGGAACACCCTGAAAAGCAGAGCAAGATGAATAAGTTCATGGATTATTATCTGCCTACCAGCCTTAAACTTTTAAAGCGTTATGCGCAGCTTGATGCTCAGGAAGTGGAAGGCGCCAACATAACCAAGTCGAAGAAGCAGATAGAAGAGACCATGGATACCATGGTTACGGCTTTTGAAAAGCAGCTGGACAAGATGTTCTATGCGGAAAGCATAGATATTTCCGCCGATATTGCGGCCATGCAAAATATGATGCACGCCGACGGCCTGACCCAAAACGATCTCTTCGACGATGTGGACAATACGGGCGATGCGAACGATGTGGACGGCTAAGGGAGCCGCCGGAACATGATGCCGGAACATGCATCGTATAAAAGCGATATGAAGATTACAAATCCAATTTCATAAAAATGGAAGTGCTTACCGGGCTATCGTTATAAGAATCTATGGTGTAAAATCCGAATTTCTTGTAAAGATAGAGAGCGCTTTCCAAAAAAGGGAGAGTGTCCAACAGCATAGCGGAGTATCCGATTTCTCTTGCATCTGTTATGATTTTGCTGATTAGCCGCTCTCCTATTTTATTTCCTCTGAACTCAGGTCTTACATATAGGCGCTTCATTTCGCAGTTTGCTTCATCGATTTTTCTCAGACCTATGCAGCCGGCCGCTTTACCGTCGCAGCAGGCAAGGTAGAGCCTTCCGTAAGGGGCGCCGTATTTCATTTCGAGATGAGCCAGTTCTTCATCATAGTTTTGAATATCGAGATATTTTTTAAATGAACTGTCGCCTTCTATCAGCATAGTGGTATATTCTGAAAATAATTGTGTTATTTCATTCTTGCAGTCATATGCCGGAATAATTTTTGTCTTCATTTTCTGTCTTCTCCTGATGTTTAAATGTTTTTATGTCGTTTTTCCGTAGTATTTTTTCAATCTGTTCCATTGCTGTGCAAAGATCACGGCAGTCTTCTTCATCTAAAAACCTGAGCTTTTCAATAATCTGCCTATCGCCTTTTTGGTCTATCTGCCGGGCCTGACAGTTACCCGCATCCGTTAATTGGATTTGCTTGATTCCCTTTGTTCCGGAGAGGAGGGTGCGTGTTATGAGTGCCTTTTTTTCAAGCTTTGAAAGAATTCTGCTCATGTAGCTTTTGTCCATACTTAGGCGCTCGCATAATTCGGTGGCGCTGATTTGTCCGCATGTGAATCTTTCGAATAAGACCCGAGACTCGGGCCATGAAAAATCCGATTCCAGATATGGTTTGTCCAAGACATCCAACCATACGGTATAGTAGCGGTTAAAGCTCCGCATTTTTTTAATTGTTTGTTTGTCCAAAATGCTGTATCTCCTTTGTAAGAGCTGGCTTATCAACTATTATTATAGCCGTTGTGTTGATTTTGTCAACTCTTAAGAATGAATGCGCCCGCAGCGGCGGGCGGTGGCAGGCAGCGACAGGCAGCGACATAAATCCGGAAAACCTTAACATTATTTCGTGAATTCCCCAAAACGTGTAGTCGTAGCTACAATGATTTCGGAAAACCTTAACATAATTGCACGAAATCGCATAAACGTTGTAGCGCCGGCAACACGATTTCAGCGAACCATAACATTATTTCGTGAATTCACAAAAACGTGTAAAACCCCACTATCACAGTGGGGTTTTAGGCTATTATATAAATTTATGTCGGCGGAGGCCTCTATCTCCACAATATTTCAGGGTATTCGCCCTTGTCCTTCATAGACCTCAAGGCGCATACCACGCTTTCTTTATCTTCCTTATATGTAACGCCGTACCAGCGGTCCATGGACTTAAGAACCTTGACGTCGGCCTTGCCCTCCTGAATGAGCTCGTCAACCACTCCCGGAAGGAAGTATTCGCCCTTCATCGGGTTTTCATTAAGAGCCTTGTCGAGAAAAGCAGGGAAGCGGCGTTCCATTTCTTTCATCATGGCAGGAGTAAAGCCCCAGAAATTCATGGAAACTATGGTTCCACGAGGAAGTTCGGTCCATGTGGCGCCGTCATCTTCGGTGTAAACTATTTTATCATCCTGCCACTGGATTTTTGTGCGCTCGGTTATCTTTGTCAGCATGCCGTCATCTGACATCTGACATACCCCCCGTGAAACGTGACCGTTTTCGGTCAAGGTATTCTCTATCTTGTAACCTACCATGCAGAACTGATACTTATCCGTATCTTCGGCCTTTTCCAGAAAATCGTAAATGCTCTGGAACGCTCCCGGGCCGTAATAGTCGTCTGCGTTGATTACTGCAATAGGTCCGTCAGCAAGTTTTCTTGCGGCGAGTACGGCATGAGCGGTGCCCCAAGGCTTTTGGCGGCCTTCGGGAACGGAATATCCGCAAGGAAGGTCATCAAGGCATTGGAAAGCATATTCCACATCTATGTGTTTTCCGGCCTTTTCGTCTATCAGCGCCCTGAAAGCTTCTTCGTTTTCCTTTTTTATTATAAATATAACCTTTTTAAAGCCAGCCATTACAGCATCGTATAATGAGAAGTCGAGAATTATTTCTCCCTTATCGCCTACGGGCTCAATCTGTTTAAGACCGCCGAAACGGCTTCCCATACCTGCAGCCATTATTACTAATACCGGTTTTTTCATCTTTTGCATACACTCCTAAAAATTTCTTTTTTATATTTTATAACAACTTTACCCACATGGCAAGTTTATGTATAATGTAGTTATCCTAAAGGGGAGGAGAAATTGTTATGTTTAAGACTATGGAACAAGCGGAAAGGGATGCCGTAATGACGGTTGCAGATATGATGGTGACGGCAGCCAAAACCGCACCTAAAGGAAGCGGCAAAGACACGGTGGTCGCTGCCGTAGTGTCAGGCGAAGATAAGGACAGACTGGCTGACGCTATGAGGGAGCTTGGAGAAGAATATAAAGAAGAATTTATTTTGCGAGACGCAGGCAATGTGGACTCAAGCATCTGCGTGGTTTTGATAGGATGCAAAGACACTCCGTTCGGCCTTAATAACTGCGGCATGTGCGGATTCGAAAACTGCGCAAAGATGAAAAAAGCCGGTTCCAACTGTGTGTTTAATGTGACCGACCTCGGAATTGCCGTAGGCTCGGCAGTTTCCGTTGCGGCAGATAATCGCATAGATAACCGTGTAATGTACTCTGCCGGCAGGGGAGCAATCAAAATGGGATGTTTTCCGGAAAATATAAAAATCTGCTACGGAATTCCTCTCAACGCTTCATCGAAGAGCATATATTTTGACAGAGGAGCCGGAGCAGTGCTGCTTTAGAAAAAATTAAAGGCTTCCTGCAGAAACACCCTGCTCTTGCACTATGGCTGGTTTGGAGTACTTTTATGGGTGGTAAGTACATTTCTAAAAGTGTCATACAAGGGCTTTCTGAGGAAGCTTGACAATTATGTGGCTTTAAATAAAGTATATCAAAGGGTTACATAAAAATCTTTATACCGCATAACAAAAAATCGACCTATTTTTTGGAAATAATACAAAACATTGCCTAAAGGAACTGTGTAAGCATATATATTCTTATGGCTATGGAAAGATTTTCCTGAAACTCTTTATCGTTGCTGCCGGGGTCTAAAATTTCATGAAGCTTTGCAAGCCTGTATCTTACGGTATTCTTGTGGCAAAACAGCTTGGCGCAGGTCAGCTCCAAATCGCCGCGGGCAAGTATATATGTACAAGCCGTATCGAGAAGTTCCTGCTTGTCATTCCAAAGAGGGGCGAGATATTCGTACATGTAATCCCGAACGTTTTTGGAATGTATTTCCGGCACGATAAGGCGATAGATTCCGATGTCCCTGTAATTACGCATGGGAGCGTTTTCCAGTTCGGCCACGTTGCAGGCCCAGAACGCCTCTCGTATAGCTTTTCCGAAACCGTCTGCCGAGATGTGCACAGAGCTTGCCCCGCAGCATATATCGTCTTGATTTATTTGCAAAGCAAACAATATATCCGCCAGCAGAGCTTTAAACCTGTCCTCGTTCACCGTGTCCTGGCTTAAAATTATAAAGCATTGGTCACGGAATTTGCATAAGGCTGCTTTCTTGCAGAGCTTATCCATGGAGGACATCTTTTTAACCAAGGCAACGAGGTCATTTTCTCCGCTGTGCCGGGAATCCTTGATTGCTACGACTTTCATATATTTTTTAAAGTTGGGGTTTATTTTCTTTGCAATCTTAAACTCTTCCTTCGGAGTCAAATCTCCGTCGAGAATCTTTGACAAGTCTTTTTCCAGCTCAAATATATCATCGCCTTCTGTCAGAGCTCTGTTTACTTCAAAGATTATGTCTTCAAAGAATTCGTCGCCGCCGAACTGAAAAATAGGAAAATTATGAGCATCGGCAAAGTCAAGAGCTTCTTTTGGCAGGTCACGGACCAACGCCGGTTTATATGCCATGCAGGCCACATTGAGAGCAAGCATTTTTTTAAGAGCATCCAAAATGAGAGAGTGGTCATCTTTTGCAAACAGCAAACTTGTAAGGACCAAGCTGTGTTCATCGAGGATTTCGTCTCGTGACATGTTTGCTCCCTGGACAAATTCGAAGTCCAAGATGTCGGTTTTTGCAATGGGTCTGCTCAAACCGCCGGCACCTGCGAGGAGTTTAAAATTCTTGAAAATAGGTATGTCAAATAAATCTTTGACTGTTAGTTTCATAAAATACCTCTTTAATCGGCAAACATAGGCGTTGACAGGTAACGGTCTCCTGTGTCAGGCAGAAGGGCTACGATGTTTTTGCCCTTGTTTTCAGGGCGAAGTGCAAGAACAACGGCGCCGTGTATAGCCGCACCTGCTGTAATTCCTACGAGGAAGCCTTCTCTTGCTGCAACGAGTCTGCCTTTATCGTAAGCGTCTTCGTCAGTTACGGTGATGATTTCGTCATAAACATCGGTGTCTAAAATAGAAGGAACAAAGTTTGCGCCTATTCCCTGCAATCCGTGAGGACCTGCCTTGCCCTGAGAAAGCAGAGGAGAAGTTGCAGGCTCCAAGGCAACGACCTTTATTGCGCTGTTCTGTTCTTTAAGGTATCTGCCTACTCCGGTCAGAGTTCCGCCTGTACCTACTCCGGCGATAAATATATCCACATTTCCGTCCAAATCTCTGTATATTTCAGGACCGGTTGTTTCGTAATGGATTTTAGGGTTTGAAGGGTTGTCAAACTGACCCGGAATAAAGCTTCCTTCGATTTGAGATGCAAGCTCGTTTGCCTTGTCTATGGAACCCTGCATTCCCTTTGCACCTTCAGTCAGAACAACCTGAGCGCCGTAAGCTTTTAAAAGGTTTCTGCGTTCTACGCTCATGGTATCGGGCATGGTCAGGATTACCTTATATCCTCTTGAAGCAGCTGCTGCCGCAAGACCTATTCCGGTGTTGCCGCTGGTAGGCTCTATAATTGTAGCGCCGGGCTTTAAAAGACCTTTTTCCTCTGCATCTTTTATCATTGCAAGACCAACTCTGTCTTTTGCGCTTCCGGCAGGGTTGAAAGATTCGACTTTTGCGTATATTTGCGCTTCTAAGCCGAGGGCCTTTTCCACACAGTTTAATCTTACCAAAGGTGTGTTGCCGATAAGTTCGGAGATGTTGTTATAAACTTTCATTTTTCTTGTACGTCCTTTCTAAAATGTTGATTGCAGTCAGGAGAACTCCGCCGCCGATAAACCATCCGCACAGGACGTCGGTAGGCCAGTGAACTCCCACGTATATTCTGCTGAGTCCGATAAAAATCATAAATATGATAAAAACGGCGGACAGGGCATTTTTTAAAATTTCGTTTTTGCAGTGCTTTCTAAGGAGATAAAGCAAAAGGCCGAAAACTATTACGGATGTCGTGGCATGACCGCTGGGAAAAGAATAGCCTCCCTGCGATACGAGATGCAGCGAAACATCAGGTCTTGCTCTTAGGAACAAATGCTTCAGCGGCTTGTATATGGCAAGCCCGCATAAGGCGGACAGCGATACAGGAACGCCGTATTTCAGCCTGTTTGGAAGAGCCAAAAGAATTGCACACAAAACGACTATAGATATCGGGTCGCCGCAATGGGTCAAGGGAATGATTATACAATTCAGAGCATCGCTTCTCAGTGAAAAGAAAAACTCCTGAACCGATAAATCAAAGCCGGATGCCGACATATCATACTGAGTTTTGAGCAGATAAGTTATTATCGCTGCGCCTGCAAAAAGCAAAGCAGCAACCGCAATCCTTACATATGAACAGCTTTTTTCCTTAGTCATTGAAAATCTCCTTGTAAGTGTCCTTTATCTAATTATATACTTTTTTTGCTTAAAATACTATAGGTTTTATGGTATAATAAATCGTTGCAAGTTCTTTGCATCTCCTTCAGTGCAGATAAGTTCTGCGATTTATTGCTCGCTTCGCAATTTCATCGGAACTTATAGCTGCACTTCGGAAGAGCAAATCACCTGCAATGATTTATAAGTGAAGCGGCTGCCTTAGCGGGCAAAGCATTTTGGACAACAGTTTTTGCGGTTTTTGTAGGCCAAATTTAAGGAGCAAGCTTAAAAAGCCAACAAGAACACAGAACACTTGCAATAACTTACATTTAATGTAAAGAATGTTGGCTGTTTTACCGTTATCAGGTGATTTAGCCAACTTCTGAGGAGGAAAGAAAGTGAAAATATTTGGAAATATCGGAGCATTTTGCTTTATCGCAAAATCAATGGCTTCTCTTGGGGAGTATAAAAGAAGGATAGACGGATATAAAGCCCAAGGCGAGAGCGAAAAAGAGCGGCAGGCAATTGCAGAAGTCTGCGACTACTGGTCAAACCGGGTGGTGGATTATCTTAAATTAAATATAAATGTCATAAATCCCGAAAATCTTCCAAAAGAGGGACCTGTGGTGTATGTCTCCAATCATCAGTCATATGCGGATATATTGATATTTCTGAATACGATAAAACATCAGGTAGGCTTTATAGCCAAAGAAGAGCTGACCAAGGTTCCCTTGCTTAGCGACTGGACTTTGAGAATCGGAAGTCTATTTATAATAAGAGGTGATGCAAGAGCGTCGCTGGCAACTATAAACGAAGGAGCAGAAAGGATTAAAAACGGATATTCTCTGGTTATTTTTCCGGAGGGCACCAGAAGTCAAGGAAAAGAAATGGCAGCATTTAAGCCCGGCAGCCTGAAACTTGCAACCAAGGCAAAAGCGACAATCGTGCCGGTAACCATAAACAACAGTTACTCTGTCTTTGAAGAAAAGGGCGTGATTTCAAAGAACAAGACTGTTGACATCATGTTTCATAAGCCTATAGATACGTCCGGACTTGACAGAAAAGAGCTGGCGTCATTGGGCGACCAAGTGGAAGAAACCATAAGACAGGGGCTGGAAGCACTGAAAAGCGCCAAATAACAAGCAAACAGACATGTAAACAGATATGCAAAAAAGAGGCGTAACCCGGTGATGCGGGCAAGCCTCTTTTTAGGTATTTAGAAAGGAATTAGTTGTTTGCGTTAGCTTCTTGCAGAGTTACCTGTATCTCTTTCATGTCCTCTCCACGGACTATGGTGAGTTTAACTGTATCTCCGACTTTGTGCTTCTGAATTTCACGGACAAGCATATCCGAGCTCGTCACCTGTTTGCCGTCAATCATATAAACCAGATCTCCGGCCTGGAGACCGGCTTCTTTAGCGTTGTCTCCCGTCACATCTTTGATGTAAACGCCCGTCACGCTTACGCCGTATTTCATCGCTTCCGAAGCGGAAGTCAAATCCACGATTGTGATGCCTGCTGCCGGGCGGCCGGTTACATATCCGTCCTTAATCAGCGAATCAGCAACCTGTTTAACCGTGGCGGAAGGAATAGCAAATCCAAGGCCCTCGACATCCGAACCGGACGATTTTGCAACGACGAGGCCAATCAGGCTGCCGTGCTGGTCAAACACTCCGCCGCCCGAATTTCCCGGGTTTACGGAAGCGCTTATCTGTAAAAGAGTCATGCTCTTGCCTTCCAAAGTTATTTCTCTTTCAAGGCCGCTTATTATGCCCTCAGTTGCAGTGCCTGCAAGGGTTCCCAGCGGATTTCCTATTACAACGGATAAATCTCCCACAGAAAGGGCTGTGCTGTCGCCTATGGTGACAGGAGTTAATCCCTTGACGTCTATTTTGATAACTGCTATATCAGACTGGCTGTCGGCGGCGACCAATGCAGCCTCGTGAGTTGAGCCGTCATTTAGCGTAACGTTTATGGTACTTGCGCCTTCGATGACGTGATTATTTGTCAGGATATATCCGTCCTCGCTGTATACCACGCCGCTTCCTGCGCCGTTGGTAACATACTGGCGGGCCCATGTGTCGGTGGAAACGGATTCGGTGGTTATTGCGACAACCGAATTCTCGTTTTTTGCAACGATTTCCTGTATGGACAGTTCGCTTCCGGTGGCTTTGGTCAGATTAAAATTGGTCGAATTTATATTTTTGCCGGAAGAAGTCCCTCCAAAAAAGTTAGATGCCAAAGCAAAGCCGCCCGCTCCCAAAAGAGCTGAAAAAATCATAGCAATAATTAACGTGATAATAAAAGCTTTTTTCGTAACAAATTTTTCTTTTTTAGCTTTTATGTTTTCCGGTGAATAAGCCGCCCTGTGGGTGGATTCCTCAAAATTATCGGTGTTTCCGGAGAACTTGTTCCAATCATCCATAAATAAGACCTCCTCTTTGCCTAAATTATATTCGGCATTTATGTATTTTCTGTGTAAATTTTATGGGAAATATGATAAAATAAATTGTTAAAATTGTATTTGAATTGTAAACAGGCGGTTAAAGATATTATGGAAAAAGCTTTTAAACAATATTCATCGTGGTGCCAAGCGCCATTGCCTGAAAAATTATGCCAAGAGGCACAAGAGATAAAAGATAACAAAGACGAAATATACGACAGATTCTGCAAAGACATGACCTTCGGAACATCGGGACTAAGAGGAAAAATGGGCCTCGGTTCAAACAGAATCAATGAAATAGTCATAAGGCGGGCCACCATGGGAGTGGCAGACTACCTTCTGGCAAAACACTCAAAACCGAAGGTTATAATAGGATATGATACGAGAATCAACTCCAAAAAATATGCCGAAAGGACGGCAGCGGATTTGGCTGTGAGGGGAGTGGATTCATATATTTTCGGCGAACCCACGCCGGTGCCGGTGGTGTCTTTTGCCATTAGGTATCTTAAAGCAGACGGCGGAGTGATGATTACCGCCAGCCATAATCCAAAAGAATATAACGGATATAAGGTGTACGACCATGCGGGCAATCAGATAGATGATAAAAAGGCTCGTATGCTGGAAGGATATATAGAAAAAAGAGCATACTTTGAAGAAGCAGAAACGGCAGCCGAGGCAGGCAGAGTTTTTATATGCGGCGAAGAAGTAAAAGAAGCATATCTTGCCGCCGTGCACGACCGGATTTTGAACTGGACAGAAGACAGAGAAGAACTCAAAGCCGCTCTGTCCGATATAAACATTGTATATACGCCCCTTAACGGAGCAGGGAGGGACTATGCCCTCAGAGTCTTCGACGACCTTGGAATAAAAAAACTTTCGGTTGTAAAAGAGCAGCTTGAGCATAACGGCCATTTTCCGACATGCCCGTCGCCCAATCCGGAAAATGAAAGAGCCTTTGACGTGGCGTGCAAAAATGCAGACGATCTGACGGACATCATCATAGCCACGGATCCGGACAGCGACCGTATGGGAGTTATGGCAAAGAAAGACGGCAGGTTTCAGCGGCTTACGGGAGATCAGGTGGGTATTTTGATGCTGGACTATGTATGCCACTGCCACTCAAAAGGCATAATGGGGAAAAACCTCAAAGGCAGAAAGACTGTATATAAAAGCTTTGTATCATCGCCTTTTGCCGAAGATATAGCCGATTATTACGGAGTCGAAATCAAAGATGTTCCAACGGGCTTTAAGAATATCGCCGCAGAAATGGAAAAGCTGAAGGACGAAGGCAGAGAGGAGGACTTTCTCTTCGGTTTTGAGGAAAGCCTCGGGTATCTCTACGGCAACTATACGAGAGATAAGGACGGCATACTGGCGCTGCAAATGGTATGTCTCATGGCAGCCTGCCTGAAAGCTCATGGCAAAACTCTGTACGATAAGCTTACGGAGCTTTATCAGAAGCACGGATATGTGGAATCAAAAGCTATTTCCATAGAATTTAAGACTGAAAAAGACAGAGAAAAGATAGAACAGATTATGGAAGACGTGTTTGAAGGGGAGCTTAAAACTCTCTTGGGCGAAAGCATAACCATAGACCGTGCCAATCGCCAAATCAACATGTTCCGAGCCACCCTGCCTCAGGGTCATCAGGTCATAATAAGGCCGTCGGGCACCGAGATTAAGGTAAAGATATATGCCTTTGCAAGAGGCAAATCTCAAAAAGACGCAGTCAAAAACCTCGATAACATGATAGAGGAACTCGAAAAATTTGCAAGAAAGTACCATTGACACAAAAACGGAGAAAAAACATATGAATAAAGTATTGACAGCTATAGATAAAAGCGGCTCGTTTCGGGTGTATCTGACCATAAGCACCGAGCTTGCCGAGGAGGCTCGCAGGATTCACAACACCACGCCTCTCGGCACGGCGGCCTTAGGCAGAACCCTTACGGGAGCAGGCCTCATGGGGCTGTTGCTGAAGAACAAGTCTGACAAGTTGACAGTAATCTTTAAGGGCGACGGCCCGGCAAAGCAGATACTGGCCACCGCCGACGGAGAAGGCAGGGTAAAGGGATATATAGCCAACCCGGATGTGGAGTTGCCTCTGAAAGAAAACGGCAAGCTTGATGTGGGAGGAGCCCTCGGCGTAGGAGAGCTGACCGTAATCAAAGATCTGGGCCTTAAAGACCCTTACGTAGGCACCATTGCGCTGGTATCGGGAGAGATAGCCGAAGACCTGACTGCATACTATTATATTTCAGAGCAGCAGAATTCTGCCATATCCCTTGGCGTAAAAGTCGAAAGAGACCTTAGCGTAGGAGCAAGCGGCGGAATGATTATTCAGCTTCTGCCTGACGCAGCAGAGGAAGCCGTGGACGCCCTTGAAGCCGTAATCGGCAGAATGGAGCCTATAACTACCCTTATAGGCAGAGTGGAGCAGGCAGCGGAGTATGAGTCGGAAGAAGAAAAGGTTTCGGCACTGTGCGGCGAAATCTTTAAAGACATGCCGGAAGACTTTGCCTTGCAGACCTTGTCATTTAAGGAACTGAAATGGCAGTGCGACTGCTCCGAAGAAAGGCTTGAAAAAGTTCTGATGACCATAGGAGAAAAAGATTTAAAAGAGATAATAGAAGAGGACGGACAGGCGGAAATGGTTTGCCAGTTCTGTCTCAAAAAATACATGTTTGACAAAGCTCACCTTGAGAGAATTCTGGCAAGTATCAGATAATAAAACCGGAGGCTTTGTGTATGTGCAAAAAAAGAATCGGGGTCATATTCGGAGGTCGCTCAGAGGAACATGACGTTTCCTTGGCTTCGGCATCAACCGTAATAAGAGCCTTGAATTCGGATAAATTTGTACCTGTATACATAGGAATTACCAGAGAAGGACGTTGGAAAAGATTCTGGGGCACGGCGGACCGTATAGAAGACGGAAGCTGGGAAGAAGCGGCAGAAGATTTGAACATAGACGATTTAAGAGAACAGATTGATTTTGCGCTGCCGATTATGCACGGCACATACGGAGAAGACGGATGCGTCCAAGGCGTGTTTGAAGTCTTGAACATTCCCTACGGCGGATGCGGAGTCATGGCCTCTGCCGTGGCAATGGATAAACAGCTTTTTAAAGAAGCTTTGCAGTGCAGAGGACTGCCCGTTTGCAAATTTATTTGCATAAACAAAGAGGAGCTGGCAGAAAGCAAAGAGCAAGCTATAGATAAGATAAAATCCGAGATTGGCTTTCCCTGCTTTGTAAAGCCTTCAAACATGGGTTCAAGCGTGGGAATCAGCAAAGCTAAAGACGAACAAGAACTTTCAAAAGCACTGGATACAGCCGCCGCTTACGACAGACGTATAATAATAGAAGAGTTTATCTTATGCAGAGAGCTTGAGACCGGGATTATAGGCAACCACAACCCGCAGATTTCAGGCATAGGAGAAATAATTCCCTCTGATGAATTTTACGATTACGAGGCAAAATATTCAGAAAAGGGGCCTGCATCCAAGCTAAAAATTCCTGCTCCCATAAGCGAGGACGACAGCTTAAAGATTAAAAGGCTGGCGCTGGAAGCATACAAGGCGATAGACTGCGCCGGCTATGCCAGGGTGGACTTCTTTAAAGATAAAGAAAACGGCAGGATATATATAAATGAAATAAATACAATACCGGGGTTTACAAGCAAGAGCATGTTCCCTCTGTTATGGGAAAACTGCGGGAAGAGCTGCTCCGAGATAATTGAAAGGATTATAAACTTAGGATATGAAAGATATTACGCTAAAAATAACAGGTAAACAAAAATACGAAGAAAGAGAAGAAGACCAGATGGAATTTGTCACCGACGGCAGGCTCTATGTGCGTAACGGCACGGTATATATAATGTACGATGAGAGCGAAGTCTCGGGCATGGAAGGCTGCACCACCACGATAAGGCTTAAAGAGCATTCGGTCAAAATGAAACGCAGCGGCATTCCGGGGTTTTCTACCGAATTATATTTTGAAACGGGAAAGAGATTCAGCAGCGTTTACGAAACGCCTTACGGACCTATGGGTATAGAGGTGCTGACAGACTATGTAAAAAATAACTTTAATATAGAAGAAGGAAAAGGTTCAATAGACGTTCAGTATCAGGTGAGCCTCGAGGGCATGGCTGAAGGCTGCAACAAGCTTACCATAAATGTGATGTAAATTAGATTGACCATAGAGAAACGAGGGAGAAGTTATGCAAAGAAAAGGTTTTGACTCAGAAAAGTATATTGAAGAACAGTCCAAGTACATATTGGAGAGAATCAATCACGGCGAAAGCGAAAGGCTTTATCTTGAATTCGGCGGCAAGCTGGTTCACGATAAGCACGCCATGCGTGTGCTTCCGGGCTTTGATGAAAATGCAAAGATTAAGCTGCTTGAAAAATTAAAAGACCAGGCAGAAATCATAATCTGCATTTATTCGGGAGATATTATCAACAGCAAAACCCGCCAGGATTTTGGAATAACCTATGACCTTGAAGTTTTAAGACTTATAGATATTTTCCGCAAACATGACCTTCAGATAAACAGCGTGGTGGTAACCCGCTACGAAGACGCTCCTGCTGTAAACAAATTTATAAACCGCTTGGAAAGAAGAGACATCAAGACTTATAAACATTTTTACACCAAGGGCTATCCTACTGACGTGGACACCATAGTGAGCGAAGAAGGATACGGAGCAAACGCTTACATAGAAGTTTCAAAACCTTTGGCAGTAGTTACCGGGCCGGGAGGAGGAAGCGGCAAGCTTGCAACCTGCCTTTCCCAGCTTTATCATGAATATAAGCGGGGAAACAAGGTGAGATACGCCAAATTTGAGACCTTCCCTATCTGGAACCTGCCGCTCAAGCACCCTGTAAACATAGCTTATGAGGCAGCCACGGCCGACCTTAAGGATGTGAACATGATTGATTCCTTCCACCTTGAAACATATGGAACCAAGGCTGTAAACTACAACAGGGATCTGGAAGTATTCCCTGTTGTAAAGAGAATCATCGAGAAGATAACGGGAAAAGCTGAATACCAGTCGCCTACGGACATGGGTGTAAACAGAGTGGGCTTTTGCATAACCGATGATGAAGCAGTCAGAGAAGCCGCTATCCAAGAGATTATCCGCCGCTTCATAATAGCAAAATGCGACTATAAAAAAGGAAAGATTACGGAAGAAGCTCTGGAACGTTCTGAACTTCTCATGAAAGAGGTCGGGGCAAAAGAAGAGGATAGAAACGTTGTTATTCCTGCAAGAGAGTATGCAGAGAAAAAGCGCCGCTGTGATAAAAAGTATGTCAATGTGGTAGTTATGGCATTGGAAATGCCTGACGGCACCATAGTTACCGGAAGAAGCAGCCGCCGCATGGTGGCCGCCGCCGCCGCAGTGCTCAACGCAGTGAAGCAGCTTGCAGGCATAGATGATGACAGATATGTGATAGCTCCAAACGTGTTCAGCGATATTCAGGATTTAAAGGCTAACATCCTCAAGCATGACAGAACCAGCCTTAACGTGGAGGAAATTTTGACGGCTCTGTCAATTTCGGCTGAAATAAATGCCTGCGCCGAAAAGGCGTCACAGATGCTTGGCGCCCTTGCGGGATGCAAGGCTCACTGCACAGCCATACTGAGTGAGAGGGACGAGCAGACCCTGAGAAGCATGGGCATAGACGTAACCTGCGACCCTGAATACGTTACGACAAACCTGTACTTCTCATAAATTTTGGAGAAATAAATGGTAAAAAGACGAAGAATAAAATCTACTAAAGAAACTTTAAAAAAACGGCGAAGTACAGCTACCAAGGAAACGCTCAAAAGGAAGCAGGGCTTCAAATACCAGCTCATAGTCGAGGGTATAGGGGTGGGCCTTTTGACTGGGCTTATAGTTTCCATGTTCAGGTACGGCCTGCTTAAAATAGAAGAAATAAGAGAGATGTACCTTGAGGCGGCGGGGCAGAGAATTCTCGTTGCCCTGCTCGGTATAGGTATTTTGATATTTATGTTTGTCATAGCTGCTGCTATCGTAAAGCGTGAGCCCCTCGGCGGCGGCAGCGGAATCCCTCAGGTGGAGGGCGAGCTTAAAGGCAAGATAAACGCCAACTGGGTTCAGGTGATAATCGCCAAGTTTGTCGGCAGCCTTCTTGCTATCGGCGGCGGCCTTTCCCTGGGAAGCGAAGGTCCGAGCGTTCAGCTTGGTGCTATGGTGGGCAAAGGGTTTTCACGGATAAACAATCGTCTCAGGACAGAGGAAAGGCTGCTGCTTACCTGCGGCGCTGGAGCCGGCCTTGCGACGGCTTTCGGCGCTCCCCTTGCAGGCGTTGTGTTTACCCTTGAAGAACTGCACAAAAACTTCTCCCAGGAAGTTTTGCTCAGCACCATGGCTTCTGCCATAACGGCTGATTGCGTCGGCTCTTATATCTTCGGCTTAAAGCCTGTATTTGAGTTTGCGGTAAGCAACGGAATGCCGCTGAACCGCATATGGATGGTCATACTCCTCGGAATTTTGCTCGGCATGTTCGGAGTTTTTTATAACAAGACTACGTTTTTTATGCAGGACGTTTTTGCAAAGATAAATCCTGTAGTGGGCAGATTTGTAATTCCGTTTGTAATGGTTATGATTCTTGTATTTGCAATGCCCGAAGCCCTTGGAAGCGGCGCTTCCCTCATCGAGCCTGCGGGCAGCGGAACAATGGGCGTAAAAGCGTTGCTGCTGCTCTTGGCAGTCAAATACATAACTTCTGCCGTAAGTTTCGGCAGCGGATTGCCGGGCGGAACGTTCCTGCCGCTGTTAGTGCTTGGAGCAATAACGGGAGGCCTTTTTACGGAGGTGCTCAGCCCCGTTGTCGGCTACTCGGATACTTATGTTCAGTATTTTGTAATCCTCGGCATGGCCGGATATTTCAGCGCAATAGTAAGGGCTCCGATTACGGGCGTAATACTCATAAGCGAGATGACGGGAACTTTTTCCAATCTATTGGCCTTGTCCATGGTTTCGCTGGTAGCTTATATGGTTGCGGACGCCCTAAAAGGCGGGCCTTTGTATGAGCAACTCACGGAGAGGCTCATATCGGGCGGAAAGGTAAAGAAGCCCAACCGGCGAAACAAAGTTTTGATTGAAAGCGAAGTCTACTACGGTTCTCTCATGGAAGGAAAGCCTCTTTCGGATATCAAGCTTCCGCTCGGTTGCTTGGTGGTATCGATACAGAGGGATAATCATGAGATAGTTCCGGGCGGTGGCACCGTTCTTGTGGCAGGTGACAAATTGGTGGTGCTCTGCAACGAAGAACTTGTGGCCAAGGCTCAGGCGGAACTGGAAGAAAAATGCCGAACCATATTTAATATGTGACGCAAGAAATAGTGTGAGTGCCCGCCGGTGGCGCCTGTCGGTGGCGCCTGTCGATGGTGCCTGCGGCACGCTCAGAGGCAGTGTCCCGAACCTCTTTTGAGGTTCGGGATTTTTTGTGCTACGGATGCTCTGTATGCACAGTGCCGTAATTTAAGGAAATTTTCGAATTTACGGCAGTCGTGATAGCCCCGAGACCGATAGAATGCCGTGATTAAAGAATTTTTATGGGTTTACGGCAGTTTGACTGCCCTTGAAGCTCGTAGAATGCCGTGATTGAATAAAAATTCCGTATTTACGGCAGTTTTGCGACCCTTGGAGCCCATAAAATGCCGCAATCAAGTGATTTTTCGAAATTTACGGCAATTTGACTGCTTCCAGAGCCCATAAAATGCCGTAACCAAGTAATTTTTCGACTTTTACGGCAGCCAGACCCTCCAAGAGGCAGCCGGACCCTCCAAGAGGCAGCCGGACCCTCCGAGGAGCAGTGCAGCCCCTTCAAGAGGCAGCCGGACCCTCCGAGAGGCAGCGCAGACCCTTCCAGAAGCCGCCGGAGTATCGCAACCAAAATAAAATCCGTACCTTTGCGATAACCCAGCCGCTCTCACGCCACCCGGCAACAGTCCGGCTGTACCTGCGCCTCTGGCACCAAACCTCTGGTGAAACAGCGCCTTGCTCGCCCATAAACCCAAAAATCAAAACTTTTACTGATGTTGAGAGGACACACTTCAATTTTATAAACTTAGCGTGATAACTTAGTCCCGTATTTCATAACCTTCTTTTACAAATAGCAAGGCAAGCAAGGCGGCAGGTCAATGCAAGTTATTACTGAGATTGCATCGACAATATATAGACAAGACCTTAGAGATAAACCTTAATGTGGAGCCAAGCGGCAGTCTTGCCAAAAGTTTTAATGTGCAGAAAGATGTAATAATTAAGAGGCTCAATCGTTACCCGGACGCTTCTCCTCCAATGCCTTTCTGTTTGAATCCATTATTTTATCCCATTCCGTAAGCCATACTGCTCTCTCAACCAGCATTCCCTTAGCAAACGACGACAAACTTTTATAATTTGTTACGAGCTCAAGAAGTTCATCATCGTACAACTCGCACTTGGACAAGATATTTAAAAACTTATAATGGTCCGCTTCAAAAAAAGCACTCATGCTCATGCCAAAACGGCAAGCAATTTTGAACAAAACCTCGGCGTCCGGGGTTCGATTACCGAGTTCATAGCTCGAATACATTGCTCTGGTTATATTAACCATTTCCGCAATCTTAGCTTGAGTCAGACATTTGCTTGTCCTAAGAGTACGCAGATTCTTTGCAACTTGCATTTGTGTTTCTAATTTCATGACAAATTCTCCTTATTACTATAGTAAACATGTTTATCTCCGACCAACGGCCTCCACATAGAATATGTGCAAAAATTTCATAAAAAAGTTGCATTTTAGCAAAAAAAATCGAAGATTTTGTCTTTTAGAATTAAAACATCATCAGCTGGTTGCTTCAACTATTAGTTTAAACGGTCTAACTTTAGGAATAGGGCTTTGAATTTGTTTAAAACTAAAGGTGAAAGGAGAAACCAGATGACAAAAGAAAAAACAGAACAGCTGAGAACGCTGGACCACAAAGAAATGGGAAAAAGAATAAGGAAGAGAAGGGAGGCAAAAGGTTTAAGCAGAGAAAACTTAGCCGAAAGGCTAAGCGTCTCACCGCAGTTTATAGCTGACATTGAATATGGAAACAAGGGAATTTCCATAAAAAGGCTTTATTGGTTATGCCAGATTTTGGATGTAACTTCAGATTATATTCTTGCAGGTAACGTTTACTCTCAAGATGAAGACGAAGATGCAGTTAAAGTGTGCGAAGAAATCATGGGACTTTTGCAGAGATGCGATGCAAGGCAGCTTGAAGGCATCAGGGGAATTGCAGAAATTTATGCAGACAGTATGAGAATAAAATAAAATTAAACATAAAAATATGCCCCAAATAAAATCCGGCATTTCTTAAGAAGGCGAAAATATAAAAATTTTCTGTTGAAAGCTTTCTTAATGAAATGCCGTTTTTTTTGATTTACAGAAGACGTATGGATATAATATTGAGTTGCGTCAAGAGGGGAAAAGAGTTAAAAATAATAGTAGAGGAGGGAATCTAAACTTGATTAAGGAAAAAGAAATTAAAACTCGAGAGGAAAGGGAGAAGCTTCTTATAAGCTATTACAGTGATGTATTTCACTATCTAAGCGTCTTTAACATTAAAAGAAATTTTTTAGAAGATGCGGTTCAAGACACTTTTGTTGAGGCATTTACAAACCTCGATAAGCTGAGAGATGTGGAGAAAATGAAGCCTTGGTTACTTAAGATTGCCAAGAGGGTAGGAACTAAATATGTGATAAAAAATAAAAATATCACAATTAAAGAATGCTCTTTTGAAGAATATGTGGTACAATCAAAATGTAACGAAGAGACACCGGGCGACGTACAGATTGAAAACCTGATTATCGCCCTTGATAACAGGGAACTGTATGACTACATAGAAAAGCTCAGCGAAAGAGAGCAGAAAATCCTGATGTTGTATTATGTTTACGGACATACGCTAAAAGACATAGCGGAGATTACAGGGGAAAAATTTGCAAACGTCAGGAGCGTATCAAGGCGAGCCAAGTTAAAATTAAAGGTTATGTTGGAAGAAGGAGGTTTCCACAATGAATGAAAAGGATTATAGAAAGAGGATAGGTAAAAAGTTGGAAGATGCATATCTCTCCCAACCAATGGGTGAAACTCCTTCGAAAGAGACTTTTGCCAAGTGGATTGAAATTGCAGAGCAAAAGCGAGCCGAGAGAAGGCGCCACAGAAGAAAGCTGGTAAGCTGTGCGGCCGCTTTGGTAATGTGCGTAGTTCTGGGAGTGGCTTGTATCTTTGACCCACCGCAAGTTGCAGCAGGCGGAAAGGGTGGAAGTAAAATTGAGGCAAACTTGGAGACCAGTGATGTGTACAAGTCGTATGAAGAATTGCCAGAAGAAGTTAAGGACGAGTTCTTGTTATTTACGGAAATGCTTCAAGGGTACAGCCTTAATGAGGTTAGATTGGAAAACACTAATGAATTAAAAACTCTTGAAATTTTGTATGAAAACAATAAAGAACAACAAGTTACAATAGAAGAAATTGGTCCTTCGAATGACGGAAGTCTGGATAATATAATTAGTCCAGAAGCAAAACTTCGAGAGGTAGAAGGAATAGATGTATATGTTAGGCAATATACATCAGGAGCAAAGGAAAAACGTTATGTGTTTATATATAATAACGTTCTGATTAAAATAGGTACGCCGTCAGATTGTAACGAAGAAGATGTTTTTGCTATAATTAAAAAAGCTGTTTTGACATAGTTTGTCAATAAACAGCTGAAGCAAGAAATGTGACTAAAAAGTCTTTGAATAACTTGTTGAAATATGTGGGGTACCATCTATGTAATCTTTACTTACACATTTGATTCGATATGTGGTTCCACGCTGCAGACCCGAATAAGTTTTGCTAAAAAGAAATGAGCGTTTATTAAAGCCATTATTGTAGAGAACGTAATCGGGATTAGAGGTATCAAGTACCCAAGAACCATTAGAAAGTTTTTGGAGATAAACAACGACACTATATTGGTCGACTGTTTGACTGAAGCTTACATATATTCCCACATTTGCAGTTTTATCACTAGTTCGACTGATTGAAAAGGACACAGTATCTGTTTCATACGGCACAGCTATATCACCACCGTCGTCCGGGATTGCTGCAAATCCTGCCGATGAACAAGAGATAACTAAGATGAGGGCTCCTAAAATTGCTAATAATTTTTTCTTCATAAAAATACCTCCTGAATTAAGTTGATTTATTTTTTGCGGGGTGCATTTTATATATAAAATGTTTTGCATGATAAATGGTTGTTGTTTGTATAACTAACAGTTTCCGCAGGCATCAGCGCCCGGCACGGCTTTGTACTGAAGAAAAAACAAAAGTAAATTAAACAGGGGGGTTACATTTTTGTTTTTTTGTGATATAATAAAATGTACAAAGAGTTAATTTTTTAACAAGAAAGATAAAATCTTTTTAAATATTTTAAGGAGGCAATTTTAAATGAAAAAAATTGGTGTATTAGGTACCGGTACTATGGGAGCCGGAATTATTCAGGTTCTGGCACAGCATGGCTATGAAGTAGTAATGAGAGCAAGAAGAGAATCCTCAATCGAAAAAGGCCTTGCTACAGTTAAGAAAAACCTTGACAAAATGGTTGCTAAAGAAAGAATGACTGCAGAAGAAGCAGAAGCAGTATTCGGAAGAATTACAGGTTCAACAGACATCAACATCATCGCTGATGCTGACCTGGTTATCGAAGCAGCTACAGAAGACATGGAAGCTAAGAAAGCCCTGTTTGCAGAATTGGATAAGCTTTGCAAACCGGAAACTATCATTGCAACAAATACATCTTCACTGTCAATCACTGAAATCGCAGCAGCTACCGAAAGACCTGACAAGGTTATCGGAATGCACTTCTTCAACCCTGTTCCGGCTATGAAACTGGTTGAAATTATCAAAGGACTTACTACTTCCGAAGAAACAAAGGCTACTATCCTTGCTCTTACAGAAGCTTTAGGTAAGACTCCTGTAGAAGTTGCTGAAGCTCCTGGATTCGTAGTAAATAGAATCTTAATCCCGATGATAAACGAAGGTATCGGCATCTTGGCTGACGGCGTTGCAGATGCAAAGGGTATCGACACAGCTATGAAGCTGGGCGCTAACCACCCAATGGGACCTTTGGAATTAGGAGACCTCATCGGATTGGACGTTTGCCTTGCAATCATGGAAACCCTTTACAACGAATACGGCGATCCTAAGTACAGACCGCACGTATTACTTAGAAAAATGGTAAGAGCAGGCAAGCTCGGCAGAAAGACCGGAATCGGATTCTACGATTACAGAAAGTAAATACTCAAAATATGTAGCTTTTTAAGTTGCATATAACTTTACTCACAGAGTTTGTGCATCGGTAGGCATTATATGCTTACCGGCGTACAAACTCTATTTTTATAGACTTTGAAGAGCATGCAAAGCGTGAAAGGCAAGGGACTTCTCATTTGGCGGGATGAAATGATTGCCAAAGAAAGCGCTGTGCTTCATATCATATAAATTGTTGGCAAAATTTTAAAAACTCCCCCAAATAGCCAACATAGGTTTACATAATACCGGTAAATCTATGTCGAGATATGCCTATGTTGGCTTTTTGGAAGGGCGAAACAAATCTGGCCTACGGATTTGCCGTTTTTTGTAGGCCAAATCCGGGACAACCACTCAAAAAGCCAACGAAGCCATACAAAGACCTCGGAAATTTACAGTTATTGGAATAAATGTTGGCTGTTTTAATAACGGGCACTCAAAAAGCCAACGAAGCCGCTGAAGCCAGCATACCCCAGCCGCCGAAGTTAGCAGAATGCAACCCCAAAGCCAGCACAGCACAGCCGTCCAAGATAGCACAGCCCCAGGCGGCGGCCGAATGAATAAAATTCAAAAAATATTCATAAAAATTGATTTTTATGCTTGACAACCCAAAAAAACGGAGTTATTATATGCATGTTGATGCATAAACCGTGCATCACTTTGAGAGGAGATAAGCAAAGATGACAATGAAAAATTATCCATTTACCATTGAAAAAGAATCTATGCGAAATCCGTTTGTCGGAATCCCATCCTTTTTAATGGCGCCTATGTGCTTCGACCTCGATGAGCTCGATGCAGACATTGCAGTCATAGGGATGCCATACGATATGGGAACTTCCGTTAAGACCGGCGCCAGATTTGGCCCGAGGGGAGTCAGAGAGGCATCAACCTATAACTGTTATGCCCACGAAGGGTGGTACGACCCTGTCAGAGATGAGACTTTTCTCGGGGAACCATGGAAGATTGTAGACTGCGGCAACATAGACGTTCTGCATACTACTTACGAAAGAAGCTTCAAAAACTGTGAAGCCGCAATCAGAAAGATTTTGTCAAGGGGAGCGATTCCTTTCACAATCGGCGGCGACCATGCCATAACGACGCCTATCTTGAGAGCATTTGACAGCTACAAGGATTTATGCATAATACAGTTTGATGCTCATTTGGATTTCACCTATAAACCATTTGGCATTGCTGAGGGCCCGGGAAGCCCGATGCGAAGAGCCTCTGAAATGGCTCACATAGGAAAGATAATGCAGATAGGAATGAGAGGCATCGGAAGTTCACAGTATTCGGATTTTCAGGATGCAAGAGCGAACGGAAACACTATCATAACATCAAAGGAAGTCAGACAAAAAGGTGTTGACTACGTTATCTCTAAGATTCCGGAAGCAGAAAATTATTACATAACATTCGATATAGACGGACTTGACCCTTCCATAGCCAACGGAACAGGCTCGCCTGTACCTTTTGGACTTTACTACGAAGAGGCAAGCGCTATAATAGAAGCGGTGGCATACAAAGGCAACATAGTAGGATTTGATATGGCCGAAGTATCACCGCCTAATGATACAAACGATATGACATGCATGTACGCAGCGCAGCTTATGCTGGACGCCATGTCATTCCTTACAAAGGCAAAAGAAAAAAATAAATAAAAGAAATATTTCGGGAGGAATTAAAAATGAAAAAATCAGTTAAAATCGTGGCTGTGGCCCTAATCGCTTTATTGGCAATGTTCGCATTTGTAGGATGCGGAGAAAAAGACGTTGAAACTTATATCGCAGCAACGGAACCTACTTATCCGCCGTTCGACTCCACTGATGAAGACGGTAAGATTGTAGGATTTGATATGGATTTGTTAAATGCTATTGCTGAAGACCAAGGATTCAAAGTTGAATACCAGTCATTTGAATTTGACGCTATCGTTCCTGCCGTTCAATCAGGTAACGCTGATATTATAGCAGCAGCTATGAACGTTACACCTGACAGGGCAGAAAAAGTTGATTTTTCCGATAAATACTTTGACAGCGGAAAAGTTATCCTCGTTAAGAAAGACAATACGACTATTAAGAGCGACACTGACCTGACTCCTGATATGAAAGTTGCAGCTCAGATAGGAACTACCGAAGGAGACTATGTTCAGGAACTGGCAAGCAACGGAAAAATCAAAGAAGCGGTTGTTTTAAACCAGACTACACAGTGCATACTCCAGTTACAGAACGGAGACGTGGACGCAGTTATCATGGATGCTCCTGTAGCAGTTTACTACGAATTTAAAAATTCCGATACAATCAAACAAGTGGATTCGCTTATCGACCCTGCTGAAATGGCATTTGCCGTTGCAAAAGGCAACACAGAACTTCTTGACAAGATAAATGCAGGCCTCAAGAACGTTATAGACAACGGTACTTATGACGAACTGTACAAAAAATGGTTCGAATCAGAAGAAGCATAATATATAATAAAAGACAAGCAAAAAGGAGCTGCCCGGCAGCTCCTTTTTTAGAGTGAAAACCTGAGAATCTTATGATTTATACAGGTTGTTTATGATTTTGAATGATGATTCCGGCCAGCACCAAAGCGGCGCCTATTAAGCCGTAAGCGCCGAGCCGCTCATGCAGAAACACCATGCCGAGAATAGCTGCTCCCATCGGGTTTAGGGCGCATAGCACCGCTGTGTTTTCGGAAGTGGTGTATTTTTGTGCCGCAGGCTGCAAAGCAAAACCGAAGCTGCTGCAAACCACCGCCAGAAAAAGGATTGCGCCCCACTCTGCGCAGGATTGGGGGAGGGCAGGCGTTTCAAATATAAAAGCCGCAATCATGCCGAATACACCCATAAAGGTAACCTGCAAGGTTCCCAGTACCAGAGGGTCGTCCTTTTTTGACAGCCGGTCTGTTAATATGAGACAGCCGGCGTAGATAACGGCCGCTGTCAGGCAGAAAAATTCTCCTATGCCGAAATTAAAGCCGCTGCCGGTAATATTTAGAAGGATGACGCCGACAAAGGTGATGCCGGTGCTCAGCAGCGTTATTTTAGAAGGCTTTGACTTTCTTATTATACTTTCAAAAATCGGAACAAAGACGATTGAGGTGTTTTCAAGCAGTGCAGCCGAAGACGAGGCCACAGTTTGAAGGCCGAACAGTTCCGATGCCATAAGGATGAAAAAGCAAAAACCCATTAGAACCCCTTTGAAAAAAGTAGCACGTGTTATGCCCTTGAGTTTCTTCCGGAAGATTACAATGAGTATGGCTCCCGCAATCAGGAACCTTATGCCCATTAGCGTAAAGGGACTCATGGTTCCCAGTAATATTTTATTAAAAAGAAAGGAAGCGCTGCGGGCAAGTATAAGTGATGCAAGTAATATTTCAGCGTTTTTCCGTGACATTGCTCCAACCTCAATATTTTCTTGACAATAGTATACGAGGGTTGTATCTTTGAGTAAAGTGATAATAAATCAAAATATATTTGATAAAAAGTCAAATAAAGAGGAAAGATATGGATACGGAAAAATATAAAGCGCTTCTTTGCGCCATAGAAAAAGGCAGCCTTTCTGCGGCAGGGGAGGCTCTCGGATACACTCCTTCGGGAATCAGCAGGATGATGACCTCGCTTGAAGAAGAGGTTGGATTTGCCCTTCTTAATCGCAGCAGAAACGGAGCTATACCTACAGAAGAATGCGAGAGGCTGCTTCCCGTCATAAGACAGATAGTAAGTGCAGAGAAGCGGTGTCGTGAGCAGATATCCGAGATACATGGCATGGAAAGCGGACATGTTTCGGTAGGCAGCTCCTATACCGAATATTACAAGTGGCTGACAAGCATAATATCTCAGTTTTGCAAAGCATATCCCAATATAACCATAAGCATATCAGAGGGCACAAGCTCTGAACTTATCCATATGGTTGAAGAAGGTAAAATTGATTTTTGCATAGTCAGCAAGCGTAAAGGCTCTTTTGACTGGATACCTATCAAGAAAGACGACCTGTTGGTATGGGTACCAAAAGACAACCCTTATGTCAAGCAAGGGTATATGCCTCTCAAAGCGCTGGAAAATGAGCCTTTTATAGAAATGTATCCCGACAAAGAAACGGATAATTCTATTTTTCTTAAAGAGAATAATATTAAAGTCAGAGCAAAGTATTCGACTACAGACACTTTTGCTGCCTATTATATGGTACGGTCAGGGCTGGGAATCACGTTGGTAAATCAGGTATTTGCTCAGATGTGGAAAGAGGAAGAAGTGGTCGCTTTGCCTCTTGAACCTGCGAAAAAGATAGATATAGGGATTGCAGTTCCTAAAATGGAAAATAAATCTCCTGCTCTCAAAAAGTTTATAAGCTTTGCCAAGGATTATTTACCTTGATTTTTTTGGCATGTAAGTATATCATAGATACATGATATAAAGTCTGAAACGCAGCAATTCTTAAAATTTCTGAGAAAGGTGCAAGACCCCTCTTTTGGCTTGCAGAAGGTATTATAATGGACGAAAAAATTTTAGAGTCTGAAAATATAACAGAAGAAAAAAACACGGCAAAAGAAGAAAGAAAGCATGACGAACCAAGACCCGAAGTCGAAGGAATCTTAGAGATTCAGGAGGAAAACAACTTCGGATTTTTAAGGTTTTCAAATTTTTTGACCAGCGAAAAGGATATATATGTATCGCCTACGCAGATAAGAAGATTTAACTTAAAAACAGGAGATAAGATAAAGGGAATAACAAGACTTCCCAAAGAAGGCGAGCGGTTCGGAGCGCTGCTTTATGTGCTTACGGTAAACGGCGACGAGCCGGGAGCCGCCATAAGGAGACCTGATTTTGACTCCCTGACGCCGGTATTCCCTTACCAGCGCCTGCGGCTCGAAAACGGCAGCAAAGAGCTTTCTATGCGCCTTATAGATATAGTAGCTCCGATCGGTAAAGGCCAGAGAGGCTTGATTGTGGCTCCGCCTAAGGCGGGCAAAACCGTTCTTTTAAAGAGCATCGCCAATGCCATTGAAGCGAGCAACCCCGAAATTGAGCTGATAGTGTTGTTAGTGGATGAGCGTCCTGAAGAAGTCACTGACATGAAACGCTCACTTAAAAGCGGAGAGGTAATCTATTCCACCTTTGACGAACTTCCGCAGCACCACGTTAAAGTTGCCGAAATGGTGCTGGCAAGAGCACAGAGGCTGGTTGAGCACGGAAAAGATGTGGTAATATTGCTCGACAGCATCACCAGGCTGGCGAGAGCCTATAACATGGTGGTTCCCGCATCGGGAAGAACTCTTTCCGGAGGACTTGACCCGGGAGCTCTTCACAAGCCTAAAAAATTCTTCGGTGCAGCCCGTAAAATGGAAGAGGGCGGCTCCATAACAATTTTGGCCACAGCTCTTGTGGAAACCGGAAGCCGTATGGATGATGTAATATTCGAAGAATTTAAGGGAACCGGCAACATGGAACTTCACCTTGACCGCAAGCTGTCGGAAAAGAGAATCTTCCCTGCCATAAGCTTAAATAAATCGGGCACACGCCGTGAAGACCTGCTCATGGATCAGGAAGAGCTCGAGGCAATCTGGACCATGAGAAGAGCTTTGTCAAACAGCAATCCGCAGGAAGTTACGGAAACTATCATAGAAAATCTGGCTCACACCAGAAACAACAGGGATTTTATTCAGGTAATTAAAAAGATAATGTTAGATGACTGATACTCAAGATAAAGGGAAAAAATGGATTTAAAAAAGATTTTTTTGAAAAACGCATGTCCCACTTCCATAGGCGGACAGGCAATAATGGAAGGCATTATGATGAGGGGCCCCGAAAAGACCGCCATTGCGGTGCGCCTTCCTGACGGCAGCATCCATATGAAAACCCAGCCCACACCAAAGATGAGCAAATGGGGCAAAATTCCTCTGATAAGAGGCGTGGTAAATTTTGTGAGTTCAATGGTGCAGGGAACAAAGGTATTGATGTATTCTGCTGACGTGCTGGAAGAACATTATCCCGAGGAATACGAAAAAGACAAATTTGACGTCTGGGTCGAAGAAAAACTTGGCAAGGAAAAGGCGTGGAAGATATTGATGATGCTTTCCGTGGTAATTGCCATAGCCCTGTCCGTGGGAATTTTTATGCTGCTTCCGACTGTGGCGGTAGGGCTGCTTTCAAAGCTTACCGAAAATATTCTCCTTTTAAATTTAGCTGAGGGAGTCGTAAGGCTTTTGATATTTATCGCATATATCGCCCTCATCGCAAAAATGCAGGACATCAAGACCGTCTTTCAGTATCACGGCGCAGAGCACAAGACCATACATTGTTTTGAAAACGGACTTGAGCTTACCCCAAGCAACGCCCAGCAATTCTACACCCTGCATCCGAGATGCGGAACCAGCTTTTTGATGTTCGTAATGGTGATTGCGGTGCTGGCGCATGCCTTAATGGGGTGGCCCAACGTGTGGATGAGAATCTTGACCAGAATACTGGTGCTTCCTCTGATTGCAGGCCTGTCCTATGAGCTGCTCAAGTGGGCAGGAAGAAGCGATAACTGGATAGTTAAGATTTTGAGTATGCCGGGAATTTACCTGCAAAAACTTACTACCAACGAGCCAAGCGATAGGCAGCTCGAGGTTGCTATAGCGGCAATGAAGGCGGTTCTGCCGGGAAACGAAACGCCATATTTTGAAGGACTTTGTGATTTGGAAGGTAATCCTCTGAAAGAGGAAAAGGAAAGCGATGAGTTTACCACTGAAAGAATTGATTAAAATAGGCATAAGACAGCTCCAGGACGCAGGTATTGGGGACTATGAGAGAGACGCAAAGGAATTGTATTGTTTCTTGGATAAACTTGATTCCGTAGGGCTTATGATGCATTGGCAGGATGTGCTTCAGGATAATCAATGCGAAGCATATTTCAAACTGATAGAAAGACGTGCGGCAGGAGAGCCGCTTCAATACATAACCGGAACACAGGAATTTATGGGATTTTCTTTTAATGTAAATCCGTCGGTACTGATACCGCGCCAAGACACCGAAACCATGGTGGAAGACGCCGTTGAACTGCTGACAAAGGGCACTTTGAGGGGCGAAGAATATGCAAAAGCCTCTGATTTTAAAGAGGTTCTTGACTTGTGCTGCGGAAGCGGAGCCATAGGAGTGTCCATAGCCAAGCTTTGCGGCAAAGTCAAGGTTACCTGCTCCGACATAAGCGAAGAAGCCGTAAAAACCGCAAAGCAGAACGGATTGGATAACGGCTGCAAGTCGGTTAAGTTTGAGAAAAGCGATTTGTTTGATGCCTTCTGCGGCAAGCTGAGCAAGAAAAAGTTCGATTTTATCATTTCCAATCCGCCGTATATCGAGAGGGAAGTGATACCTACTCTTCAAAGGGAGGTAAAGGACCACGAGCCGATAATGGCTCTTGACGGAGGTATGGACGGACTGGACTTTTATCGCAGAATTGCAGAGGATGCGCCTGCGCATCTGCATAAAAACGGAGTTTTAATGTTGGAGATAGGCTACAACCAGAATGAAGCAGTTACCTCGCTGTTAGAAGAAACTGAGAAATTCTGCAATATAATGTGTTTGAAAGACTTGGCAGGCAAGGATAGAATAGTAATTGCAAAGCTTAAGGGCAAAAAATAGCTTGATTTCTCCAAAGCCCTGTGATATAGTATAGGGGCTGCGATGATATGTAGCAAAAAATATGTCGAGCAGAATCGACAGGAAAGAGGTCAGAACATGAAGGAAGGAATCCATCCTGATTATAAGGAATGTAAAGTAACTTGCGCATGTGGTAACACTTTTGTTACAAAATCAACAAAAGAAGAATTAAGACTTGACGTATGCTCAGCATGTCATCCGTTCTTCACAGGTCAGCAGAAATTCGTAAACAGAGGCGGCCGTGTTGAAAAATTCAAGAACAAGTACAACATTGACTAATAATCAACCCTTAAACCGGAATATAATTCCGGTTTTTTTATAACGCATAGAAATATCGATTCTGTGATGCACTTTTCAAAAAATAAGCTTTGTGGTATAATAAATAATTGCAAGTTCTTTGCATTTCCGTCGGAGCTTATGGCTGCCCTTCGGAAGAGCAAATCTCTTGCAATAATTTATAAAGTAATAGCTCAGCGGCGTATAAGATTAAAACAGTAACATTACTTACATATAAATAAAATTTAAGTTTAAGGAGAATCAAATGTTCGACAAGTTAGACTTTATATTGGAAAAATACGAGGAACTTTCAATGAAAGTTTCGGACCCTGATGTGATAAACAATCAGCCTCTTTGGCAGAAACACATCAAGGAAATGGGAGAAATGGAGCCTATCGTAAATAAATACAGAGAATATAAGAAAGCTAAGGAAGGCATTGCCGAGGCAAAGGAGATGCTCGAATCGGGTGACGAAGAACTGAGGGAACTGGCAAAAATGGAGCTTTCCGAACTTGAAGATAAAATGCCCGAAATGGAAGATGAACTCAAGATTCTGCTCCTGCCAAAAGACCCTAACGATGAGAAAAACGTAATACTGGAAGTCCGTGCGGGAACAGGCGGCGAAGAGGCAGCCTTGTTTGCGCAGGATTTGCTGCGTATGTATCTGCGTTACACAGAGAGACGAGGCTGGAAAGCCGAGATAATGGACAGCAACGATACAGGAATAGGCGGAATAAAAGAAGCCAGCGTTTTAATAAAAGGAAAGGGCGCTTATTCAAGGCTCAAATATGAAAGCGGAACCCACCGTGTACAGAGAGTGCCGGAAACCGAAAGCTCGGGCAGAATCCATACATCTGCGGCGACCGTTGCGGTTCTGCCGGAAGTTGACGACGTAGAAGTGGAAATCAATCCAAATGACGTAAGAGTGGATGTTTACCGCTCATCGGGAAACGGCGGACAGTGCGTAAATACCACGGATTCCGCAGTAAGACTGACACATCTTCCGTCAGGTCTTGTGGTTACATGCCAAGATGAAAAATCACAGATAAAAAACAAAGAAAAAGCTTTTAAAGTTCTGCGTTCAAGGCTCTACGACCTGAAATTGCAGGAGCAGAACGATGAGATTTCGGCAGAAAGACGAAGCCAGGTAGGCTCGGGAGACAGAAGCGAAAGAATCAGAACCTACAACTTCCCTCAGGGAAGAGTGACCGACCACAGAATCGGAATGACCATTTATAAGCTTGATGGATTTTTGGACGGCGAAATTGATGAAATAGTGGACGGCCTTATCACCAGCGACCAGGCAGAAAAGATGAAGAACTTTTAGAGAGATTTAAAATGGAGACACGAATTTTAGGAACAACTGAAATAGACATTAAGGAAGCAGCGCAGATACTGCTTGAAGGCGGTCTCGTGGCCTTTCCCACGGAAACGGTTTACGGACTTGGCGCCAATGCCATGAATGACGAAGCCGTAAGCAAAGTGTATAAAGCAAAGGGAAGACCGAGCGACAATCCCATGATTGTTCATATTGCAGACAGCAGCCAGTTGATAGAACTGACGGATAAAGTAACCGGCGATATGAAAAAGCTCATGGATGCATTTTGGCCGGGACCCGTTACCATGGTTGTTCCTGCCAAGCCTGAAGTGCCGAGAGTTACCACAGGCGGACTTGATACCGTAGCGGTGAGAATGCCGGACAACGAAGCGACCCTTGCCCTGATTGCCAAAGCAGGTATTCCGCTTGCAGGCCCCAGCGCCAACTTGTCGGGACATCCAAGCCCGACCACCGCTTCCCATGTAGACGACGATTTGCATGGCAGAATAGAAGCCATTATACAGGGCGAACCGTGTAAAGTGGGGATAGAGTCCACGGTGGTGGATATGACCTCGGAAACACCGATGATTTTAAGACCGGGAATCGTTACGAAAGAGCAGCTTTCTCAGGTTCTGGGCAAGGAAGTGGGTATTGACCCCGCTGTTCTGCAAAGACCCGATATATATAATAACGGAGGCCTGCTTGAAACCGACGAAAACTTTAAACCCAAATCCCCCGGCATGAAATATAAGCACTATGCGCCTAAGGCGGAGATGATTATATTCGAAGGAGAACCTGAAAAGGTAAGGCTGGCAATGGCCGAGGAAAAGATGAACAGGGTCGAGTGCGGCCAGACGGTCGGAATACTGCTTTATGACAATGAAAATCCCGAAGAAGCGGCACACGATTTCTTTGCGCAGCTCAGAGCCTTTGACAAAAAAGGCGTGGATGTAATCCTTGCCGCAGCTCTTAAAGAGGACGGAGTTGGCTTTGCGGTTATGAACAGAATGTTTAAATCGGCAGGCTATAATATAAGAGAAATAGAATGAAGAGGTGACCTTATGAACATTGCGATAGCAAGCGACCACGGCGGTTTTAAACTCAAAGAGCAGATTACAGATCACTTGATTAAAAGAGGTATATCGGTTATGAACCTTGGAACCGATTCCGAAGAGTCAGTGGATTATCCGATTTACGGAAAGGCCTGTGCAGAAGCTGTTGCATCGGGTGCAGCGGAGCTGGGAATAGTGGTTTGCGGCAGCGGAATAGGGATTTCCATAGCAGCAAACAAGGTAAACAAGATACGCTGCGGACTTTGCACTTCGGTGGAAATGGCGCACTTGGCAAAACAGCATAATAATGCCAACATGATTGCCCTTGGAGGAAGAATAACCGAGCCGGAGCTGGCTTTTAAAATAGTCGATGAATGGCTCGATACGGAATTTGAAGGCGGCAGGCATAAGCGCAGAGTCGATATGCTTGATAACTTATAAAAATCAAATAACAAGGAGAATAAAAATGGGCAAAGTATATGTATTTGATCATCCGTTAATTCAGCATAAGACTGCATTGATGAGAAAAACCGACACTACGGTAAAAGAGTTCAGGGAACTGGCAAAAGAAGTAGCAATGCTTATGGGCTTTGAAGCTACAAGAAATCTGGCCCTTGAAGAAGTCGAAATCGAAACTCCTATCTGCAAGACAAAGATGAATATGCTGGCAGGAGAGGACATTGCCATTGTTCCTATTTTGAGAGCCGGTCTTGGTTTTGTAGACGGAATGCTTGCACTGGTTCCTAACGCAAAGGTAGGACATGTGGGACTTTACAGAGACCCTGAAACTCATGAACCTGTTGAATATTACTGCAAGCTGCCTGTAGACATCGAAAAGAGAAAAATCTTTGTCGTTGACCCTATGCTCGCAACAGGAGGAAGCGCAGTTGCCGCAATAGATTTTATAAAGCAGAGAGGCGGCAGTGACATTGTGTTTATGTGCCTTATCGCAGCACCTGAGGGCATTGAAGTTTTACAGAAAGCTCATCCGGATGTGGATATTTATATCGCAGCAAAAGACGAGAAACTCAATGAAAACGCTTATATCGTTCCGGGTCTTGGTGATGCAGGCGACAGACTGTATGGAACAAAATAACGAGGTGGCAGATTATGAACTTTGATTTTATACCTGATGACGTCAGCAAGTTCGACAACGTGTATGACGTTTTGAAGGAAAGAGGATTTATAGAACAATCTACAGACGAAGAAAAAGTGCGTGAACTTCTTCAAAACGAAAAGGTTAAATTTTATATAGGATTTGACCCTACGGCAGATTGCCTGCATGTGGGACATTTTATGCAGGTAATCATAATGATGTACATGCAGAAGTTCGGCCATACTCCGGTGGTTTTAATCGGCGGAGGAACAGGCATGGTCGGCGACCCTTCGGGAAGAACCGATATGCGCCAGATTATGACTGTGGAAACCATTGAGCACAACTGCGCTCAGTTTAAAAAACTTTTCGACAAGTTTTTGGATTTTGACGAAGAATGGCAGTATGTCGGCAACGAAGGCGTTTTCGTTCCGGGACATGAGAATAAGAAACCTGAGCCGGGAAAAGCCATTACAGTGAACAATGCACGTTGGCTCAGACCTCTTAATTATATTGATTTTATAAGGGAGATAGGCTCTGCGTTCAATGTAAACACCATGCTTCGTGCAGAGTGCTTTAAACAGAGAATGGAACGTGAAGGCGGACTGACCATGTTTGAGCTTAACTACATGCTCATGCAGAGTTATGACTTTATGGTAATGGCTCGTGACTTTGATGTTAAAATTCAGTTCGGCGGTAACGACCAGTGGTCAAACATCATAGGCGGCGTGGATTTAACCAGAAAGAAGACGGGTAAAGAAGTTTACGGAATGACTTTCTCACTGCTTACCAATTCCGAAGGAAAGAAAATGGGAAAGACCGCCAAAGGCGCCCTTTGGCTCAGCCCTGAAAAGACAAGCCCTTACGAGTTCTTCCAGTACTGGAGAAACGTAGGCGATGCTGATGTAAACAAGTGCCTGAGAATGCTCACCTTCCTGCCTATGGAGGAAGTAAACAGGCTTTCTTCCCTCGAAGGTTCAGAAATCAATAAGGCAAAAGAGATTCTGGCCTACGAAGTCACCAAACTGGTTCACGGCGAAGAAGAAGCCAAGAAAGCCCTCGACGGTGCGAGAGCTGCTTTTGCAGGCGGCGGAAACATGGCAAATATTCCTACCGTAAAAATGGACAGAGCAAGGTTTGAAGGGGAAGGCACCGGAGTTGTTACCTTGATTAAGGAACTTGGTCTTGTTCCAAGCAACAGTGAAGGTTTCAGAACCATTGAGCAAGGTGGTTTAACGGTCGGCGGAGCCAAAGTAACCGACAAAAAGATGCAGGTAACCGTAGACATGTTTGAAGACGGTAAACTGCTGATTCAAAAAGGTAAAAAGAAATTCCAGATGATAGAAATATAATGGGAGGCAAATTGCCGGCCAGCAAGAGAGCCGACTGCCCCGACTGCCGTAAATCCCTAAAAATGACTTGATTTCGGCAGTTTTAGTGCTTGTCGGGGAGGTAAATTGCCGCAAAATTAAAAATTTTCGTTAGTTACGGCATTTTTAGAGCTGTGAAGCCAGCTAAAATGCCGTAATTTTTTAATTTTCATCGAATTGCGGCATTATTGCCCTTCAGAAAGCCTTCAAATTGCCGTAAACTTAAAAATTTCTTTAAATTACGGCAATCTGCACACGAACGCCCATGCCGCATAGGGAAGGGAACCACAAAACTTTTGAGACTCCCTTTGAAATATAGGAACCCGTTAAATTTTCAGAAAATTCAGAAAAAGGTCTTGACATAATAAGGCGGAGAGTAGTATTATTAGAACATACTTTTGAAAGGAGAGAAATCATGTTGCCAAAAGCAGTAAATGCAGTTGAAAAATTTTTTGGTTATTTTGCAGGCAGCGCATACTTTTGCTTTGCTTACTTTACGATGCCAAAACTGAAAACTTCTGCATAGGCTGATGCTCATGATTGATTAACTCAAAAGAAAATAAAGTCAGAACGAGTTCATTTGCAGGCTATGCAGATGAACTTTTTTATTTTTCACTGACAAATATATGAAAAGGAGACGACAAAAATGAAAAAAGTTGTAGCATTATTACTGGTAGCAGTAATGGTTGTGGGACTTTGTTCCTGCGGAGGAACCAAGACGGAGGACAAAGTATTGAAAATAGGTGTAATTCAGCTTGTTAAGCATGATGCACTGGACAAATCCTATCAGGGATTTGTGGATGAGCTCGAAAACCTGGGATATGTAGACGGTGAAAACATTGAAATCGACTATCAGGTAGCTTCCGGCGAGCAGGCAAATTGCCTTTCGATAGCAGAAGCCATGGTAAACGATGATAAGGATTTAATCTTTGCGATTGCAACCCCGGCAGCTCAGGCGGCAGCAAGCAAGACTACAGATATTCCTATTCTGGTATCTGCTGTAACAGACCCGGCAGGCTCCGGTCTTGTGGCATCCAACGAAGAACCGGGATGCAACGTTTCGGGAACATCAGACCTTACGCCGGTAGCAGATCAGATTAAACTGCTTAAAGAAATTTTACCGGACGCACAGAAAATTGCAGTGCTTTACTGCTCCAACGAATCCAACTCGGAAATCCAGCTTAAACTGGCCAAAGAAGCAGCAGCAGCCAACGGACTTGAGGTAGTAGAAGCATCTGTTTCCTCATCCAACGAGATTCAGCAAATGGTAGCTTCCCTTTCAGGAAAAGTTGACGCAATCTATGCGCCTACAGATAACACTATCGCAGCAGGCATGGATACCGTATCAATGGTAGCAACTCAGGAAAAACTTCCTGTAATCTGCGGAGAAGCCGGAATGGTTGAAAAAGGCGGACTTATCACATATGCGCTTGATTACTATGACTTAGGCGTTGCAACAGCTCGTCAGGCAGATAAAATTTTCAAGGGCGAAGATATTTCAAAGATGCCAATCGAATACTTAGGCGGCGATACACTGAAGTACGCAGTTAATACAGCAATCGCAGACCAGCTGGGAATCACCATTCCTGAAGCAATCTTAAAGGCTGCAACAATTTATCAATAAGGGTGTTGATTATGGAACTTCTTGCAAGTATAATGAAAAACCTGCCTGATGCCATATCCCTCGGATTAGTCTGGGGGATTATGGCAATCGGGGTATATATAACGTTTAAGGTACTGGATATAGCAGATATGACGGTAGACGGCACCTTTGCACTGGGCGGATGCATGGTTGCGGCTACGGTTGCGGCAGGGTGGAATCCTGTGCTTTCAAGTTTGCTGGCAATCTTATGCGGAATGGTTGCCGGATTTGTCACGGGAATATTACATACCAAGTTAAAGATACCTGCGATTTTAGCGGGAATTTTGACCATGCTTTCTCTTTATTCCGTAAATCTGATGATATTAGGCGGTAAATCCAATATAGGTATGTCTCAGTTCGGAGAGCAGAGCGTAGAAACCATACCGGATAAAATCGCAGCGCTCTTTGGAATCAGCGCAAAAGTTACCAACGTATCTATAGGGCTCATTTTGGCTATTGTAATAATAATGGGTTTGTATTGGTTTTTCGGCACGGAACAGGGATGCCTTATCAGAGCCACGGGAATCAACGAGGCAATGGTAAAAGCGCAGGGCGGAAACACCGATAGCATGAAGATTGTCGGACTCATAATCGCCAACGGGTTTGTTGCTCTTTCCGGAGCTCTGGTAGCCCAGATACAAAGATACGGCGATGTCGGAATGGGAACGGGAACTATCGTAATCGGCCTTGCATCTATAATAATAGGTGAAGTTATCTTCGGCACAAAAGGTTCCTTTAAGATTAGAATTGCATCGGTTTTCTTCGGCAGTATAATATACAGGGTAATCATTGCGGTGGTTCTGCTTTTGGGATTCAATCCGAATAATCTGAAACTTTTGACAGCCGTTCTGGTTATAGCGGCATTATCGGTACCTGTGGTCAGGGAACATATATCAGAGAAAAAACGAATCAATGCCAATATGAAAAAGTATGAGGAGGTGGATACCAATGTTGGTGCTTAAAGATGTATGCAAAACATTTAACAGAGGATCTGCCAATGAAAAGGTTGCGCTGCAAGGAGTGAACCTGAATGTTCAGGACGGCGACTTTATTACGGTAATAGGCGGAAACGGCGCAGGCAAATCCACCATGCTCAATATGATTTCAGGGGCATTTCCTCTTGACAGCGGTTTGATTAAAATAGGCGGGGAAAACGTAACAAACCAGCCCGAACACATAAGAGCAAAGCGAATCGGAAGAGTTTTCCAAGATCCTATGAAGGGCACAGCCGGCGATATGTGGATAGAGGAAAATCTGGCTATAGCGATGAGAAGAGGAAAAAAGAGAGGCCTTAAATGGGGAGTGACCAAAGAGGAAAGGGAGCTTTACAAGAAGCTGCTTGCGCCTTTTGATCTGGGCCTTGAGGACAGACTTCAGACCAAGGTTTCGCTGCTGTCAGGCGGACAGCGTCAGGCGCTCACCTTGCTTATGGCAACGATTCAAAAGCCGGACCTTCTGCTCCTTGATGAGCATACTGCTGCCCTTGACCCTAAGACGGCAGCCAAGGTACTTGCCATGACAGACGAGCTTATAAAAGAAAATAAGCTTACGGCCATAATGGTAACTCACAATATGAAAGATGCCATAAAATACGGAAACCGTTTGATTATGATGATGAACGGAAAGATTATATACGATGTTTCCGGAGAAGAAAAATCAAACCTTAAGGTTTCGGATTTGCTCAAGAAATTTGAGATTTCCACAGGTGAAGAATTTGCCAATGACAGAATGATGCTGGTATAAAAACTTCTTCATATGAATATATTAAAAAAACGAGAGGCAAAATTTTTTGCCTCTCTGTTTTTATATATATTTAATGAGAATTTCGCAGCTTGTTACCCCACAGCTCCCCTGCGGCGGCTCCGCCCAAAATCAGAAAGGCTCCGAATATTTGAAATGGTGATAAGGATTCGCCCAAGAAAACGGCAGCAAAAAACAAAGCCGATGCCGGGTCTATGTAACTGCACAGAGCCACGCTTTGGGCAGGAAGCTCCTGTATGGCGGAGAAGAAGAAGAAAAGGGCAATGCCTGTATGTACGAACCCTATGATAACGGTGTAAAGCCCGGCCTCCGAAAACAGGTTAAGCCAAGGCCCGTCATGAGATATTATTGCATAAGGAATTACGACAACGGCCGCTCCTATGAGCTGAATCAAGGTCATTTCCAAGCCCGAAAGCCCCTTGATACATTTATTCATTAAAGTGACGGAAGCATATAATATTGCCGAGGCGGTGCTCAAAATAAGACCCCTTACAGGCTCGCTTCCCCCTACGTTTACTCCGGTTACTATAAACATGCCCGCTAAAGCCGCAGCCATGCCGCATATCTTGATAAAGCCGGCGTGTTCTTTGAAAAGGAACACGGAGACGACCATTACTATTACGGGAGCCATGTAATATACCAATGTGGCAATGCTGACATCTATACACCTGTAGGATTCGAAAAGAGCAACCCAGTTTGCACCCATGAGAATGCCCGTAATAATCAGGCGGAGAATAGGTTTCTTACACGATGTATCGGTTTCTTTGCTCTTGGTAATCATAAATACGGCGGTCAAAAACAGCGAGCCGAAAATGATTCTCCACATTACGATTTCGGCGCTGCTAAAGGGAATTTTGCTTACAAATACGGGCAAGGTTCCCCAAGCCAACATTGAAAAAATAATTTTTGCATATGATTTCATATCCCGCATCTCCTTGATAGTCAATGAAATTATTATAAAGGTAAAAAAGAGTAAATGCAAGGCGGGATTGAATTGAGGCAAGAAGTAGGGTAAACTGTAGACATGGGAGGGACAAGAGATGATTAAGCTTCCGAGCCAAGTGAATAAGGCGCTGACGCTTCTTGGAGAAGCAGGGTTTGAAGCCTATGCCGTGGGAGGCTGTATCAGAGACTGCCTCATGGGAAAATTTCCTTCGGACTACGACGTGACAACATCGGCTTTGCCCCGGGAAACGGAGAGTGTGTTTTCTTCATATAAAGTTATAGAGACAGGTATAAAGCATGGCACCGTCACGGTTATAATAGACGATATGCCTATAGAAATAACCACTTACAGAGTTGAGGGACAATACTTTGACTGCCGTCATCCCGGCAGCATACGCTTTACGAGGAGCCTGCGGGAGGATGTGGCAAGGCGTGATTTTACGATGAATGCTGTGGCTTTCGCCCCGGGTGCCGGCATAGTGGACTATTTCGGAGGGACAGAAGATATTGAAGCAGGCGTAATCAGATGCGTGGGTAATCCCGACCGGAGATTTAAGGAGGACGCTTTGAGGATAATGAGGGCGCTCCGCTTTGCTTCTGTCACGGGTTTTGAAATAGAAGAAAAAACTTTATGGGCCATGGAAGATAATAAAAAGCTTTTGCAGGAAATAAGCGCAGAAAGGGTCAGAGATGAGCTTGTAAAGCTCCTTTGCGGCCGACATGCAGAAAAATGTATTGTTGAAAACGCCGACATAATCGGTGCGGTTATTCCCGAAATTCTTTATATGAAAGGCTTTCGCCAATGCAATCCTCATCACGTATATGACGTTTTGACTCACTCTGCCGTAGCTGTGGGAGCAGTTGACGCAACACCGGTTCTGCGGCTTGCGGCGCTTTTTCATGACATAGGCAAACCTAAGTGCTTTAGTTTAGACAATGAAGGCGTGGGACATTTTTTCGGACATGCCTCCATAAGCGCCGAGCTTACCGAAAAAATTATGAGCAGATTGAAGTTTGATAATGACACAAAGCAAAAAGTCACGGAGCTGGTCAGACTGCATGATTTGCAAATCGAGCTTTCCGAAAAGGCAGTCAAGCGTGTGATGAACAAGATTTCCCCGGAAATGTTTTTTGACCTTTTGCAGCTCAAAAGGGCGGATAATTTGGCTCAAAGCCCCGAATACCGCAGTAGACAGCGCTATTATGACGAGCTCGAATCGATAGCAAAGGAAATAATTGAAAAAGAAGAATGTTTTTCCCTCAGGGACTTGGCGATTGACGGAAATGACTTGATAACCATTGGCTTTACGCAGGGGAAGGAAATCGGAAAAGTTCTTGCGATGCTTCTTGAGGAAGTCATAGAGGGCAGATTTCCTAATGACAGGAAAAAACTTATTAACGAAGCATGCCGTTTGAACAAAATTTTACCAAAAAAGCCTGATACTCGTTAAAAAACTATTGATTTTCCAACACATAGAATATATAATATAAAAGCATGTTTATGCGTATGGGAGCAGGATGGGAATCCGTCCGTAAGCCCCAAAACTAAAAAGTTTTAGTATATCGAAAACGATTTTGGCGGACCGCAAGACGGCAAAATCCAAGTAGACAAAGCCGAAAAAGTTTGAACCATAAGACCGCAGGCGGTTCACGTTCAAACCCAGTAGGTAGAAAGGAAAAGAAAAATGAAATCATTTATTGCTAAGCCTGCAGAAGTAGAACGTAAATGGTACGTTGTAGATGCAGAAGGCAAGACCCTCGGAAGAATGGCTTCCGAAGTTGCTTCCATTTTGAGAGGCAAAAAGAAACCTATTTACACTCCTCACGTTGACTGCGGCGATTATGTAATCGTTATCAACGCTGAAAAGGTAGAAGTAACAGGTAAGAAGAGAAAAGAGAAGATCTACAAGAGACATACCGGATATCCGGGTGGTCTCAGAGAAACTACTTTTGAAAAGTTGCAGGCAAAGAAGCCTGACGAAATCATCAGACACGCCGTAAAAGGCATGCTTCCTGACGGAAAACTTGGAAGACAGATGCTTAAGAAGTTAAAGGTTTATGCAGGTCCTGAGCACGCTCATGCTGCACAGAAACCGGAAACTTGGGAATTCTAGGAAAGGGGAGATAGACAATGGCAAAGATTCAATATCAAGGAACAGGCAGAAGAAAAAGTTCAGTTGCTAGAGTTAGACTGATTCCCGGAACTGGAAAAATTACTGTCAACAAGAAAGATTTAGAAGATTACTTCGGAATGGAAATCGTTAAGAGAGAGGTTAGAAGACCTTTCGAAATCGCAGGTTGCGAAGGCAAATTTGACGTTGTGGCAACAGTTTACGGCGGCGGATTTACAGGTCAGGCAGGTGCGCTCAGACACGGCATCTCAAGAGCTCTTTGCGTAGCTGATAAGGAAAGCTACAGAGCGCCTCTGAAGGCAGCAGGATTCTTAACAAGAGATTCCAGAATGAAAGAAAGAAAGAAATACGGCTTAAAGAAAGCAAGAAGAGCAAGCCAGTTCTCGAAGAGATAAAAAGCCGTATCCCGATTTTCGAAGAAAATCGATGGAACGTCTTTCGTCAGGATTTCCCAAGAGCAAAGCGATTGGCAGAAATCTACGACGCAAGGCTCATCCAACAAAGACTTAAAACCCCTGCAACCGCAGGGGTTTTTCTTTTGACTTATATAGGCTCTGTGTCAAATGCCGGCCATGCTCCCGGCCATTGTGAGTAAAGTATCCATTTCGCAGTTTCCCTGTAGCTCATAAAAATATATGCTGTCTGCCCAGAAAAGCGCATTGATGCCATCCTTGGAATAGGCGTAGCCTTTTTGCCCGTTTATTGTGGTTTTCTCAAAAGAGGCACCTTCATTATCGAGGCTGATACTCATGTTTTCTATGTCGTTGCTGATAGAACAGAGAATTTCGTGTCCCTGGGGATTAGAATAGGTAATTGTATAAGAAAAATCATCACTATATTGATCTGTAATAACGTATCCCTGCGGCGTACTTGGGAGAAACATATCCCTTGGAGCTGACGGAGACTCTCCGCTAAGTTCAAAGGAAACATCTAAAGTCCCTTGTGCGTCATTTTGCTTTTCGTTCCATTCCACAACATAGTGTACGGTAAAGGCACAGCCCGTAATGGCAATTGCCAGCAGTGCGATCAGCGCAGCTAACAGAGCCTTTCGGATCCTCTTGTTTCCAATGCTGACATAGGTAAATCCGGCTCGTGGAATAATTGATTCCATATTGGATTTAAATTGAGATGAAAAGGCATAGCCTGCATAAGGATTTTCAAAGTCATTTATCCAGGAAAACTCTTTTTCAAGAGCGCATTTAAGAGAAATATCCAAATTTTTATTCATGACGATAACCTTCCTTTTCCAGTAGATCTTTTAATATACGCCTGGCACGCTGCACTCTTTTTTTTGCGCTTTCAACCGATATGGACAATAAATTTGAAATTTCGTTAAAAGTATACCCATAGAGATGGTAAAGATAAAGAGAATCGCGATATATTTCCGGCAGCTTCAATATGCTTTCCGTCAGGAGTTTATTGGATACAGCTTCAAATACGTCTTCCGAAGGATTTGTGAGAGCGCTTTCAACATAAAAGTCTGTCGTCGCATTACTATTGGAATGATTAATCATGGTAATAGCTACATTTCTGGTAATAATAACTGTAAAATTTCTCGTTTCAGGGCATAGAATCTGTCCGATTTTATGGAAGTTTTTTGCTATACGAAGAAATGACTCCTGAACGGCATCTTCTGACAAGTGTTCGTCATGAAGAATTTTCTGCGCAATATAGAACATCAGGTGGCGATACTGTTCGTATAGCTTTATAAATTTTATTTTGTCTTCTTCTGCGTCAATAAGTGTTAAGTATAAAGTTAACATGACCCCTCCTGTTTTGCAAATTAAGTTCATTATATCACATATGTAGCTGCAAATAAAATTTTAACTTGCATGTCCCGAAACGATATATAGTCAAGTTATTATGTATGACAATATTTTAAGAAAGGGGAGTTAAAAAATATGAGAAAACATAAAAAGCTGTGGGTGAGCGTGTGCGTCATCATATTATTTTCTGTTACAACTGTATACGGAGCAGTTAAGATAGAAGAAAAATTTGAACCCATGGCAAAAAATTATATGTCAGCATCAGCAGCAATTTCTCTTTCGGGCAGTTCTGTCAAAGTGTCAGGAAGGATAACTGGAAAAATCGGGAAAACAACCGAAACATCAGTACAGCTGTATTTGCAACAGTATAAAAATGGAAGATGGATAACTATAGCTGACTGGGTATATTCCGGAGAAACAGTGTCTGCATCAATATCGAAAACACGGACAGTAGCAAAAGGTTATAAGTACAGAGCAAAGGCGATTTGCACAGCTTATGGCAGTAATGATAAGGAGACTGTAACAAAGTATAGTAGAACCATAATTTACAGATGAATTAAAAAAGAAAAGGTGTGGCAATATGAAAAAATTATTAGCAGGTATTTTAACTTTATCAATAGTCCTATCGTCAAATGGGATAGCGATAGCAGCAGAAGCTATTGAAGAAAATCCAACGAGTACGGAACACCAAGCAGATATAGTTGAGAATATTGTGGGAACAGGAGAGGTTAATCCCGATATTGACTCTTGCGGAATAAACTTAACTGTTAAAGGAGAGGCAGTAAACTTGGGTATCCCGCAAAACGGCTCTGGGGCAATCGATTTAGAAACCTTTGCCGGAACAAGGTTTTCGATTGGACTACCAAAAGACATCAAGAACGCTAACGCTGAGGTAACTGAAAAAGGGACTGTCATTTATAATGGGGAAGAGGATGTATCCGTTGTGGTGCAGGCCATCCGTAAGGAACAATGCGGCTTGACTATTGAGGGGATAAGAAGTATGATTGTCATAAAAGATGAAAAGGCTTCTAAAGAATATGAATTTGATTATAATCTTCCGGCAGGATATGGATTAATGACCTCTGAGGAATATTATGGAACAAAAAATGCAGAAAAAGGATATATATATAGTTGATAAGAATAATATGTATATTGATACAGAAACAGGGAAAGAGCTTTTAGATATTGTTGCCGTAATCGAACCTGCATGGGCAAAGGATGCTAATGGTAAAAAAATAGAAACAAGTTATAAAGTAAATGGAAATGTATTAATTCAAACTGTTTATTTCAATGATGACAGTGTATTTCCCGTTGTTGCAGATCCGACTATGACTGCAAGACCTAAAAATCATAAGCTTGAAACGGTGTTGTCAAAATCGTTTAATTTAAATAATGCAGCCTTAGGGCTTCCCGGGCTTGGAGCCTCGGCAGCATCTGCTGTTTTAACGAAGAAGGCAAAAGAAAAAGCAGTTTCGTTAATTGTAGCGAAACTCGGATCTAATGTAATCCCTGGACTTAACTGGGCGTTATTCGGATTATCGGCCTACTGTACATATCAAGCCTACAAAGGATATGCATACACAAAAGTTTCTCTTGTATGTGACAAATGGGCAATCTATAAACATCAAGGCGGAAGATGGGTTCAGGGAATCGGCTACAAGGCCACGCTCACCTTTAAAGGAACAAATTGATTGAGGAGGTAAATATGAGCCAGTTTGGATTGAAAATTCTGACAAGAGTTTTAGCCCCCTACACCTTCGGATTTGTTTTTCTGTATTTGGGAATAACGGGGCTGTTAGGAAAAGAACGTATTGCAGCAAACGTTATGTACACTTTAATGGGACTATTCTTGACAATAGGCGCAATACTGCATCTGCTGTTTGTCGCAGATGTAGAAATGTATTCTTAAAAATTGCTGATTTGATAGAACAGGACGCTTTTTAGTAAAGAATAAAATGGATTCTGCCACCGAGGAGTATAAACTGAAGCAGAACTGTAGTATAATTCACGAAACGAAGAAAGAGGAGGGCCGGATAACAACAAACGGCGGTATGCTCCCGGAGAGGGCAGCATACCGACTGTTTTGTTGTCCGGGGTTTCCACAGGGGCTTACCTCTTGGCACCCGACTTTGCTCGGCAGGAAAACGGACAGGTTTTTGCGAATGAGGATGAGCAAAAACTGGGCAGTTTCGGGAGGGAGAGCGGGTATATGAGCTATTATTTGAACAACTTGAGACTATGAAACCCCTAAAGTTGCTTTGCAACCGCAGGGGTTTTTCTCTTGACAAACTCACATCACCAGCCCGCAGACAGCGTATCCGACGCAGGACAAAACCCCGGCAATGGCTGCATACGGAAGTATGGTCTTGATTATGGTTATGTTTGGAACCTTGGTTCCCGCAGTGCACATGAAAACCGTGTCTGCGTAGAAGCAAAGGCTGTAGCCAAGACATATTCCGCTCATTACCGCAGCGACCGTCAGCGGAATAGAAGCTCCCGCTGTCATTGCCAGCGGCACAAATACCGGCATGGTGATAAGCATTACTACCCAGCATCCGCCGACTGCAAACACACAGAAGGCCACAAGAAGAAAGGCAATTATCGGTATCAGCACCGGCGGGACAGAACCGCCTACGCCTCCGATAACTATATCAAAGAAACCAAGCTGTTCATTTGCCGTACTTAACGTAAAGCCGAGGAAAACAATTATTCCTATGTTCGTCATGCCTTTTGCCCCGTTAAAAAACGTTTCAAAAAACTCCGGAATTGTCATTATCTTCTGCGGAATGTACAGTATCAGCTGACATGCCAGCGCAAGCACCAGTCCGTGTATCAAATCATTATCAAATATCAGAACGCCTGCCACCAGAACAGCTATGGGAAGCAGAGCGTTTATTGCCGGACTTGGCGTTACATCTTCAACGGAACCGATGTCCACGAGATTTTCAGCGCCCTCATCCAGAAAGGCCGGCCCGCCCTCTTCAATACGCCTGTAGGCTTTTCGCAGATGACCCAGTTTGGGCACTATCCCTGCCGCAACCAGCAGAGCAATAAGCATCATGAAAAGAGGATAGAACATAAAAGGAATAGATTTAACATACTCTTCAAATCCCATGCCATAGTCTTTGACCAGACTCAGGGAGAAGCCTATCCAGCTGGTAAAAGGGACTGCGGCACAAAGGCAGCATGCCATGGTGTGAGCCTGAAATGCCAGGTGCTCCCTTGGAATACCATTCTGGTCCGTTATATTTCTCATTGAAAATGTGACCGTAATTGAGTTCAGGTATTCATCAACGAACATGATAGCCGACATGAACCATGCCAGAATCATGACTTTTTTCTGCCCCTTGGCATATTTGGATATGAGATTTCCGAATCCCTGGAGAGCGCCTGACTGCTGAAACAGTTCGATAATTCCTCCGAACAGAACTATCAGAATCAGGCAGAACTGAAATGACGAGTCAGACAGGGTGTCATAAAATGCTTCTATTGTCCCGCTAAGGATGTTACCCTTGTGCAAAAACAGCATAGCGAAAAACACGGCCGTTACCATTGAAACTGCCATGTTCTTTGTAAAAAGTGCCAGCAATATCAGTGTAATAAGGGGCACAAATGCAAAGATGTTGTCCATGTTATTAACCTCGGTTAAATTAAATTGATGCGTCGTGGCCTAAAAGCCCCCGAAGACAGTGGCAAACGGGTCACATAAAGGACTTATTTATGGGCTTATAAGGTTATGGGATCCCGTTTGCGTAATTGTTTCTTGTAATTATAGTATAAGGGTATATAATAGATTTGTAAAATCAATCGTTTTAATCATATCGATAGAAAAAGGCGAATTATATAATATGGAAATAAGAAACATAAAAACATTCGTAAAGGTGGTGGAGTTCAACAGCTTCACCAAGGCTGCTTCCGGCATCGGCTATTCGCAAGCTACCGTAACGGCGCACATTAAAGCTCTTGAAGAGGAACTTGGCGTCCCTCTGTTTGACAGAATAGGAAAACGCATATATCTGACTGATGCAGGTAAAAATTTCATGCCCCATGCGCTCAACATGCTTAAAGTTGAGGAAGAAGCTTTGCAGAGTATACGCCATTTAGATGAGCTTATGGGAGAATTGAGAATTTGCTCCGCATCCTCATATGCAGCAGCTATTCTTCCTGAATTTCTACTCAGATTCCAAAAGCTTCACCCCGGTGTGAACATTATGGTAAAGGTCTCGGATTTTCCTGAGGATACGACTCTTAAACTCAAACGTGATGAATTTGATTTTCTCGTGGAAATCGACGACGGAAGCGCTTACCCGGAATTTCGCACGGTGTACAGAAAAAAGGAGAACGTTCTGTTTGTAACTCATCCAAAGAATCCCTTACTTGAGCGTGAGCATATAAGTTTGAAAGATCTTGTTGAAAACCAGCTTATAATCGCAGACCGCAGCATCGGATACTGCGCTATGCTGGAAAGAGAACTTAAAAAAAGGGGCCTCGAATTGCGCCCGGCAATGGAGATTGGGTCTGTTGAAGCTATTGTCAATGTACTTCTCGGAGGATTCGGAACGACATTCATACCTGAATACATAGCATCCGACTATATCAAAAACGGAAAGCTTGCAGAAGTTAAAACTGATGAAATTGAAGTCGACCTCTATGTGCATTATATGTGCAGCAAAAACAAATGGATTAACCCGATAATGGGAGAGTTTATCAGAATGCTTGGTGATAAAGATTTAATCTAAAAAACATATGCTACAAAACACGAAATTTGTCCAAACTTTGGGCAAATTTCTTTTTTTGTATATATAAATAAATATTGAAAAAATATATAATATAGACAAAGATTAAGGAAGGGGTTTTTTATATGGCAAAGAATCTGGCACATATAGCAGAAAGAAAAGCTTTTGAAATGGTACTGAGCTCCATAATAAACAAAAGCAAAAAAGGAGATATTTCAAAAGAGGTGCTCACACTTGTAGATAGAATAGAAAAAATACTGGGGGATTCGTGGGAGGCTTCATCATATGCAATGCTCAGAGAACTGGCATGTTCGCCTGACAGCAAGTGGGCAAGATATACCAATAGAATATTGGAAGATGTAGACCCTCATATTTTGAAAACGTTTTTGCTTAATGCAGGATATGAAGCAGGCTTCAGAGGATACAAGACTTCTCTGGAGATGAAGGAAAAATACGGATGCAACATTCCGTGGATAGTGCTCATGGATCCGACAACGGCCTGCAATATGCATTGTACAGGATGCTGGGCGGCCGAATACGGCAACAGATTGAACCTGTCTTTTGAAGAAATGGATAAGGTGATTACCGAAGGTAAGGAACTGGGAATCTATGCTTATCTGTTTACCGGAGGTGAACCTCTGGTGCGCAAGGACGATATAATTAAGCTGTGCGAAAAACATAAAGATGTAGCGTTTCACGCATTTACCAACGGAACCCTCATAGATGAGCAATTCTGCAAAGATTTGCTACGGGTAGGTAACTTCTTTGTATCCGTCAGCATAGAGGGATTTGAAGAAAGCAATGACGGAAGACGTGGCGAAGGGCATTATAAAAAGGCTCTGGCGGCCATGGACCTGATGCACGAAAATCATATTCCTTTCGGCGTTTCAATCTGCTATACCAGCAAAAACTACCTGACGGTAACGGGAGATGAGTTCCTTGACATGCTCATTGATAAAGGCTGTGTATTTGCATGGTATTTCCACTATATGCCGGTGGGCGTAAATGCGGATACCAATCTTCTTTTAACGCCGGAGCAGAGAGAATACATGTATAACAAAGTAAGGGAGATAAGAGGTCTTGAAGGAGGCAAGGAACTGTTTGCGATAGACTTCCAGAATGACGGAGAATTTGTGCACGGCTGTATTGCAGCAGGAGAGAGATACTGTCATATCAATGCCAACGGCGATGTGGAGCCTTGCGTGTTTATTCACTATTCCGGAGCAAATATCAAGGAAAAATCGCTGCTTGAGTGTTTGCAGCAGCCGCTGTTCCTGGCATATAAAGACGGTCAGCCGTTTAATGACAATCATTTAAGACCTTGCCCGATGCTGGAGAATCCTGAAATATTGCAGAAACTGGTAAAAGAAACAGGTGCAAAGTCCACAGACCTGGAAGCTCCCGAAACATGCGAGCACCTTTGCAGCAAATGTGTGGATTACGCAAATGAATGGAGGCCTACCGCAGAAAGACTTTGGGCAGAAGGACATCATAAATAAAAAATTCGATACAGGAAAAGGAGCCGAGGAGGCTCCTTTTTGTTGCTGCCAAGGACCTCATCACTTGACAAAAATAAGCTGTTAGCATAGAATAACTCGTGCAGATATTATGGAGGAAACAGTACATTATGACCCTAAGAGAATTAGAAGTAGGAAAGAGTGCGGTTATTACAACTGTAGGAGGCGAAGGCTCTCTCAGACAGCATTTTCTTGACATGGGAGTGATTCCGGGAGCAGAAGTCACACTTATGAAATATGCGCCCATGGGAGACCCTATGGAGCTTCGTATACACGGATACGAATTGACTCTGCGCCTTGCGGATGCAGAGAAAATTGAAATAGATGAAGAAACAATATCAGAAGAAACGAGAGAGAAAAGCGGAGTCCCTTTAAGGAACAGAAGAAGGGAACATCCCGGATTGGGAGAAGAGGGACGTTATCACGTTAAGGCGGACGAACATCCACTGCCTAAGGGCGTCAAACTTACCTTTGCCCTTGCGGGTAACCAGAATTGCGGCAAAACAACATTGTTTAACCAGCTTACCGGTTCAAACCAGCATGTGGGAAACTTCCCCGGTGTTACCGTGGACCAAAAAAGCGGAAGCATAAAAGATCATCCGGAAACTTTGGTTACCGATTTGCCGGGCATTTATTCCCTATCACCTTACAGCAGCGAAGAAATCGTTTCAAGACAATTTATATTGGATGAAAGGCCAAAGGGCATCATAAATATAGTAGACGCTACAAACATAGAAAGAAACCTGTATTTGACAATGCAGCTTATGGAGCTTGATATTCCTATCGTGCTGGCTCTCAACATGATGGACGAGGTGAGAGGCAACGGCGGAACTATCGACATCAACGAAATGGAAAACATGCTGGGAATCCCCGTAGTGCCTATTTCGGCGGCAAAAAACGAAGGCATAGACGAGCTTGTGGGTCATGCGCTGCACATCGCCCAATATCAGGAAAGACCGGGAAGAACGGATTTCTGCGATAAAGATGAGCACGGCGGTGCGGTACATAGGTGTTTGCATGGCATAATGCATTTGATAGAAGACCATGCAAAGGCTGCCAAGATTCCCGTAAGATTTGCAGCAGGCAAGTTGGTGGAAGGCGATGAACTGGTGCTGAAAGCTCTTAAACTCACGCAGCATGAAGAGGATATGCTGGAGCTTATAATAAATCAGATGGAAACGGAAAGAGGTCTTGACCGTGCAGCGGCAATCGCAGATATGCGATTTGACTTTATTCAAAAGCTCTGCGACGCTACGGTTGTTAAACCAAAAGAAAGCAAAGAACACGAGAGAAGTCGAAAAATAGATAAGATTCTTACAGGCAAGTACACTGCCATTCCTGCTTTTGTGGGCATTATGGCTTTAGTGTTCTGGCTTACATTTAACGTTATAGGCGCATGGCTTCAGGGCGCTCTGGAATCAGGCATCGAGTATCTGACTCAAACGGTAGACGCATGGCTGATATATATGAACGTCAATGCAGTGCTTCACTCTCTGGTAATAGACGGTATTTTCAGCGGGGTCGGCAGCGTGCTCAGCTTTATACCGATAATAGTTACGCTGTTTTTCTTCCTGTCCATGCTTGAAGACAGCGGATATATGGCACGAATAGCCTTCGTCATGGATAAGCTTCTGAGAAAAATCGGCCTTTCGGGCAGGAGCATAGTCCCTATGCTCATAGGATTCGGATGTACGGTGCCCGGAGTCATGGCCAGCAGAACTTTGCCGTCTGCCCGTGACAGAAAGATGACCATAATGTTGACTCCGTTTATGAGCTGTACCGCAAAGCTGCCGATTTACGGCTTCTTTACGGCGGCATTTTTCCCGGGAAAAGGCGGCCTGATAATGGTAGGGCTTTATTTTACGGGAATTATAGTCGGAATTCTTGTGGCTCTGATTTCAAAGAACTTTATGTTCAAGGGAGAAGCGGTGCCTTTTGTAATGGAACTGCCAAATTACAGAATGCCGGGAGCTAAAAATGTAGCTCATCTTTTATGGGATAAAGCCAAAGACTTTTTGCAGAGGGCATTTACGGTAATATTTATAGCTTCTATCGTGGTATGGTTCCTGCAAACCTTTGATTTTAGGATTGATATAGTTGAAGATTCTCATTCCAGCATGCTTGCAATCATAGCGGGCGTCATTGCGCCTGTATTTACGCCTCTTGGCTTTGGAGACTGGAGAATTTCCACAGCGCTGATAGCGGGATTTATGGCAAAGGAAAGCGTTGTTTCAACTTTATCCGTATTGCTTGGCACTACAACCGGCATAGCTTCGGTTATCACTCCTCTCGGTGCGATTTCACTTTTGGTATTCTGCCTTCTGTACACCCCGTGCGTGGCTGCAATCGCCTCTATCAAGAGAGAACTCGGCGGCAAGTGGGCAGTGGGAATAGTGATTGCACAATGCGCCATAGCGTGGATGTGCGCCTTTATTGTAAGGCTCATCGGAATGGCAATGGGAATGGCGTAATGCGCAAGTAATTATTGCTAAAATTGCGGCGATATATTAAAATATCACTATAGAACCATAAAGGAGTAAAGAAATGGCACAGGATAAAAAAATTGTTAAAGTTATGCCCGCAGGACTGCCTTTTATAGGCGCCGGTGCGATTTGGTTTTTGTCAGCCATGATTTTGCCGATATATAAAATTTCCATGATTGTGATTGCCACGGTTTTGGCGATAGCTGCGGCAGCATTATTGAACAGCGTGCGTAAAAAACAGATTGAATCTTTGCCGCCTGCTCCTACGGTAAAGGTGCGTGCAGAAGAGCTGGCACGCAAGATTGATGAGTGCCGCATAGCTCTGCAAGGGGCTGCGCAGCAGATTAAAGATAAAGAAACGGCAGAAAGAGTCGCAAGCATAGCGGCCACCCTTGAAAAAATTGCCGATGATGTGGAAAACGACCCTAAGGACCGTAATAAAGTAAGAAAACTTGCCAATCATTATACTTCGATGATTGAAGGACTGGTTGAAAAATATATAGTTTTGGAAAAGCAAGAGCAGGGCGGCGAAAACATATCGACAGCAATGGAGGATATTAAAAAAGGCCTCGAAACTGTTGATAAATCAATGAAATCGCTTTTAGACGATTTGTTCTCCGATGACGCTATGGAAGTGTCTGCGGATATTGCTGTTCTCGAAGATTTGTTTAAGATTCAAGGTTCAGAAAATCGTATAGATTTTGAGAATATACAAAAATAAAAACGGAGGAGTTTAATATGACAGACGAATTGAAAATGGAAGTGCCTACCCTGACACTGGAGCCTGCTGAGCCTGAAGCAGTGCCTGAAGAAATTACTCCCGTAGACATCGAGGATAAGATTCAGTTGACGGATGCAGAGATGAAAGTCGTGGATGACTTTGCTCAGAAGATCGATATAACCAATACTACCCATGTATTGCAGTATGGCGCAGATGCGCAGAAAAAAATTGCGGATTTTTCCGACATGGCTTTGGAAAAAGTCAGAACAAAGGATTTGGGAAAGGTAGGAGCTACCCTTTCGGATCTGGTATTTGAGCTCAAGGGCTTTTCCGCTTTGGAAGAGGAAAAGGGATTTTTGGGAATTTTTAAGAAAGCAGCCAACCCTATCGTAAAGCTCAAAGCAAAGTATGATAAGGCTGAAGTAAACGTTGAAAAAGTTGTGGATGTTTTGGAAGGACATCAGGTTACTCTGACAAAGGACATAGCGGTTCTTGATGAAATGTTCGTTGCAAACAATACAAACTTCAAACAGCTTTCCATGTACATAGTAGCAGGAAAGAAAAAATTGGAAGAGGCTTTGAACGTTACGCTCCCTGAGATGAAGGCAAAGGCCGCAGCCAGCGGAGAACCTGCTGATGCACAGGCTGTAAACGATTTTGCCAACATGTGCAACAGATTTGAAAAGAAACTTCACGATTTGGATTTGACGAGAACCGTTTCCCTGCAAATGGCTCCGCAGATTCGCATGGTTCAGAACAATGACGCTTTAATGGTTGAAAAGATTCAGACCACTCTCATTAACACCATTCCTCTGTGGAAAAGCCAGATGGTTCTTGCCCTCGGTCTTGCAAACAGTGAAGCAGCCGTAAAGGCTCAGAGTGCGGTATCCGATGCTACCAACGAGCTGCTGAGAAAGAATGCCGAGGTGCTTAAGGATACGACCATAGAAGTGGCAAAAGAGTCAGAGAGAGGCATCGTTGACATAGAAACTCTTAAGAATACCAACACCATGCTCATAGAGACAATCGACGAGGTGATGAAGATTCAGGAAGACGGCAGAGAAAAACGCAAAGCTGCCGAAGTTGAATTGCTTAAGATTGAAAAGGAACTGAAAGCAAAGATGCTGGAAGTAAGAGGATAAGCTTTCATGAAAATATTGGAAAACAGGGCAATTGCCATAGTGCTTATGGTTGTTCTTATAGCGGCGGGATTTATGCTTGGAGGCTATAAGTCCCTCAACTCGCTGTATGAGAAGAATGTGTTGAACATTTTCTGCAGAGGGGAAGATAATGACGGCGTTTGCATAGACAACGATTTGTCGGAGAGAGCTTCCGATGCCATAAATATGGCTAAGATAGCGTCAAAATACCATAATGCCGCAGCGGCGATGAAAGATGCTCAATCTGCGGCTGCCAAGCTGCAAAGCATGACGGATATAAAGGATAAGGCAGAGGCCAATAAAGAGCTGGAAGCAGCAGTAGGGGCGCTTTTCACCGTTCTTGAGGGAGAAGAGCTGTCACCTTCGGATGCATCTTATGTTCAAAGGCTTTATACTGACTTTAATTCAAGAAACGAAACAATAAGTCATGACCCATACAACAAATATGCGCTGGAATACAACAGCATAATCGGCAAATTCCCTGCCGCTTTGATTCCTGCCAAGGAAGCAGAGATTTTCTATTAGGAAAGAGAGTTTAAGATGAGGAAAGCTATAAAACTTGTCAGCATGGCGCTGATAGCCGTGACAGTTATATTTACGGCAACGGCCTTTGCCGGAATCCCGCAGCCTTCTTCCGGCTTTTATGTCGCTGATTATTCTGATGTCATCTCGCAGGAAACAGAGGATTACATAGCAAGCAAAAACGCAGAGCTGGAAGACCTTTGCGGCGGTCAGATTGTGGTAGTTACCGTTGATTTCCTCGACGGAATGGATATAGAGGACTACTGCTACAAGATATTTGAGGAGTGGAAAATCGGTTCAGCGAAGGAGAATAACGGTGTGCTTTTGCTGCTGGCAATCGGCGAAGACAATTATTGGTGTATGCAGGGCAAAGGCCTTGAGAAAAGCCTGACTTCCGGGGAAATAGGCGATATGCTCTGGGATTATCTCGAAGATGATTTCGCCGCCGGAAATTATGATTCCGGAGTCAGAACCTTCTTTGATAAAATGTACGATGAGGTAAGCGACATATACAGCAATGGCTCTGCCGCAGGCACACGGGGTTTTGATTTTAATATTGTAAAAATAGTAGTGATTGCCCTGGTTGTCATAGTTATCCTCGTGATAGTTGCAAGCATTGGAAGAAGCGGAGTGAGTAGACGGCGTTCTTACAGAAGAAGCAGACCGCCTATGCCGAGACCTCCGAGGAGACCGAGACGTAGTTCAGGATATGACTATCGTCCACCACGCCCTTCACGGCCTTCTCGTCCTTCTCGTCCGACACGTTCCCACTCTTCATCCCGTTCAAGCTTTTCCGGGAGGTCATCCGGAGGAATGGGAAGAGGCGGCGGAGGAAGCAGCCGCGGAGGCGGAGCAGGAAGAAGATCGAAGTAAACAATGTAAATATATATGTAATTTGGGGCTGTCGTACAGCTGACTGAAAAGGCGGACGAAATGATGTCGCCGCAACCGTCTGAATTGTAAAGTGCCGCAGAATGAAGATTTTCTTCAATCTGCGGCACTTTTGCTATCTTATTTCCCTCCCAAATGCCGGAAACTAAGAAAAATTTCAAATTTACGGCAGTTTTACCCTTTCTACGGCTTATAAAATGCCGCAAATGAAAGAAATTGCGGAATTTACGGCAATTTGGCCCCTATTGCTGCTGCCAAAATGCCGCAATTCAAAGAAAAATTAAGATTTACGGCAGTCTCGCTGCTTGCCGACCAGCTGCCCCGCCAATTGCCAACGTCGTACAGCTGGCTTTTCAGTAGGCTGTGCGACAGTCCCGTTTTTTATATATAATATTGCTGCGCAAATGAATAAACACTGCATATTTACCTGAAGAAGGGCAGAGGAACAATAATGTAAGAGGAATTTTGCCGGGCTGAGAAAAATTATTGTCAAAAAAGTAGCAATTTCAACGGCTACAGGGTTTCAACAAGAAAAAAATGATTATGTATACATAATTCATTACATTTATACATTATCAGGGTGCCGCATTACAGCAATAAAGCGACAGCCGAATAATGAAAAAATTTAAAAAAATTCCCCTTAAAATCCCAGAAAAGAGCCTAAATTAGAATAAAAAATATAGAAAAGAGCCCTTAAAACCTTTATAATATTATATGTGTAAAAGCAGCTTTATTTGTGAATAATTATGCATAAAAAATAATAAAGAATGGAGAGTATAATATGGCAGTATTTATAAACGGGCGTGACCTGACCGTGGAAGAGGTAATTCGTGTTTGCCGCAATAATGAGGAAGTAAAGCTTTCACCGGAAGCAACAGAAGCGGTGAAAAAAGCAAGAGCCTACATAGAAAAAAAGCTTGAGGAAAAAGCCGTAATCTACGGACTGACAACAGGCTTCGGAAAGTTCTCCAACGTGGTTATTTCCAACGAGCAGACGGAAGAACTTCAGCGTAATTTGATTATCAGTCATACATGTGCCCTTGGAGAGGCGTATCCGAGACAGTATGTAAGAGCTGCCATGCTTTTGCGCTGTAATGCGCTTGCAAGAGGAAACTCCGGAATAAGGCTTGAAACCCTCCAAACGCTTATAGATATGATAAATAAGGGAATACATCCGGTAATCCCGGAAAAAGGTTCTCTGGGAGCTTCGGGTGACTTGGCGCCCCTTTCCCACATTGCCCTTGGACTTATCGGCGAAGGTAAGGTTGAATACAAAGGAGAGATTACAGACGCCAAGGAGGCAATGACGGCAGAAGGAATTACGCCTGTAGTTCTTGCGGCGAAAGAAGGCCTTGCTTTAAACAACGGAACTCAGATGATGACTGCGGTAGGAGTAAACGTATTGTGGGATGCGATGCATCTTCAAAAGGTGGCAGATATAGCATGTGCCTTAACGGGCGAAGCACTTCATGCCATAAAAAAGGCTTATGACCATAAGATACACGACTTGAGAGGACATTTGGGGCAGAAAGTTGCAGCTGAAAATCTGCTGACCCTGCTTGAAGGTTCAAAAAATGCGTTGCCTCTCCAGCCTTCCAAGGTGCAGGACCCATATACCTTGAGATGCGCGCCTCAGATACATGGCGCAACCAGAGACGCAATAAACTACGCATATGAAATGATTTCGAGAGAAATAAATGCGGTAACAGACAATCCGATAGTCTTTCCGGATGAAGACGAAGTCATAAGCGGAGGCAATTTCCACGGACAGCCTATGGCGCTTACCTTTGATTTCCTCAAAATAGCTGTTTCAGAACTGGCGAACGTTTCAGAAAGAAGAACCGAGAGACTCGTAAATCCGGCATTGTCGGAGGGCCTGCCTGCATTTCTGACTAAAAACGGCGGTGTATGTTCAGGCTTTATGATTGCCCAGTACGCAGCAGCTTCCATGGTTTCGGAAAACAAGGTTTACGACCACCCTGCGTGTGTTGACTCCATTCCGTCGTCAGCAAATCAGGAAGACCACGTATCCATGGGAACCACGTCGGCGAGAACTGCGGCAATGGTGCTTGATAATACGCAGAAAGTGCTGGGTATAGAAATTGCGGCCGCAGCGCAGGCTATCTGGCTCAGACAGGAGCAGGGAGAAAAGGGAATAGAAAATCTGGCTCCTGCAACAAAGGCAGCATATGATTATATCAGAACGGTTTCAGACCCTATTGAAAGAGACGTTATAATGCATGACGAGCTTGTCAAATTTGACGAAATGGTTAAAAACGGCGAGCTTCTTAAAGCAGTTGAAAAAGTTGTTACCCTAAAATAATTTGGAAATATTCCGGAAGGAGAGAAATATAATGCTGGATAACAAAACCATAAATCAATCTATGACGATTAAACTGGATAACGAATACCCCGACTATCCAAAGTTTCAGGAAGGAATAAGAAGAGCGCCGGACAGAGGCTTTAGACTTACCAAGGAGCAGACAAAGATTGCTCTGAAAAATGCTCTTCGCTATGTTCCCGAGGAACTTCACGAAAAACTGGCTCCCGAATTTATGGAGGAGCTTACTTCCAGAGGAAGAATTTATGCCTACAGATACAGGCCGGAGGGCAGAATATACGGCAAACCTATCAGCGAATATAAGGGAAAATGCCTTGCAGGAAAGGCTTTTCAGGTTATGATAGAAAACAATCTGGATTTTGAAGTAGCTCTTTACCCTTACGAACTTGTTACCTATGGTGAGACAGGTCAGGTGTGCCAGAACTGGCTTCAATACAGGCTGATTAAGAAGTATCTGGAAGAACTTACAGAAGACCAGACGCTGGTTGTGGAATCGGGACATCCCCTTGGACTTTTTCCGTCAAAACCGGAAGCACCGAGAGTGGTAATAACCAATTCCATGATGATAGGAATGTACGACAACTTGGATGACTGGGAAATTGCAGAAGAAATGGGCGTTGCCAACTACGGCCAGATGACCGCAGGAGGCTGGATGTACATAGGGCCTCAGGGCATCGTACACGGAACTTTCAATACCATACTCAATGCAGGAAGAAAATATCTGGGAGTTCCGGAACAGGGAGACCTGGCGGGACACACTTTTGTGTCATCAGGTCTTGGCGGCATGAGCGGGGCTCAGCCTAAGGCAGCCAACATCGCCAACGCTGTCGGAATTTTTGCCGAAGTTGACCTTTCCAGAATCGAAACCAGACACGATCAGGGCTGGGTTGACGTGATAATGGATGATATAGATGAGATATTCAAGCTGGCAAAAGCCAAACTTGAAGCAAAAGAGAGCATTTCGATCGCCTACCACGGCAATATAGTTGACCTGCTTGAGGCCGCAGTGGAAAAAGATTTTAAGATAGATTTGCTGTCAGACCAGACTTCGTGTCATAACGTGTATAACGGAGGATACTGTCCTGCGGGAATGACTTTTGAAGAGAGAACGGAGCTTCTTCATAAGGACAGAGACCTTTTCTGCAAAAAAGTTGATGAAACCCTTCACAGACATTACAAGGCTATCAAGGCTCTTACCGAAAAGGGCACATACTTCTTTGACTACGGCAACTCTTTCATGAAAGCCATGTATGACGCCGGAATCAAAGAAATTTCAAAGAACGGATATGACGATAAAGACGGATTTATCTGGCCTTCATATGTAGAGGACATCATGGGACCTATACTGTTTGACTATGGATACGGACCGTTCAGGTGGGTATGCCTGTCAGGAAAACCTGAAGATTTGGATGCAACGGATAAAGCTGCCATGGACTGCATAGACCCTACCAGAAGAGCTCAAGACAGAGACAACTGGGTTTGGATAAGAGACGCCAAGGCAAATAAGCTGGTTGTGGGTACGCAGGCGAGAATTTTATATCAGGATGCCGAAGGAAGGACGAGAATCGCACTTAAATTCAATGAACTCGTAAGAGAAGGAAAAATCGGACCTGTTATGATGGGCAGAGATCATCACGATGTTTCGGGAACAGATTCGCCGTTCAGAGAAACCTCCAATATCAAGGACGGTTCCAACGTAATGGCAGATATGGCCGTACAGTGCTTTGCAGGCAACGCAGCCAGGGGAATGTCTTTGTGCGCCCTCCACAACGGCGGCGGTGTAGGAATCGGAAAAGCAATTAACGGCGGTTTCGGACTTTTGCTTGACGGAAGCGAGAGAACCGATGAAATAATCAAATCAGCCATGATGTGGGACGTAATGGGCGGAGTTGCCAGAAGAAACTGGGCAAGAAATGAAAACGCCCTGTCTACTTCGGTGGAATATAACAAGAATTACAAAGGCAAAGGTCATATTACCATTCCGTATCTGGCAGATGACGGCTTGGTAGACAAGACGGTAGAAAAATTTGTAAAATAATCGAAACCCAAAGGCTATAGGAGAGATCAAATGGCAACATTGCTTGTAAAAAATATAGGTGTATTGCAGACCCCTGTCGGAAGTTACAGCCATCGGGGAAGGGCGCAAGGAGAGAACATAAAATGGAATGACGCAGCGGTTTTGATTGAAGACGGAATCATCAAAGCCATAACGAAAGACGGAGAACTGCCATGTAAAGAGTCCCAAGCAGACAGTGTGATTGATGCTGAATATAAATTGGTGACTCCGGGGCTCGTTGACGGTCACACCCATATGGTTTTCGGAGGATACAGGCAGAATGAGATTCCTTTGAAGCTTAAAGGAGCAGGGTATTTGGACATCCTCAGAGCCGGCGGCGGCATTATGGATACGGTCAGAAAGACCAGAGAAGCTTCCTTTGATGAGCTCTATGACAAGACTCAGGGCTTTCTCGATGAAATGCTTGGGCTTGGCGTTACGACCTGCGAGGCTAAAAGCGGATACGGCCTTAACCTTGAAACGGAAGTTAAGATGCTTGAGATATTGAAAAAGCTCAACGAGAATCACCCTATTGATATAGTTTCTACTCTGATGCCTGCCCACGCCGTAGAAGAACAGTGGAAAGGAAAAGAGGAAGAATATATCAGAATCTGCTGCGAAGAGATTATGCCTTACGTCAAGGAGCACGAATTGGCTGAATTTTGCGATATATTTACAGAGGATTCAGTCTTTAATGCAGAGCAGAGCAAAGTTTATCTGGAAAAGGCCAGAGAACTTGGGTTTGGCCTTAAAATCCATGCCGATGAAATAGAGGCTATAGGCGGTTCGGTTCTGGCAGGGCAGATGAAGGCAGCTTCTGCGGAACATCTTATCGTCATTGACGAGGCAGGAATGGAATCCCTTTCAGAAGGAGGAACTACGGCCATGTGCCTGCCGGCCACTTCTTTCTATCTTGGAGCAACCTTTGCCCCGGTCAGAAGGATGATAGATGAGTTTGAGATTCCTGTGGCGATAGCTTCGGATTTTAATCCGGGCTCATGCCCTTCACTAAACCTTCAGTTTGTGATAAACTTAGGGTATTTGAAGTACAAAATGACGCCGGAAGAGATTCTGACGGCAGTAACCATAAACCCGGCATGTGCCATTAACAGGGGACATCTGACGGGAACCGTTGAAATCGGAAAGCAAGGAGATTTGGTTATATGGGACGCTCCCGACATGGAGATGCTCTGCTATCGTTTAGGCTCAAATCTGGCGCTGAAAACCATAAAGAAAGGAATTTTAGTTTAACATGAAATTGGTTGACATGACGATTAAAAGTTATTTGGATATACTCAAATCGGAGGCGCCTGCTCCGGGCGGCGGCTCTGTGAGCGCTCTTTCGGCGGCGCAGGGAGCGGCTCTTACTGCCATGGTGTGCGATTTGACCATTCCAAAAGAAAGATATGCAGAATACAAAGAACTCTGCCAAGAGGTTAAAGAGGAGACTTTGTCTGTCTATGACAAGCTTATTGCAGGTATAGATAAGGACACGGACGCTTATAATCAGGTGTCGTCAGCCTTTAAACTTCCTAAGGAAAGCGACGAACAAAAGGCTTTAAGAAGCAAGGCAATTCAGGAGGCTACGGTTATTGCAACAGAAGTTCCTTACGAAACCATGGAACTTTGCATAGAAGGTTTAAAAATTACTTCAAAGATAGTAGGCAAATCAAATCCCAACGCAGCTTCGGACCTCGGCGTTGCAGCACTGAATTTTTTGGCAGGCGTAAAGGGCGCATATCTAAACGTCATGATAAATCTGCCGGGAATTAAGAGCGAAGAGGTAAAAGCCAAATTCGGCAATGCGCAGAATATGATAGAAGAGGCCGAGGAACTTGCGAAAAAAATTTATGAAGATGTTTTAGCCTCTTTATAAATTCTCAAAAATAATATATACTTTTAACCACGGAGGAATTTTTAAAATGGCTCAAATTATAGAAAGTATTCCAAATATATCTGAAGGAAGAAACAGTGAAATTATAGAGGCCTGCGTAGAGCAGATAAGAACTACGGCAGGATGCACCCTTTTAAATTACTCTTCAGACCCTAATCATAACAGAACGGTTATAACTTACATAGGGGATGCAAAGGGCGTCGAAGAGGCAAGCGTAAAATTGGCAAAAAAAGCGGTGGAACTTATCGACTTGACAAAGCATACCGGTGAGCATCCGAGAATGGGCTGTGTAGACGTAATGCCTTTTGTGCCGATTAAAGATGCGACCAACGAAGAATGTATAGAACTTTCAAAGGTCGTAGGAAAGAGAATTGCAGAAGAGGCAGATCTTCCTGTTTTCTTATATGAAATGTCGGCGCAAAAACCGGCAAGAAAGAATCTCGCTACCGTCAGAAAAGGTCAGTTTGAAGGAATGGCAGACAAGGTAAAGGACCCTGAATGGGAGCCTGATTTCGGCGGAGCAAGGATTCATCCTACAGGCGGAGTCGTTGCAGTGGGAGCAAGACCTCCTCTCGTAGCGTATAACTTGAACCTGAATACTCCGGATGTTCAGATAGCTAAAAATATCGCCAAGATTATCAGAGAAAAAGACGGCGGTCTCAACAACGTCAAGGCCATGGGCTTTATGCTTGAGGACAGAAACATTGCGCAGGTATCCATAAACATGACCGACTTCAGAGTGACGCCGCTCTATCGTGTTACGGAGCTGGTAAAATCGGAGGCCAAGAGGTACGGAGTACAGGTGATAGGCTCCGAAGTGATAGGCCTTTGTCCTATGAAGGCTTTGATAGACAGTGCGGAATATTATCTGCAAATTGAAAACTTTGACTTTGACGGTCAGGTTCTTGAAAACTATATTTTATAATGAAATTCTTGAGCGGCATAAAAGCGGCCGCCGATTATAGCTGAAAAGAGGAAGTTGGATGAAGGAAAAAGAGACAAAGGGAAAAAGAAAAGGGATTTATACCGTGCTCATGCTCGTGTGCATTGTGGTTTTCTTATTTGCGCTTTATAAAGTTGTCGATATATTGATGAATTATAAAGAAATCGACGATTTTTACAAAGACGCCCAAGATGATTTTGTGGTTCAAAATGATGACGGAACCATAAGCTATGTGGATTTGGACAAACTTATAGCGGCCAATCCGGATGTAAAGGGTTGGATATATATAAAAGGCACGGACATCAGTTATCCTGTTTTACAGGGAAAAAGCAACGACTATTATCTGTTTAGAAGTTATACCAAAGATTATCTCGTTGCCGGAAGCATTTTTCTCGATTCGTCCAACAACCCCGATTTTACGGACAGCCACACCATTGTCTTCGGACATAACATGCATAACGGAGCTATGTTCGGTACCCTTGACAAGTTTATGAAAGAAGATTACCGCAATGAGCACCAATATATATATATCCTGCTTCCTGACGGAAAATGGAACAAATACGAAATCTTCTCGTCATATATAGCCAATTTAGATGACGGAACCTTCAACTTGTTTAACAATAATCCGGAGGCTTATCAAAATTATATAAACCTTGCAATGAGCAAAAACTTATATAAAAATATTTCGGCACCTGAGTCGGGAGAAAGAATCTTAACTTTATCGACATGTACGGAAGACAGTGCCGATGACAAACGATATGTGCTGCACGGAATATTTGTTGGAACCGTAGATAGCATAGAAAATGAATAGGCGAGCTCTTATCAGGTATAGCGAGACTGCCGTAAATCTTAAATTTTTCTTGAATTGCGGCATTTTGACAGCGGCGATAGGACCCAAAATGCCGTAAAATTCGTAATTTCTTTCAAATACGGCATTTTATGAGCCGGAAGAAGGGCAAAACTGCCGTATTTCTTGAATTATTCTTTATTTTCGGCAATTTGGAAGGAGATAAGGTGGCAAAAGTGCCGCAGATGACCGATTCTCTTAATTTTGCGGCATTTTGCAATTTAGACAGCTGCGGTGAAAATTACCGTATAGAAAAAACAGGTGGCATTAGATTGCCGCCTGTTTTTATTATCATTTATGCTTTTTTCTTTTGATTCATGATCGTGCGGACACCTTCCACTGCAAGGACAATGGCAAGCACTACCAGAAGCACGCCTATACCTGCACGAATCCAGTACCATATTGCGGCATCTGTGCATGCGCCGCCGATAACCGTAACAAAATTGGTTTTGATTGTCTGACACAGGGACACGATAGTAACCACAAGCATGAAAGCCATAGGGAACAGGAACATCTTGTTGTTTCTTCCCATATGTCCAAGCCATGCGGCAACTGCCAGCAGACCGAGAGCAGCAAGAAGCTGGTTGGCAGCTCCAAACAGTGCCCAGATCTTTGCATATCCTGTCATACCAAGAGCAATACCGAGAACAACCGTGATAATGGTAGATACGTAAGGGTTGACAAGCACCTTTTTATAACCCTTTGCATCTTCTGCTTTTTCACCCGGTTCAAGCCAGAATTCCTGGAACATGTAACGTGCCAGACGCGTGGCTGTATCCAGAGAAGTCAGGCAGAATGCGGAAACCGCAAGGATTAGCATAGAATAAATAATGCTTTCTGCACCTTTCAGGAAAGGTATTGCTGTACACATGCGGGAGATTCCGGTTGCAAATACTGCTGTAGGTGTTGTAATTCCGCCGGGTACATAGTCCTTCCATATGTAACCTACCGCACAGAGGGAAATCAGTGCCAGAGCACATTCGATGAGCATGCCGCCGTAAGCTATAGGACGAGCATCTGATTCTTTGTCAAGCTGTTTTGCGGTTGTACCGGAGCCAACCAGGGAATGGAAACCGGAGATTGCACCGCAGGCAATGGTTACAAACAATGCAGGGAACAAGCTGCCAAGGGATACACCGGAACCATTTACTCCTTGGTCAACAAAACCGGTAAATGCCGGTATATCCAGTGATGGATGAGCGCCGATTATGCCTACCACTGCTACTATCATCATGCCATAAAGTAAGAATGAACTTAAATAGTCACGAGGCTGGAGCAAAATCCACACCGGTGTGACGGATGCAATGGCAATATAGATTCCAACGATTATCATCCAAGCGTTTCCGTCCAAATAAATAGGATGCCAGTTATAACCGATTACCATACAAACCGCAATGGCAGCAACGCCAACTATGGTAGAAACGGCCAGAGATGCGTTCCTTCTGTAAACCATCATACCAAAGACAATGGCAATGACTATGAACAGAATGGAAATCATCGCTGTAGATGCATTGGCAGCGCTGGCTGCCACATCCAGAGCTCCTGATTCGTCATACGTAGCTTTAAAGGTATTTGCGACAATTGATGCAAAAGCTGCTACTACCAGAATAAGAGTAAGGTAGGAGAAAGTTAAGAACAGCTTTTTTGCACGTGAGCCTATACTTTCTGAGATAACCTCGCCGATTGATTGTCCTTTGTTTCTGATTGATGCAAAAAGAGCACCGAAATCATGAACGGCACCGAAGAAAATACCGCCTATGAGGACCCAGAGCATTACAGGAACCCAGCCGAATACGGCCGCCTGTATAGGTCCATTGATTGGGCCGGCGCCAGCTATGGATGAGAAGTGATGTCCCATCAGCACAGGAGCCTTTGCCGGAACGTAGTCTTTGCCGTCCTCAAATTCGTGGGAAGGAGTTTTTCTGCTCGCATCCACACCCCATTGCTCGGCTAACCATTTTCCATAGAAAATATAACCAAGCAAAAGAACGGCTATGCCTATCAGTAAAATTACTACTGCATTCATTTTGTTATATCCTCCTGTTTTTTATTGATTATATTATTCATAAATTTCGCGTTGCCTCTTCCCATTTTGTTTGTGATTACCCTGCTATCACTCAAAATGACAGCGGCTGTATGGAGGTTCATCCATCCATACCACGAAAAATGAAAGCTTTTGTAAACCTTACACCGCTTAAGAGCCTTTTCGGCCTCGGGCGTGCAAGTATCGCAGATAAAAACCGGGGTGATGTAGCTGTACATATGCCCCGGTTTGGGCTCGATTTTTTTCATACCGTCCGCATAGGCGTAATCCTTGCATCGGGTAAATATCTCCCGGGTCAGTTCAGGTACGGAAAAAATGTAGACATATTCGTTGCTGTCCGCATCCCAAAGTTTTGCTTTTTTTACCAGTACATACTTTTCGGAGTGAACATAAAAGCGACATTCCGCCACCAAGGGGATGTCGTCTTTTGGGTTAAAAAAACGTTCCACATCGAAATAGGCTTCATAGCCTTGCAGCATACGTTCCAGCGTTTCTTCTCGGGTCATTTCTGGTTTCCTTTCTTTTGGTTTTTGTTTTAAAACATAAAAAATACAAGAAAATTTTAGCACTGAGCACCAAAAAATGCAAGAGGATTTTATATAAATAGCGAAGAATATTATTTTTACAAAAAAGAAAAAGAACCTCATTTGAGGCTCTTTTTCTGAAAGTGTGTGTGTATTCAATAAAAGAAGGAAAGTTTGCTGAATAATTTATGCTAAAAGTCTACCACGAATAAGTGGCAAAGTCAACAAATTCCCAGGAAATTTCGTCTCCCTCCACCAAAACTTCATCTTTCGCACTTAGACTTCCGGCTTCACCGTTGATTTTAAATATCCAGCCGGTTGTGGGCTCTATATCCTTTTCGCTGAGGCCGTTGAGCGAAGCGATATAATCTCCGGAAGCGCCGATTTCTACATCAATATCGTTTGAAATGCAGAATATCTGTGTTGCGTCGAGTACGTTGGTACCTTCTTCGACAATAAACGGAGTTTTTTCAACAGGGGTGAAGTCTTCCGCCGCCAATTCGTCTCCGTCACTGTCAGTTATTGAAATGGTCACATTTACGGGGTTTACTATGTTTTCCGGCACCTCCGCCTTTTTTTGGGTACAGGATACCGCAGTAAAACACAGTACGAGTATGAGAATAAAGGATAATATCTTTTTCATTTCAACCTCCCAGTTTAATTCTTAAACTATTTTACCATTAAAAATTGTCATGCATGCAGGATAATTTAAAAAAGTTTCTGCACTCATTGACAGCGGATTCTTGTCAAAGATTGCCATATCAGCAATTTTGCCCTTTTCTATGGTGCCGAGAGTATCGCTCATTCCCACCAGATCCGCAGCATTTACGGTAAGATATTCGATAAATTCTTCCGGCGGCAGCGCCATAAGAGCTTCATAGGATAGAGCGTTAAATACGGTGTCCGTATAAATCAGTTCGTTGCAAAGATCACCGGCTTCATATTGGGATTGTATGGCAATAATTTGTTTGCCGCCTTTGCTGCGCACATGGTCTGCTGACCGATATGCAAGAGCAAGATCTTCCTCGCTTAGCGCATTGATATATATATCAAATCCCTTATCCGCAACGCTTTCCAAAATTATGTCAAGTTTTTCCTGCGAAAAATCGACAGGGCAGTTAAGCGAATCAAGAGCGACATTCAGCATTCTTGCGTTGATTAAATCGCCTATTTCGTTGCATAAGGTTTTGCGCTCCAACAACCGATGAGTAAGCCCCTTTGGCAGGAGCGGGCGGTTCATAAGATATGAACCGAAAAATCTACGGTGAAGCAGGTCCTCGTTATACAGGCTTATGAGTGAATCCTGATACAATGCCTCAAAATAGTCCGGAGAACCGATGTTGAGAGCAGAAGTAAATCCGAGAGACGAACTCTTTTCTATACTGCTTTTAATCTCCTCGTGTATAGCTTCAAAGTCGAAAGGAACAAACAGGTTGAGTATGTACGGAACGGTTATGTAGCGAACTACTTCTTCTTCCGCAGTTTCTTCGACTATGGATGAGGCCATGGTGTTGAGAAGACATGATACGGTACTTGTGCATAGAAGAACTATCGGTTTATCACTACATACTTCATCCAGAATTCCCATTATTTCTTTAATGGATTCTTCAGGCTCATCTCCTATGAGTCTTTCACTGTAGCCGTAACCGAAAATTACTTCTGATTGGGGATGAGAAGATACCCAATCGGTAAGTTCTCTTTGAAGGGTATCAACATCTGAGCAGTTTTTAAGGTCTATGTACTTGTCTTTAAATATATCCATGACGTGACTGCTGAAAGTATCAATCAGGCCGGGCAGAACGTATTTTCCGGCTAAGTCTACGGTTTCAGTATTCCCGTCTATGAGGTTTTCCATACTGTCAAAATCACCTGTGGCTATAATTTTTCCGTCGGCGCAGGCCACTGCGGAAACTTCCGGAAGTGCCGGGTTTTGAGTTAAAATTATACCGTTATACAATATTAAATCTGCCGAAACGGATTTTTTGAAAAAACCAAATGCCATTATTCCCTCCGCAATAGATTATACGAATAAATTATTAAAAGAACTTTGCTCTTTCGAGGAACATATATATACTCCGCAGAAGATGCAAGGTGCTTTTAATAATTTATTTTACCATAAAAAAGGATAATATGATATACTTAAATACATCTGAAAAGGAGAAAAGTTCAATGTATAAAACAGAAGAATATCAATGTGAAGTGGGTGTGGACAAATACCTTCAAGAATATGTAAATATAGAGGAATTTTTAGGATATTGCAAACAGTGCAAAAATTACAATAAAGTGTGGTCGTGCCCTTCATATACTTTTGAGCCTAAGAAGTATTGGGAAAATTTTTCAACTCTTTACGTGCTGGCAAGAAAGATAATATTTGAGCCCGGCATGGATGCGGAAAAAAGCATGGAAATAATGGAAGAAGTCAAAGAAGAGATGAGCCGTAAACTGTATGAGGAAGAAAAACGGTACGAAGGCTCTGTATCTTTGAGCGCCGGAAGCTGCAGTTTATGTAAAGATAAGGGATGCACACGTCCAAGCGGATTGCCTTGCAGGCATCCGGAACTTATGCGTTATTCGATAGAGTCACTGGGCGGAAATGTTGGCCTTACGGTAAGCAAGCTTATGGGAATAGAACTGGAGTGGCTTGAAGAAGGAAAGGTTCCCTCGTACTTTGTTTTGGTCGGAGGGCTTCTGAAAAAATGATAAATAGGGAAAATGATGTGTTGAAAGAGTCCATAAGAGAGTTGATGAAAGAACGTTCCCATGTGGTTGTTGCGATAGACGGAATGGCAGCAGCAGGCAAGAGCACTCTGGCGGCGAAGCTGGCAAATGAGCTTGGCGGCGAGATTGTACATATGGATGACTTCTTTTTGCCTATGGAATTGCGGACTTTAGAGCGTATGAAAGAGGCAGGCGGCAATGTTCACTATGAAAGGTTTTCCGAAGAGGTTGCCGATGCCGTTAAAAGAAAAAAACCATTTGATTACGGTGTTTTTAACTGCTCAGAAATGATGATAACCGGCAGCAGACATATTGAAAACAACGGACTTTTGATCGTAGAAGGAGCTTATTGCCTCAGGCCTGAATTCAGCGATTTATATGATTTTAAAATTTTCATGAAGATTGACGAAAACACTCAAATGGAGCGTATCATAAAAAGAAACGGTATCCGGAAAGCGAAGGCATTTAAGGAAAAATGGATACCTATGGAAGCTCGTTATTTCAGAAGTATGAATATTGAGAAGACGGCGGACTTTGTGATATAATAAATCATTATAACTTCTTTGCAATGATTTATAAAAAGCAGAGAAACCGGTTGGTAATCAGACCTTTATAGGAGGGGAACAATGCCGAATTTTACAAAGAGGGCAATCAAAGAAACATTTATAAAGCTTTTAAATGAGAAACCGCTGGCACAGATAACGGTTAAAGATATAGTGCAGGAATGCGGCATAAACCGCAATTCATTCTACTATCATTATGAAGATTTGCCGTCGCTTATAGAAGAAATAATGATGGAAGAAGCCGACAGACTGGTGGAAGATTATCCGTTTGTAGAGTCAATAGAAGAATGTTTTGATGCTGCTATAGAATTTACTCTAAACAACAAGAGAGCTATATTCCATATATATAACTCCATAAACAGAGATATTTTTGAGCGGTATCTTATGAAGATATGCGATTACCTTATAACTTCATATGTAAACACCGCTGTTGCTGACCTGGGTATAAGCAAGAATGACAAGATGTTTGTAATCAGATATCACAAGTGGCTCTATTTCGGCGCCACTATAGAATGGCTTGAGAAGGGAATGAAAGAAGATATTAAGGCCGATGTCAGAAGAATATGCTTATTATCTAAAAAATTTATTGGTGATATAGTGCCCGGAAATACTGAAAAATAGCCTTTGAACGTCTTGTAATGTTAAAAACGGATTCGATTTGCAAAATACAATTTTGCATGTCGAATCTGTTTTTTATTTTGGTCACCATGAGAAAAATGTCTGGTTTTTAGGCAGTTGTTTTGGCATGACTGTATTTTGGGCAGGACGGAGGCAGATGACTATTTTAACCTTTTAAATTGTTTTGTATACTTTTTTAGTCATATAAAGGAGCAACTTTATGGCAGATTATCAGATTAAAAGGAAAGGTCATTATGAAAATGCGTTCTGTATTATGGATTAGAATTGCCAAGATAGGATATATCATTATGTCAGTCATGTTTTGCATTGTGGGCATAACCTTTATTGTGTCGCCTGAGATGTCAGCCTTAACCATTGGCAGAGTCCTTGGCATTGGAATGATCGTATTTGGATGCATAAAGCTGATAGGATATTTTTCAAAGGACTTGTTCAGGCTGGCATTTCAGTATGATTTACAATTTGGAGTTTTAACTGTGGTTTTGGGCTTGATTACGCTGCTCAAGACGGACAAAGTTATGAGCTTTATTTTTGTTACAGTCGGCATAGCCGTTTTAGTGGACAGTATGTTTAAAATTCAGATTGCGATAGATTCTCGCAGGTTTGGAATAAGGTACTGGTGGAGCATATTGGCACTTTCAATAGTAACAGGGCTCATAGCTTTGGTTATGATATTCAGCCCGTGGGAAAGCGCAAAAATCATTGTGGCTATTCTCGGAATTTCACTTTTTGCAGAAGGCTTGCTGAATTTTTGCGTAGCTGTAAATACGGTAAAAATCATAGAAAACCAGCATCCCGATGTGATAACAGAGGATTGGTTTAATGAATGAAACAGAAAGAAGGGGTGACAAAAATATATGAGTTTTTCAAAGACGGTTGTCAAATACAGAGTACAGATTCTGATACTTGCAGTCGTACTCATGGTTCCATCGATATTGGGGATAGCGGGAACCAGAATAAACTACGACATGTTGAACTACCTACCGGAGGACATGGATACGGTTATAGGGCAAAATGAGTTGATGGAGGATTTCAATAAGGGTGCATTTTCTTTCATTATAGTCGAGGGCATGTCGGACAAGGATGTGGCTAAATTAAAGTCCAAAATTGAAAAGGTTGATCATGTTGAAAATGTTTTGTGGTATGATTCCGCAGCGGATTTATCGGTGCCTAAAAGCATGCTGCCTGATGAAATTTATGATGAATTTAATACGGAAGACGCAACAATGATGGCTGTCTTTTTTGACAGCGCTACTTCAGAGGATGTGACCATGGATGCCATAAGAGAAATAAGAAATATTTCCGGGGAAAAGTGTTTCGTTTCGGGCATGTCGGCTCTTGTAACTGACCTGAAGGATTTGTGCGAAAAAGAAGAGCCTGTTTATGTAACCATTGCCGTAGTTTTGGCATGCGCCGCAATGATGATTTTTCTGGATGGATGGCTTGTACCTTTTGTGTTCCTTGCATCAATAGGGATAATGATTCTTATAAATCTGGGTTCGAATTATTTTTTGGGTGAGATATCCTACATTACCAAGGCGCTGTCCGCCGTGCTCCAGCTTGCGGTAACAATGGATTATTCCATATTCCTTTGGCACAGCTATAATGAGCAACTGGAAAAATACAACAATAAGGAAGAAGCTATGACGGTTGCAATCAAGGAAACGTTAACCTCCGTCTTAGGCAGTTCGATTACGACTGTTGCGGGCTTTATTGCGCTTTGTTTTATGTCATTTACAATGGGCCGTGATTTGGGAATCGTAATGGCAAAAGGCGTATTGCTGGGAGTTTTGGGATGCGTAACGGTTTTGCCGGCTTTGATTCTTGTGTTCGATAAATATTTGCGAAGGACAAGACACAAATCCATTATTCCGCCAATGGATAAACTGGCAAAGGGTACAGTAAGGATGTTTCCTGTATTTTTAGTTGTATTTGTAATACTGGCGGGACCTGCATACTACGGATACAGCCAGACTCAAAGGGAAGTTTATTATGATATGGGCAATTGTTTGCCGGAAAGTATGGAATATGTTGCGGCAAGCAATAAATTGTCAGACGAATTCAACATCGCATCAACTCATATGCTCCTGGTAGATGCAGCTACTTCTTCCAAGGATGTTCATAATATGATTGAAGAAATGGAACGGGTGGACGGAGTTAAATATGTGCTGGGAATGGAATCTGTGCTCGGGCCACGCATACCTAAAGAAATTTTGCCCGAAAGCGCCGCCGGTATGCTGGAAAGCGACAGGTGGGAGCTTATGTTAATAAATTCCGAATATGCGGTGGCAAGTGAGGATGTAAATAACCAAATTGATGAACTCAATGCTGTTTTGTCAAAATATGATGACAGCGGCATGCTTATCGGAGAAGCTCCGTGCATGAAGGATATGATTGAAACTACGGATCACGACTTTAAGGTTGTAAATATTATATCTATTATTGCCATTTTTATCATCATTGCCATAGTTGAAAAGAGCATATCGCTTCCGTTTATTTTAATAGCGGTTATTGAGTTTGCAATATTTATAAATCTCGGATTGCCCCATTATTTCGGCCAGAGCCTGCCGTTTATTGCACCGATTTGCATAAGTACCATTCAGCTGGGCGCCACCGTGGATTATGCTATATTGATGACCACAAGATATAAAGCCGAAAGAAAGAGTGGAAAAGAAAAGAAAGAATCTGCATTTATATCGGTTTCGGCAACGGTGCCGTCTATTATCGTTTCCGGAATGGGATTGTTTGCGGCCACTTTCGGAGTAGCAATTTACTCGGATATAGATATTATCGGTTCCATGTGCATGCTTATGGCAAGAGGCGCATTGATAAGTATGGTTTCGGTTATATTCATATTACCGGCGCTTCTGTTGCTTTGCGATAAGCTGATATGCGCGACAACATTTGGCATGAAGCTTAAAGAAAATCAAATTTTGGAAGGTGATAAAAATGAAAAAATCTGTTAGAAAAATTATCGCAGTCTGCCTTTGCATGTTCCTCGCCGCAAGCAGCGTATGCATACCGGCGTTTGCAATCAATTCAGGAATCATAGAAGGGAAAAGAACTGACAATTCGGCGAGGGCTGAAAAAGATGAGACCGTTTATGTCATGGCCGGAGCAGACGGAAGCGTTGAAAAAATAATAGTAAGCGACTGGATAAAGAACACCTCGGGGAGCGATAAGATTGATGACTCGTCTGAGCTTAAAAATATTGAAAATGTAAAAGGCGAAGAAACCTATAGCATCGGAAGCGACAACGCAAAAATATGGGATGCAAAAGGTAAAGATATTTATTATCGTGGCGACATTGAAAAACAGCTCCCCGTGGACATTTCGGTAACATATAAGCTGAACGGTCAAACCGTTTCCACAGAGGAGCTTGCAGGAAAAAGCGGAAAGGTTGACATACGCTTTGACTATAGAAACAACTTGCGTAAAACCATAAATATCAACGGAAAGGATACGGACATATATGTTCCGTTTGCCATGCTGACCGGAGTTGTGCTGGATAATGACATATTCAGCAATGTGACGGTTTCCAACGGAAAAATTATAAATGACGGTGATCGAACCACTGTAATTGGCTTGGCTCTGCCGGGTCTTCAAACCAATTTGGATCTAAATAAATCCGTTTTTGACATCCCGGATTATGTTGAAATCAGTGCTGATGTAAAAAACTTTCGGTTTGATACTACCGTAACCGTTGCAACAAATGGAATTTTCAGTGATATTGATACAAGCAAGCTGAATAATGCCGACGAGTTGAAGAACTCCTTGAACGATATGGGAGAAGCGATGAAACAGCTTATAGATGGATCTTCTGAACTGTATGACGGACTCTGCACTTTGCTTGACCATTCAAAGGATCTGATAGAAGGTATTGATGAGCTTGCTGCCGGCTCCGGAGAGCTGAGTGACGGAGCAAATTCTTTGGATGTGGGTGCTGCAGATTTGCAGAAAGGCGCCGCGGAGCTGTCGGAGGGCTTAAATGCGCTTTCTTCCAACAATGATACGCTTAACGGCGGAGCAAAGCAGGTGTTTGAAACGTTGCTTGCTGCTGCTGACACGCAGATTAAGGCAGCAGGTATAGATGCTCCGGATTTGACTATAGAAAATTATGCCGATGTGTTAAACGAGATGATAGCTTCGTTGGATGAAACCAGGATATATGATGAGGTTCTGGCGCAGGTTACAGCAGCAGTAGAAAAGCAGCGCAGCTATATTGAAGAGCAGGTTACTGAAGCCGTTCACCTGCAGGTATCCACACAGGTGATAAAGGGTGCAACGGGAATGGATAAGGAAAGTTATGAAGCTGCGGTAGCGGCGGGAATGATAGATTTGCACACATCACAAAAGATAAATGAGGCTATAGACAGCCAAATGGAAGGAGATGCCGTAAAATCGACTATAGTTGCAAATACACAGCTTGAAGTTGAAAAAGCGATTGCCGATAACATGGCTTCTGATGCGGTTCAGCAAAAACTTCAGACTGCTTCTGAGGGCGCAAAATCGCTGATACAGCTTAAAGCGTCTCTTGACAGTTATAATTCCTTCTATCTCGGACTGCAAAGTTATACTGCCGGAGTATCTGAAGCAGCGTCCGGGGCTGTAAAACTCAAAGCGGGAGCCGATGCACTCAAAGCAGGAACTGCTGATTTAAGCGCGGGGGCCAATAAGCTTTATGACGGAATTTTGACGTTGAAGGACGGCGCTCCTGCGCTGACGGCAGGAGTGACAGCGCTGCGTGATGGTTCAATGCGGCTTTCGGATGGGCTTAAAATATTTAATGAAGAAGGCGTTCAAAAACTCATAGATGCGTTAAACGGGGATTTCAGTTCTTTTGCAGGTAGGCTAAGGGCTACTGTCGCCGTATCCAAAGAATACAAATCTTTTTCAGGAATAAGCCCGGATATGGATGGTCAGGTAAAGTTCATTTACAAGACAGAAGCTATTAAAGAAGGGGTGTAAAAAATTTTACACCCCTTTTTTATATATTTATTTTACATAAACCTTTGGAAGTCTCTGGCCGAAAGCACAAACTATTTCATAGTTAATGGTTCCGGTTGCTTTGGCTATGTCATCTGCCAAAATGGTGTTCTTGCCGTCGGTACCGATGATGATTACTTCATCGCCTACTTTTACATCGGGAACGTCGGTAACGTCAACCATGCACTGGTCCATGCAGATGTTTCCTGCGATAGGAGCTACGCATCCGTTTACCAGAACCTTGCCTACCGGAGAATAAGGACGAGGATATCCGTCTGCATATCCGAGCGCCAGGGTTGCGATTTTGCTTGGTCTTTCTGAAATGAATTTTCTGCCGTATCCTACAGAGAAGTTTTCAGGCACGTCCTTCAAGTGAACGATATTTGCCTTAACGGACATGACAGGCTTAATTGCAAGCTGGTTTACATCCACCTCGTCTGACGGATAGCATCCGTAAAGGATGATTCCCGGGCGGCATGCGTCAAAATGCACTGTCGGAAGCTCCATGATTGAAGCGCTGTTTGCCAAAGTTCTGAAAGGTATGTCGATACCTGCGGCGGTAAGAGCTGCATAGAACTTGTTGTATTTTTCCTCCTGCTGGTGTGAGTAAGCTTTATCGGCAGCATCTGCCGTGGACATGTGTGAGAACATTCCCTTGATTTTAAAGTTTTCAAGAGCCTGAATTTTCTTTACGTCTTCTATAGCATATTCAGTGTCGTCTGCCAGATAGCCTATACGTCCCATGCCTGTGTCTACAGCTATAAGGCCTTTTACAACCTTACCGGCAGCTTTAGCAGCAGCATCTATTGCAGCGGCATTTTCCGAATTGCATACTACAGGAGTGAGTTCGTAGTTTACGATTGTGTCTGCATACATATCAGGCGTCAGCCCCAATATGATGATTTCTTCCTTTGCTCCGGAATCACGAAGGGTAATAGCTTCGTGCAGAGTTGCAACGGCAAAAGTTTTACATCCGTTTTCTCTAAGAACTTCAGCTACCTTAACGCTACCGTGTCCATAGGCATCTGCCTTGATTACGCCTATCATTTCCCTGTCGCCGATTTTAGCCTTGATATTTTTGATGTTAAAGTCGAGATTGTTTAGATTGATTTCAACCCATGCAGGTCTTAAAGCGTTTTTGTACATATGTAAAGTGTCTCCTTCTAATATATTTTGTATACAGTATGTTTATTATATTCCTAACGCCTTAAAATTTCAAGGTAAATGGGAAAGTTTAGTTAGTATTAAGATGTCGGCTGCTCATTGGTAAGCTGCGAAATGCCGAAAATAGTAAAAATTTTAGACTTTACGGCAGTTTGATAATGTGGTCCCCATTTAACGGACTCCTTCACACAAACACTGGAATCAATGATATAATACCAGTAAGTATGGAGGAAAAGATTATGGCACAGTACACATCACAATTTAAAATGCAA
>JAETTD010000048.1 GCA_021769295.1 Bacillota bacterium | reverse complement strand
CGGATGCAGGAGGAGATACAAGCCAACTATGACCGCATCCGTCAGGAAGTCCGGCAGATAGTCGAGGACGAGATAACCCGGATTAAGAATGACCCGGAGCTATGCCACTTGATTAAGGAGGAAGAATAGCCGTATATAATAATGTATAGGAACATCAAAGCCGTAGTTTTTATACTACGGCTTTGGCTATTTATTATCGTTCTATCAACAATTCTATTTTCTTGGCTATTTCTTCCGATGTCGGTAATAGTTTTTTGTAGGCTTCGGGTAATTCGGAAGAAAGGCTGTATGTTGCCACCCCGATGGGCATATTGGAACTTTTCAAGGCATACTCCACTATCATGCGGCTTTTGGACTTGCAGATGATAATACCGATAGCCGGATTTTCATGCGGTAGTTTTACTGTATCATTCAAAATGTTCAGATAAAATTCCATTTTCCCTTTATACTCCGGCTGGAACTCTCCGATTTTCAGTTCTATGGCAATCATGGCTTGCAAACGTCTGTTGTATAACAGTAAATCTATGAAGTATTCTTTCCCGTCCACTTCCAGCCGATATTGGTTACCTATAAATGAAAAATCCGTACCGAACTCCATAAGGAACGCACGGATATTCTTAATAATAGCCTGTTCCAATTCATATTCCGAATGTTCCTCTGCAAGCCCTACAAGGTCAAATGTATATTCATCCTTTAATGCAAGTATGGCTTGATTTTTTATGCTATCAGGCAAGGTTATATCGAAATTACTTTGTCCGAGCAGATAGTTTTCGTAAGTTTTGGCTTCTATCTTATTAAGAAGAACATTATTAGTCCACCCATATTTCTTTGTTGCCAATATATAAAATTGTCGTTGCTGGGTTTCCTTGCACTTCGTCAGAATGACTATATGTTTTGACCAGCTAATTTCTGCGAGCAATGTTCGCAGAATTTCATCAGACTGATATTCAGCATAAAAACGTGCCATATCCCATATATTCCGTGCGCTAAAGCCTTTTATTCCCGGAAACTCTTTCTGTATGTCCCGTGAAAGGTTTTCCACAACGGATTTTCCCCAACCTAATGCCGTCTGTTGCTCGGTAATCCGTTTGCCGACTTCCCAATATAAGGCTATCATTTCTTTGTTTACTGCCTTTAATGCTTCATACTGGGCAGACCTGATACGGGCAGTTATCTCATTTTTGAAGTTGAGATATTCGGGGGATAATATAGAGCTATTTTTCTCTGTCATATTCTGTATGTATAATAACTGATTACAAAGTTATGTTTTTCTTTGGATTAAGTAATGGATTGCTCCTACTTTATCACCTCTTTTTTAATCCCGACCGGACAAATCGGGACAGCGCAGGACAAATTCGGACAGCCGTTGCCGCCCGTCCAAATATAGCATATTTAGTCGCTACCTTTGGGCGGGACTATTCCCGTAACCACTAAAATTTCAATTATTTATGGCAAACAGAATGACCCCGCCCGCAGAGGGGCAGGAAAAAGACGTGCTGCTGGTCTTGGATAAACAGCAGGGAAAGGTGAGTGCCGTTAAGGGTATTGACAAGGAGGGCAATTTGCAGACCGTACCACCGACACAGGGCGGCGAGTTCATGCAGGTGGACAAGAACAGCGATGTGTTCAGCAACTTCATTTCCAACTTCTTCCGCAAGTATCAGGACACTTCCGGGCTGGAACTGTTCAGCGTCAAGGCTTCCCAAGCGGAGCAGGACGCAAAGGCAATCGAGGACAACCACCGCAACCCCACACCGGAGGGCGGCAAGCGGGCTGAAATGCTTCGAGTTCCGAAGCCCGACTTCCACGAGTTCAAGCAGGGCTACCGCTTCGACCCGGCAAAAATCGACTGGGAGAACCTGAAAAA
>JAETTD010000047.1 GCA_021769295.1 Bacillota bacterium | reverse complement strand
GATAGTGTCAAGTGATGTATGAAAAAACTGAGCCGAAAAAATAGGCTCAAATGAACCTTGAAAACTGCAGATATTTATACTTGAGCTCTCCAAGGGCATAGGGCTTTGCCCTATGTACCCACAAGGGACAAGTCCCTTGACCCATGATCGGGCTCTGCCCGAACCCGTCCTCGCCGGAAGGCAGGAAAAGGGCGCAGTTGCCCCTTTTCTTTGTAAAAAGGATCATCCGTGAACCTTATGTCAAGTAACTTTCGCGGCATAACGGAACTTCGTTCCATTATTCCACGCTTCACCTGACAACGGCTCCGCTCCGTTATGCTGATACCTGGTTCTGAAGATTCAGGATCGTCTGTTGTCCAAGAAAAATGAGAAGCTGCCACTTGCCCGGCATATTGTCCGCATCTTTGAGCATCTCAACCTCATTCAGGACTTTATAGCCAGCATGTTTATGAGGCCGGAGAAAGTTATAGTAGGCAACCCAGAGAGTCAGGTCATAGTTGGCACCGTCGATGTTATCAAAACCATTCGTAGATCTGTAAGTAGCCTTGTATGTACGGTTCAGCCGTTCAATCATCTGTTTGAACGGACGAAATTCTTCGGACACTTCATCGTCGTTGGTAAGCCCAATTACCTGAGTGATCTCAAACTTGAACTTTTCGCCAAACTCATGGAAGAACTGCTGGGCAGCGAGAGGGTAGGCACTATAGCCGTCAGCAATAAAACGGAAGTTCTTTGGAAGCTCCGTTAAGTGACGAAACGCCATTCTCATGGCAAGAATACAGGGGCCAACTCCACGGTTGTCAGATACCTGATAGCCGATGATGGAACGTTTGGCGGCATCCATGATGAACCAGATGTAAGCCTTAATACCACGGATTTTGATATAGGTTTCATCAGCAGTGAAGACACTGCCAGAGCCGTAATCGTAATGATCGACAAAGGGTTTCACACAGATAGCGGCTGTTTTGCAGTAATTCGCTATCTGCTGATGTGAGATGGAGATATTATACAAGTCCTTTAAAGCCTGGGAAGTTTTTCTGAGAGACAATCCAAGATTTACGTGGAGAGTCAGGCACAGAGCCATTGTGTTGGAGTCAAACTTACTGAACTTCAGGGAGGAGGCATTCTTTGGCAGGGAGTTTAAATCCATGCGAAAAAAATCTATCGTGAATTCACGGTAGATATAGTGGAGTTTGTATTTATTCCTGCCATAGTCCTCATCCAGATCTTTTTTATCAACTTTCCGAAGGTTGTGAAGATAGTAAGGGCATTTGGGATTCACACATTTATGGATGATGAAGTGTTTCCTGTTCTTTTTTGGAACAAGAGCATTTCCACAATGGGGACAACGCAGCTTAACTGAGGAAAAACGGCTTTGTTCCGGAGAGAATCTGGTATCACAGATCTTGCAGAGGACCTGCCCTTTGGAACCATTATTTTTGTATAGAAATGGTTTAGGAGCACCACAGCGTGGGCAGCAGCATTCGTCTGGGATATCACACTCGGACCGGCGGCTGACGGGACGGATCTTCTTACCATACCGTTTTTCAAAGTAAGGGATCAGCTCCTTATAAGTCCAGTCCTGACGGAAATCTGTAATGAGAGGAAGCGCATCCGTTTTGAATTTCTGATACTTCGGAGAGTGGGAATCATCAAAAGCCCACTGTCTGAGTGGTATATATCTGCAGATAAAAGAAAAAAGATAGCGGATAATTCGCTGTTGGTATTGAATGTAGTTAAGTAAATAAAGTATAATGTCCATGAGCAATGAAATCCTTTGGTATTTTGGTGTTTGTGGTGAACTCATTATACTATAAAAAGGGAGGTCATTGCTCTTTTTGTTGCAAACTCCCATTAAATCAAGGTTTAACAATAAAAAATGGTAGTGAAACTTGACACTACC
>JAETTD010000046.1 GCA_021769295.1 Bacillota bacterium | reverse complement strand
TCGTCCGTTTGAGTGATTGTAGATTTTCTTATATGCTCGTCCAAAGGGACTCGCATAAAGAAAATAACAATCAAAACAAACTGTACTCAGAACGCTCCACTTGAAGTCTTGCTTATGCAGCTATATATGCACGGGGCGCTATTTCCATACACGCATACGACGCCTTCGTATTCTCCGCAAATGCGCTTATTTACTCTGCAAGGCGATAATGCGTATTTCTGCTTCTTCCTTCTTGAACAATCTGCCCTTTTCCGATCATCTGTTTCAATAACCGTCCACAGGTTGTCTGGCTAATCCCCAATGCCTTTTCCACATCTTTTCTTGTGAAGGTCTCTTGTTCTTTTGCCAGAGCAATTACTACATTTTCCTCCACACTATTTTCTGGCGGGGCGACATCCGGTTTTTCTTGCTCCGCATATACGTTCAGATTTGGAAGGATGATCTTAAAAGCATTGTCAGAAGTTTCAATTTTAGGTTGCTTTCCGGTTCTTGCATAAGCCTCCATAATCTTTAACATTCCTGTTCCATAGGCTTCAATCAGTTCCAGACGGTAGAATACATTTGCCAGCTTTACATTCCGGCATACGGAAATACCCATCATGACGTCCTTTAAGGTTACTCCACTTACAAGCCCCCCAATCGAAGTAAATTCAATCCGATCCATATAAAGGCTGATGAATGTGCTGGCACGGAAAGAATATTCGCGGTGCACAAGCAGATTCAAAAGCGCCTCCCTGACAGCGGTTTCTGGATAGTCCCTTTGGTCGATCCGGCGTAATTTTTGAAATGAAGAATGAGTCTGGTTCCGAAAGTCAATGTAATCATATACTTCATCCATCTGCCGGAACAGGGAACCGGAAAACTCTTTCCGATCCTTAAACTCATTTTGGGTAGTTCCCTGAAAAACCGCTGCTTTAATCGTATGCACACATTGGTCGGATAGTAATAACCCTAAATTCGTATAAACACCATCATGGGTCATAATGCCTAAAGTTTTCATCTGTGCCTCTCCAAATAAGATATTTCTTTCGGAAAATTCCTTTTCTGCTACCTCAAAGGTTAAGTCTTGTTCCAGAGACCGCATTTCTTCAAAATAGTCTCCGTCTGTCTCCTTAATCATGCGCCGGATGGCTGTGTTGGTAGCCGGGACAGAAGAATACCCCTGACGGACAAACACGCCTTCCGGGCGCAGCCCTTTTTTTGCGATATAATATGGGCGTTCTGTTCCTTGCTGGACGTCAATGGCAACGATTTGTCTTCCGTCTTCATTCAAAGTCTCATAATGCAGGAACATCGTCAAATCTGGCTTGATTGCATCTCGTACCATATTACCGACCTGCAAAGCTACTCTATCTGGGTCATCCAGGCCAACCACAGTTCCGTCATCCTGAACGCCAATATACAATTTCCCACCTTTACAATTTGCAAACGCAATAATCTCTTTCTTGATGTCATCCACTACAACAGACTTCAATTCCACGATCTCGCTTTCTTGATAAATCATCTGATTGCCTCCTAAAAATATTCTACCCATATTCTAACTATTCTAACCATTCTTGTCAATAAGTGATTAGAAAAGTGGTTAGAATAGACATCCATTTACAAAGAACCTTGAATCTGCTGTTTAACCATGTTTTTTCCTATGTTTATGAACAACAAAAAACCAGGGTATTCCCGTCCATGCCCAGCTCAAAAAATAAAGCAAGCTCTTTCTGGAAAATTTAAGCCCGAACAGGGCGCGTAGCAATTGGTAGACAGCGAGGGGATTGTAGATAGGAGCTCTCGGACGCTTTCTGCCCGTAAGCTCCATCTGCAAAATCTAAGCCTGGACAGAGCGCGTAGTAATTTGTAGGCAGCGTGGGGACTGTAGATAGGAACTCTCGGACGCTCTGAATCGTGATATCTAAACGATCCTCTATATAATCTGAAATGGCGGATTACACGCCTGTCTTGGCATGTA
>JAETTD010000045.1 GCA_021769295.1 Bacillota bacterium | reverse complement strand
GTATAATCTCGTTTTTAACACTTTGATGATTAAGTAAGTGCCACAAACCCCGATAAATACTGGGGGTGTGGCACTTTATGCTGTATGTGTGAAATATAGTAATATTTTATCTTCGTTTACTTTTTTTCTGAATCCCTTTCATTCTGCGTTTTGTTATAAATTGGTAGTCTGTCCGGAATCCACACACCTCATGAAGGTCGTCCGTTATCTTCTGGCGCTCATATACAGGCATAAACCCCTGTTCTTCTACATCTGCAAATCTCATGTTCCTCAATGTCTGAAGCAACTGCTCTGTGGTATAGGCATCCTTTAGAGAACGTTTTAACAGCCGGAAGTGTAACAAAGCGAGGAAACATGTGAGAAAATGTGCTTTGATACGGTCTTCGCGGTTCAGATAGACCGGCCTTGCTTCAAAATCTGTTTTCATAGTCCGAAAGCAGTCTTCAATCTGCCATCTTCCTTCGCTGACTTTTAATATATCTGCAACGTCGTCATCCAGCAGGTCTGTACAGACAGCGTAAAGCCCGTCATACATCTCTTCTTCGGCAATCTTTTCCAGGTCGAGGTAGTAGTGGATCTTTGCTTTCTCTCCATCTTCCGTTGCGGCGATTTTATTTACAAACCTTGCAGGGTCATTCGGGTTTTTACGCTGTCTTTTTAAAGAGCCATTTGCAGCCATCTTTTCTGCCCTGGCAATCTGTTCCGCACGGACCGCCTTCTGATAAGCGGCATACTTTGGGGAATATGTTATGATCAACCGCTGATGCAGTTTTTTTGTTGTAAACGGTTCATCTTTGTAATAAAGATGGTCTTTATCATCTTCTGACAGTTTTGCGATATCAACAGGCGCATCATCTGCCAGGCGCATAAAACCGCTCCTGTCCAGTGCCCATGACCGATCTTCCGCAGGGAGTTTTTTGATGGATTGGGTTACAATAAATGCGCGCTGTCCCATGTGGTTGAATACCCGGTTGTCCTCGGACGCAAGGCCTGCATCGCTGCAGCATATAAACTTTTTGCATCCGAACTGCTGGAGGATTTTCGTTTCCAGGGGCTTTAATGATTTCTGCTCATTCTGGTTCCCTGGGAAAAGGGAAAATGCCAACGGCAGTCCGTCACCGTCTGTAAAAAGGCCCATCTGGATAATCGGGTTTGGCCGGTGTTCTTTGCTCTTGCCGTATTTTTTGTCCCCGTCCTCCTGTTCAATCTCAAAATAATAGTTTGTGCAATCGTAATAAAGGATCCGGTCATTCCGGCTGCCCATGAAAAAACTGTTTTTATAAACTTCCGCCTGGATAAAATCCATTTCCTTAGCGAGGACCGAAAGTGCACGGTATACATCATGCAGCTCATAAGTTGGCGGCTCAAGGAATTTTTTTGCAGCACGGAAAGAAGAACTTTTACTGGAAGGCTCAAGCACTCTGGTATAGATCAAATCTGACAGGACTGCATTTAGATCGTACTCGAACTTATAACGGGTTTTGATCTTCCGGCATATGGAATCCATCTTAAGGCCATAATAAACAGACTGGAGAAAAAGGTAGCCGCCAGTAAAAAGCTTCTGAATATGATAGTCCATGAGCTTGTTGGAATGGAAAGGAACCATGACAAGAGCATCCTCCTTTTCGCTTTTGTATCTCACCGTTTCAAGACGGGCCTGTTCGTTAGCCCATGCCATGACCCCGTCTCTGTCAGTATTGAGACGTTTTGACAATTCAGCCAGGGTGCCAAGCTTCCGGATCGTTTTTGAAGTGCTTTTCCCCTGAGCATTTGTATAGGACTGAGTAATGTAAAAAGATTCTGAATTTTTAGATCTGGATGTTGTCACCCGCATAATATCACCTCTATATATCAGTATACCATATATCACTAAATATTACTAGTTAATAAAACAAAAAAGTTGACAAAAAAATAAGCCTGTTATAAGGCTTGGAAGCACTTTTTTGATTATTGATGTGTCAAACACCCG
>JAETTD010000008.1 GCA_021769295.1 Bacillota bacterium | reverse complement strand
GGTCCGATTTTATGGACTTCTTTTTTCCTTTTAGCCATTTTAAAAGCCTCCTATGATAATTTTATTTTACCATAGAAGGCTTCCTTTTTTTAATATTTACAGACTTTTTTTCATAGTCTCGTTTTTTATCATACAATGTATGACAGATTCTTCGATTATTCACTACGCTTAACGGTTTGCCCCACGCAAAAACTGCCTCCGACCGGAGGCAGTTTTGTACAATATTAAGTTAACCTATTATGTTTGCAACAGCCTTATCTGATATAAGCGCCGGGCCGCCTAAAATCACTGCATTTTTTATGCTCGAACTTTTAATATATGACGCTGCTGCCGATGTATCCGCTGATGTTATGAGGAGCAATGGTCCTTCTAATGACATGGCAAGAGGTCCTCCGGACAAACCGTCAGGGAAGTTTAAGCCGTATGCAAACACTGCCGTTTCGCTGTGGTTTCCAAAGAACTGCCGAGCTACAGCTACAGATGTGTAGTACCTGTTAGCGCCGGATATTCGTTTAACAGAGCCGCCATAAGCAGCAATATCCTTTTCTACAGAAGTACTTACAGCACCTGTACCACCGATTATGTAGAATTTTCTATTAGTGAAACCAATATTTTTGAGATATGCTATTTGTTCATTATACAGCTTGTCCCCTAAAAGAAGTACCGGTTTGCCTACTGCTGACGCTGACAAGCTGTCTGCAAAACCCATTCCGGAGCACACAAGTATATCCTCATTTCCAACTCCAGCTTCCTTTAATATCAGCAAATTAGTTGCATATCTGTCTTTTCCTCCAAGGCGCTTTATTTTACGTGAATCTCCGGATATACTTTTTTCAAAGTTTTCCGATACTACCCCTGTTCCGCCCAGAATATATACAGTGCCGTTTTTATTTAAATTGTTAACTATATATTCCTTCACCAGATTCTGGCTTGCAATATCGTTTCCTACTACCAATATTGGGGCGGTTTTTACTTTTGCCAAGTACGCACCTGCTAATGCATCTGCATAACCTCTTCCGTCTGCAACTATAATGCAGTTAAACTTATCTATACCCAGACTGGTTTTTAGCGCATTTGCTGTTTCTATTGAAGTTTCATACCTGTTTGGACCATATATGCGAAGCTTTGTTTCATCCCCCAATAAGCTGTCAGATTCTGCTACAATAGTAAATGTCTTTATAACTGTGCCTTTATAGTTGCCAATTCCTTCTATCGTTAATGTAGCAGTTCCTGCTTTGATGTTGTCTTTATATGATACCGTATAGTCAACATCCTTTTTAAGACCAGCTATCGTCACTTCCGGGGTCTTGGCTGTTCCGTCATACTTCGTATCGGAATAAGCGAGGCTTACGGTTTTTTCCGATATATCTGCCTTTGATATTTCAAATGTCTTTGTGACCGTACCTGTGTAGTTGCCGATTCCCTGCACTGTTACCGTAGCTGTTCCAGCTTTAATATTGTTTTTATATACTACCGTACAGTCAACATCCTTTTTAAGTCCAGCTATAGTCACTTCCGGGGTCTTAGCCGTTCCGTCATACTTCGTATCGGAGTAAGCGAGGCTTATGTTTTTTTCCGATATATCTGCCTTTGATATTTCAAATGTCTTTGTAACTATACCCTCATAGTTACTTATTCCTTGTACCGTTACCGTAGCGGCGCCGGCCTTAATGTTATTATCATATGTTACCGTATAGTCTACACCCTTCTTAAGTCCGACTATCGTCACTTCCGGACTCTTGGCTGTTCCGTCATATTTTGTATCAGAATAAGAAAGGGTTACAGTCTTTCCTGATATATCTGCCTTTGATATTTCAAAAGTCTTTGTGACCGTACCTGTATAGTTTCCAATTCCTTCTATCGTTACTGTAGCAATTCCGGTAGAAATATTATCTTTATACGTTACCGTATAATCAACGTCCTTTTTAAGTCCGTTTATCGTCACTTCCGGGGTTTTAGCTGTTCCGTCATATTTTGTATCGGAATAAGCAAGAGTTACGGTCTTTTCCGATATATCTGCTCTTAATATTTCAAAGGTCTTTGTGATGCTGTCTTTGTAATTACCGATTCCCTGCACTATAACTATGGCTGTTCCGACTTCGATGTTATCTTTATATGATACCGTATAGTCAACATCTTTTTTTAGACCGTCTATAACTGCTATAGGAATTTTGACTGTTCCGTCATATTTTATATCGAAATACGAAAGGTTTATAGTTTCTCCCGATATGTCTTTTCTTAATATATCAAAGGTTTTTATAGCTCTCCCTTCATAATTACCTATTCCTTGCACCGTCACCGTGGCGGTTCCTGCCTTAATGTTATTATCATATGTTACCGTATAATCAACATCCTTTTTTAAGCCTTCTATAGTTACCTCAGGTGTCTTGGCCGTTCCGTCATATTTTGTATCTAAATAGGCGAGACTTACTATTTCTCCGGGTATATCTGCTTTTAATATTTCAAAGGTCTTTACTATACTTCCCTCATAGCTGCCGATTCCCTCTATCGTTACTACAGCTGTTCCGGCTTTAATGTTATTTTTATACGTTACTACATAATCGACATTCTTTTTTAGGCCGTCTATCAATATTATAGGCGTCTTGGCCGCTCCGTCATATTTTCTGTCGAAATAAATGAAATCTACTGTCTCTCCCGATATATCTTTTCTTAATATCTCAAAAGTTTTTGTAATACTGCCTTCATAGTTACCGATTCCCTGAACCGTCACCGTGGCGGCTCCTGCCTTAATGTTATTATCATATGTTACCGTGTAATCAATGTTCCTTTTTAGACCTTCTATCGTCACTTCCGGCAGTTTTGCCATTCCGTCATATCTTATGTTTGAATATGCAAGATTTACAGCCGCTCCTGATATATCTGCTCTTAATATTTCAAAAGTCTTTGTGACTGTACCTGTATAGTTTCCGATTCCCTGTACCGTTACCGTGGCTGTTCCGGTACTAACATTATCATCATATGTTACCGTATAATCAACATCTCTTTTTAGACCGTCTATTGTCACTTCCGGGTTTTTTGCTGTTCCGTCATATTTAGTGTCGGAATAAGCGAGTCTTATGGTTTCCTCTGATATATATTTCTTTAATATCTCAAAAGTTTTTGTACAACTTCCTTTGTATTCTCCTATTCCCTTTACTGTTACCGTAGCTAACCCGGCAGCAATGTTATCCTCATATGTTACCGTGTAATCTTTATCTTTTACTAATTGCGTTCCTAAATATGTTTTTACTGTCAGCTCCGGAAGATGTTCTATTCCGCTATATGTAAATTCATTTGGCTGCAAGGTTACATTGCTGTAATTCAAACTATTTTCGTATACTATGTTGACATAATTAGGAAATACTGAAATATTAAATTGTCTGCTTCCTAAAATAACAACATTTTCAAGCGAATCACACTCTGCAAATGCATAATCACCTATCTCCTCGACATTTCTCGGTATCGTTATATCTGTTAGTGCGCTGCAGCCGTCAAAAGCATTAGGACCTATTTTTGTAACACTGTCAGGTATAGTCATCTCTGTTAGTGCGCTGCAGCCACGAAAAGCATCATAGCGTATATCTGTAACACTATCAGGTATCGTTATCTCTGTTAATGCACTGCAGCCGTCAAACATCGCACAACATATATATGGAATATAATTTGGCATATTCACTTTTTTTAAACCGGTGCAGCCCATAAACGTGAAACCATACGTATAAACACCTTCCGGTATTGTTATCTCCGTTAAACTTGTACAATCTTGAAAGGCATATATAGATATACTTCTAACACTATCCGGTATATTTATCTCTGTTAAACTGCTACAACCTTTAAAAGCATGTTCACCTATTTCTGTAATGCCATTGGGCATAGTTATTTTTGTTATGCTGGCACAACCCCAAAAAGAATCATTTGCTATCTTTGTGATTCCCTCCTTTATAACAACACTTTTTACATCATATTGTTTCCACCTTTCTATTTCGTCGTCTGTTGTTGCTAACATACCTGTACCTCTTATGGTAAGGGTTTTGTTGCTATCAATATCCCACTTGATATTTGCATCTATTCTAAATGTGCCCGATGCTATAATTGTAGCATTTCCGTCGGTTTGGGCGAAGGCCAACGAAGCCATGCTGAACACTGCAATCATTGTAATTGCCAGTATAAAGCATATGGTGATGTAAGTCCTCTTTTTCATATTTATATTTCTCCTTTCCACCGGTTGCGGTGAACTGCGGGGGTCTTTGACACAGCACTTTCAGGCTATATCTTATTTGAGATGTCGTTTATATTATATTTCTTTTGTTGACATTTTTCAACAAAATACGCTTATTTTTTCCTTATGCCATTGCTATAATTAAAAAAAGGAGTAAAGGAGGCGAACGATGACAGAAGTAGATGTTTGGATGAGAGAAGTTGGCCGGCGAATATACAATTGCCGCAATAACCTCGGCATGACACAAGAAGAACTCGCCGAAAAAAGCGGTCTGACCACTCAATTCATCTCTTATGTAGAGACGGGCAAGCGCGCTATGCGCTCGGAAAACCTGCTCAAATTATCTGCTGCCTTGAATGTAAGCACCGACTATCTTCTAACCGGAGACATAGTAGACAAAGATTTTCTTATTTTTTACGACAAACTCAAATCGCTAAGCCCTTCGCAGCTAAAAATTATTGAAGGTATAATAGACGAATGTAATTCCCTATACAACAAACGTTTGGGATAGATATAAAAAATATAATGCATAACAATTAAAAAGTATTCCACGCAAAAACTGCCTCCGGCCGGAGGCAGTTTTGTTGTATTATTTATGCCATTGCAGCTATGGCGTTTTTGGCGGCGGTTACCGAGGTTTCACTTGGAATCATCACATATACCAACTGGCTTCCCATGCTGTAGGTTGTGGACATGCTGCCCGTTCCGGTAAGGGAAATGGTATCTATCTCCCACGAGGCCATGGTGCCGATCTGCATTTTGACGAGGGCTGAAAGCTCGCTGTCCGTCATATTGGTCTGTATCTGGTCCTTGACGGTTCCCATAAGCTGCGGATATTTGAGCAGGACGCTCTTATCCGATACGATTTTATTGATGATTGCCTGAACCACTCTTTGCTGATTTCTGATACGCTCATTATCGCCCGAATTAAAGGCATACCGCTCCCTGGCAAAGGCCAGCGCCGCTTTTCCGTCAACGTGGTTTAAGCCTGCGTTAAAGCTGTATTTGCCGTCTACGGTGGTAAATGACTGAGGCGAATTGACATCCACTCCGCCGATAGCATCCACCACATCCTGCAAGGTGGTAAAGTTCACCCTCACATAATAGTTTATATCTATTCCAAGCAAGTCTTCAACGGTGGTTACGGTCTCATCTATGCCGAAGTTGCCCGAATGGGTAAGCTTGTCTTTGGCTCCGTAGGAATGAAGGGTCACATACATATCGCGAGGTATGGAAGTGAGCAGTATCTTTTTGGCCTTTGGATTTACTGTCATAATCATATTGACATCGCTTCTTGAAACCTTGCTTATGTTGCCGTAAGTGTCTATTCCACTTATGTACACATTAAAGGTCTCATCCGTAACAGCTACATTTTTAGCAATGTCTACGCTCTCAAGCTTAATGTTTACAGTGTACAGAATCTTTGTTTTATCTTCAAATCCCGCTATTTCCTCACAAAGGGTCCTGTAGCTGTCGTCGTTTAAGAAGATAATCTTATCGTGGGTGTTCCCGTTGGCATCTACAAGCTCGTGCCCCAAATCCGGGTAAGTTTCGCAGCTTTTATATTTAACGTCAAACTGCTCTTGAAGCTGATTTTTTGCAGCAGCGTAAGTATCGGTCTCCACCGAAGCTACCGAGACTTCCTCGCCTTTTATGTCGTCCGCTTCCGTATAGGAGCCGTCCTTTAGAACAACCACATGGAAATCTTCTGACTGGTCGTCCTTGTCACTTATGTTGTTTAACATATCGTGAGTGCTGTAGAGATAAAAGCTTCCAATGGCGAGAACGGTAGAAGCCATGACAGCCAAAACAGCTCCTATCTTTCGCTTAACGGTCTTTTCCCTTTGGCTGCAAAGCAGCGGCAGTATCACCATCGTTGCTATCAGCATCAGAAAACCGAAAAATATAAAATACTTAGTCGGAAATATGCCCGTAATCAGCATGAAAGCTATAAAAGCGATTTCAGCGATTAAAAATATTGCGGCGCATATACCTGCACCTTTTGTAACGGGCAATATGCCTCTTTTTCTTTTGTTATCCTTTTCCATATGTACCCCCTGTTATTATAGAAAACGGCAGAACATAAGTCTGCCGTTTAAAATCCATCTTTTATTATACGATTTCCTTGCCGTCATAGTAGTTGCAGTTAGGGCAAACTCTATGAGGGAGTTTAGGTTCATGACATTGCGGACAAATTGAAAGTCCAGGTGCTGTCATCTTCATATTAGCGGATTTTCTCTTATCTCTTCTTGCCTTTGAAGTTTTTCGTTTAGGTACTGCCATGTTTTACACCTCCTTATTAAGTACGCTTCTATGTGAAGTTGTTTTTTTCACTTTAATCGTCAACTATTTGAGTATATACTTTATACCCATGTTTTGTCAACAAAAATTTTATTATATTCTTCCTGTTACGATGTTGTAAGTATCTCTTGCAATCATCAGTTCCTCATTGGTAGGTATGAGAAGAAGTTTAACTCTTGAATCGTCTGCGGAAATAACGGTTTCTTTTCCTCTGATTTTGTTCTTTACAGGGTCAAGCTTTATTCCCAGGTTTCCTAAGTTGTTGCAGATGATTTCTCTCATGGTTACGTCGTTCTCACCTACTCCTGCGGTGAAGATTATAGCGTCAACGCCGTTCATTTCAGCAATATATGCTCCGATGTAGAATCTTACTTTGTGAGCGAACACTTTGAGTGCCAGAGCTGCTCTTTCGTTTCCTTCGGCAACTGCCTCTTCAATGTCTCTGAAGTCGCTGGACACTCCGGAAATACCCAGAACGCCTGACTTCTTGTTGAGAATTTCGTTGGCCTTTCCCTGCGGAAGGTTTTCTTTTTCTCTGATATAAGTTACTATAGCCGGGTCAAGGTCACCGCATCTGGTACCCATTACAAGACCTTCCAGAGGAGTGAATCCCATTGAAGTGTCGATGCATTTTCCTCTCTTAATTGCGGAAACCGACGCACCGTTACCCAAGTGGCATGTTATAAGCTTTAAGTCATCAAGGTTTACATTGAGCATCTTTGAAGCTCTTTCTGCCACATACTTATGTGATGTTCCGTGGAAGCCGTATCTTCTGATGCCGTGCTTCTGATAATATTCGTAAGGTATTGCATATATATATGATTCAGGCGGCATAGTCTGGTGGAAAGCAGTATCAAACACTCCTACCATTGGAGTATCCGGCATAAGTTCCTGACATGCTGCTATACCCAAAAGGTTAGGCGGGTTATGAAGCGGTGCAAGGTCTACGCACTCTTCCAGAGCCTTTATAACTTCTTCCGTAATAAGAACTGATGATGCAAACTTTTCTCCCGCATGAACAACTCTGTGTCCGACTGCTCCTATCTCGTCCATTGATTTAACAACGCCGTGTTCCGCATCCTGAACAGCATTAAGAACCTGCTCTATGGCGTCCTTATGGTCTTTCATCGGAACCTCTGTTTTAATCTTGTCCATTCCGATTTTTTCGTGAGTAATAACAGAACCGTCCATTCCTATTCTTTCTACAAGACCTTTGCAGAGCAAAGATTCGTTGGTCATGTCCAGAACCTGATATTTCAGCGAAGAACTACCGCAATTGATAACTAAAACTTTCATATCTATCCTCCATATGTTTTATTTGACTGATTAACCTTATATAGTATAAACGAAAACCCTTGTGATTGCAAGGGTTTAAATTGGCTTTTTTATATAACGGAGCCAGTTCCTTTCATGATAAAGGGTTTCATCACATAGTCCGAAAATTCGTACAGATTGCGTCCGGATATGAGATTGTACATATCTCCTGCCAAAATGTCTTTTTCCAGGGTTGGAAGCAGCTCGGGAAAGTTTTTGGCATCCTTATTTATATTGGTTATGACAGGCAGCCTGCATTTGCCCTGACGTTTAACCTTCTTAAGATATTCGCTTCCCCTTTCATTCAGCGCAAGCACCCTTATATAATTCTCAAAGTCCTTTATGTCTCGTATATCCAGCAAGATCTGCATCAGAAATCTTTCTATTCTGGTTCTCGTATATCGCTTTGATTTAAGCTGCTCCACCACTTCTTCGTAAGAGCCGCAATGTCTGATTGAGTTTTTAAGCTTGTTGCCAAGGCCCTCTCCTGCCGAAAAAATCTTATCGAGTTCGGCTGTCTCGCCGGTAAACACCTTCTGACATATGAAGTCAAAGAGCCTTTCTTCCGATATGGGCTTGTTTTCTGAAAAGATTTGGGCAGATTTCCCGGGTAATAACCGGGAAATATCTTTTCCTTCATTTATAAATTTTCTTATCGCAGTCGCAGATGCAAATCCTTCGGAATCGTTCAAATCATTGTATCCGGGGCCTGCCCTCTTTACCGTTACGGGCTTGGCTGATTTTATTTTCTGGAGGTACTCCAAAGCCAGAATATTATTGGGGTTGTCCAAAATATCTGCGGCAGACTTTCCTATTATTTCCCTCACCGCAGCTTCTCTCGCTCTCGGATATGACATACCTTTCTTTACATCTTTTCGGATTAGCTCCTCCAGATGTTCTTTCTTTTCTTCTATTGCCCGGGCAATCTGCTCCAGTTCTTCTATATTTCCCGACTCGCTTCCGAAAGAAATGTAATCCACGCCTAAGTTTTCAAGAATTTCAACGCCCGCTCCCGCAAAATATGCTGCCGAATTGCAGGCAAATACCACGGGTATCTCAACGACCAAATCTATACCGCACTTAACTGCAGCCTCTGCTCTCGACCACTTATCGGCCATGGCCGGGCGGCCTCTCTGTACAAAATTTCCGCTCATGGCTGCTATGGAAATCTCCGCTCCCGTCATCTCTTTGGAGCGGTTCAGGTGATACAGGTGTCCGTTGTGAAAAGGATTGTATTCCGCTATTATTCCTACGCTTTTTTTATCCATTTTTCTTTTCCTTAATGTATGATTGTCGGGTCGCCCCTCTGCTATATAAGATAAATTTGAGCAATAAGTGTGGCGATAATCGCTGCAAACATTCCGTGAGTCAGCTTTATTTCAAGAATTTCTTTAAGTCCTATCCCCGAGCCTCTTGCCATTGACATTGACTGCCCCACTACGGAAAGTCCTCCGAAAGACACCAGCGCGGATGCCAAAATCGTCTTTAACTTTATGCCTATATTGCACATGCCGACAAGATTTATTCCTATGGTCATTTCAAACATGCCTTTTATGCCCGATGCAATAGCTTCATTGTTTATCGCTTCAAACACGCCCATGCTTTCCAAAAGATTTATTCCTATGGTAAAAAACATCAGATAGGCCAATATCATTGCCATACCTTTGAAGCCTGCCCCTATTGCGTATGTAAAATTTTCCATGTAATCGCTTTTTACAGGTTGCTGCACCGATACGGCCTTTCCTCCGGGTTCTCTCCAGTAATGCAGAAATCCGTTAAAAAATCCTCCCAGATAATGGGCTACAGCCACCACAACGGCAGCTTTTGTGCTTCCTATGAACGTCCCTATGGTAAAAATTATAAAGGCAGGACCCGTAACCAAGGAATAGCTGAGCACCCACTTTCCCTCTCTTATGCTGAGTTTGCCGTCTTTGACAAAATCGCCCACCACTTTTGCTCCCATAGGGTATCCTGACAAAAATGCTATTACAAATGGATATATCCTCGGCGGCAAGCTCTGCAGATTGCCTGTGCGTTTTATAAATTCGGAAAAGATAAAAAACGGCAGCAACACGGGAACGATGGAGTTTGCCCAAATAATAATCGCGGTTTTTGAACCGGTCTCCGTAACGGCAGGAAACATTACCATGGCAAAGGCAAACAATGATGCCGCAGCCACCACTATCTTGTTTTTTAACGCCTGATTGTCTTTCATGTATAAAGTGTATTCTTACATGATTGTTTTAATGATAAAATTGCATCGTAAAACAAAATGAAAATGTTATCTTATATTTATTAAAATCAATGCGGCGGCTATTATTACCGTAGCAATCTTTTCTCTTTTTGACAGTTTCTCCCTAAAAACTGCAAAATTTATTACATTTACGAGGAAAATAGTCCCTGCACTTGCTGCCGGGAACACCAGATACGCAGGCAGAATGCTCACAGCCTTTAAGTTGAAAAAAAGATTTAGCTGATTGGGAATTCCCGTAACGGCTCCCGCTATAATATCCTGCTTTGTAAAATGCCTGTCCTTTATGAACATGATGCCGAGACTTATGAAAATGCAGAACACAAAAGTGTAAAACATATAGTGAGCCTGCATGTGGGCAGAACCGTAAAACTGATATATCTTGGTGTTTAAGTCAACCACTCCCCCTATCAGAAAAATTCCTATGAGAAGTTTCTTTGATTTGATGTTATTGTCACTGCCACCGTTTATATATATTATTGAAAAAACAGCAAGAGCAATTCCTATCACCTGAACCGCCTTTGGCAATTCGTTGAACAGCGCAATCGAAAATACGGTTGGAATCAATATGCCAAGCTTGTTAAAAGTCGTAGTTATTGGGGTGCCGTTTACTCCTATCCCCATTCTTATAAGTATCATGCCGGCTGTCATGCAAAAGCCGTTAAAACAGGCAAATCCAAGGGTAAACCAGCCTGCATCGTTATCAAAGAACAGTCTTTTATCCTCCATTAGCATAAAGGACAGAATTGCACAAACTATATATGTAAATACCGTCGCTGCATAACGATTGCCTTGATGACTTTCCGTATATCGCATTCCGAAAGCTATTCCGGTATTTGCCAATATAGTAAGACACAAATAAATCATTCTAATTTATCCTCTTTATCATCGTTAAAAAAGTGCGGCTCATCGGCCGCACTCTTCTGTTTTCTATTCTTCACTCGGAGCAAAAGTTCCTGTCTCTACTTCGTTTTGAGTTTTATATGCCAGATTTTTCATCTCTTCTCTGTTAGCCGCAAGAATTTCGTTGATTGAAGTAAAAGTATTTTCTAAGCTGGTATACATTTCTCCAAAATATTTCATATTAAGTTCGTCCATCTTGCCTTGCATATCATATAGCATCTTGTCCACATAATCATAGGTTCTCATCCTCATAACACGAGCGTGAGTTTCGGCGTCCTGTTTGATTTCAGCGGCAAGTTTTGTTGCTCTCAGCGTAATATCGTCGGTTTCAACCAGATAATCCGCCTGTTTTTTTGCTTCTCTTATAATTCTCTCATATTCGGATTTGGCTTCTTCCAGGATTCTGTCTCTTTCGTCTCTTATCCATTTTGCCTGTTGAACATCGTCAGGCAGAGCCAGTCTTATTTCTCTCACTATCTGAAAAATTTCTTCGGCATCAAGCATAATCTTGTTTGACAGAGGAAGTCCGGTTGCTTCGTCAACTATGTCTTCCAATTCTTCCAGCAATTTTAAAACTCTCATCGTATCTTCCATTACTTGTTCAATCTCCCTTTCATTTTTTCTAATACGCAAGGCGGTACAAGGTTTTCTCCCGGGCCGCCCAAAGAAATAACCTGCTTTGCCATTGTTGAACTTATAAATGCATACTTGGCATCGGCTATTAAAAATACCGTTTCCGTTTTATCATTATAAAGGTACTGGTGAAGCTGAGCCATTTGCTGTTCAAGGTCAAAATCGCCCATTCCACGAAGCCCTCTGACAACTACGTTAAACTCGTTTTTGTTTACAAAATCGGCCAGAAGTCCGTCACACATGTCCACTTTTACATTATCGAGATGCCTTACGGATTCAGTTATCATATCCATGCGTTCTTCAAAGGAAAACATGGTCTTCTTCTGAAGATTTACCACAACTCCGATAACTACCTCATCAAAAATCTTTGAAGCTCTTTCTATGATATTAAGATGCCCCAAAGTTAACGGATCAAAGGATCCGGCATACAATGCCTTTGTCTTCATAAATGTGCCTCCGAATTCTTTACGTTATATTTTAACACATTAAAATGTCGTAGGCAACCTTTTATGCGTTGTAAATGCTTAAAACTATATGCCCGTATTTTCTTTCTTTCGTTTTTTTAAATCCGGCTATCTCATCATCGAGGTCAACGTTTATACGGTGCTCTGCCATTATGATGCCGCCTTCGCTTAGCAAATCAAGCTCTTTTATCTTTTCAAAGGCCGGAACATATAAGTCGGCCTCATACGGCGGGTCAATAAAGAACACATCTATTTTTTCTCTTATTTTGTTCAGAGAATTTCTGAAATCTCCGGCGCAAACCTTTGAATATTCTTCCGCTTTACAATACTTAATATTGCTCTTTATTATATCCAAGCTTGTCCTCGAATTATCGCAAAAATAACATTTGGATGCGCCTCTGGATATTGCTTCAAGGCCGAGATTTCCTGTGCCTGAAAACAAATCCACGCATACACTATCTGCCAAATTTGGGGCAATGATGCTGAACATGGCTTCTTTTACCTTATCCGTCGTCGGCCTTATATCGTAATTTTCAGGCGTTTTCAGCCTTCTTCCTTTAAAATCTCCTGCTATAATTCTCATTTGAACTCCCTTGAATGATTTTTTCTTTCTACATTATAATAAATATATTAACCTATATGTCCTTTAAAATCAAATATTTAAATTTCCATTGAAGGCCATTAAATCCATTTATTACATAACATAATAATTTGTCTCCGTGTAAAACTATAAGTGTAATAGGAGGTGAACAACATGTCATTACAGGATAAGATGAACGTTAATGCAAAACCTGCATTAAAGAGTCTGAAGACAGAGGTTGCTAACGAGCTTGGCCTTTCTAACTATGATCAGACTGACAAGGGTAACCTTACTGCAAGACAGAACGGTTACGTTGGCGGCTATATGACTAAGAAGTTAGTCGAAATGGCTGAAAGACAGTTAGCTGGAAAATAACTTTTCGGCAAAATGAAAATTTATCGTTATATTCATTAACAAATCGAAGATACCCGGTGCAGCGAATGCACCGGGTATTTTCAGCTTATATCATCATCTTCTTCAAGTTCGCTTTTAAGTATGCTGTCCAGTTTTTTCATGGCTCTTGCGGTATACTCATAAATGCCTTTGGCAAAAATGGTTATGATAGCGAGTACAGACATCACTTCCACATATTCGTCGGGCACCGAAAGCCCCACCATAGATATAAACCTCGGGAATGCGCTTATTGCAACAGTCAACAGGACTACTCCTGCGCATACCGACATGAATCTGATAACGTCATTTAAACATTTTTTGCAATTGCTGCAATGATGTACTATGGCAACATTGTAGTAAAGGCTCAGTAAAAAATTGGCAAGCCATACTATGGCAAGCAATATGCTTGCATATCCTATATGCACCAAATTACAAAGAATAATCTCCGGCATATCATCCCTCCCAATGCGGTTAGTTCATAATATGCTTCTTTACCCTTTGCAGTCACTATAGATTAAGCTGTATGTTTTCTCCGAACATCTTCTTGACTTTTTGACGTAATGGGCGGTTTTCTTCCCGGGTCAATTCAGGATCCTTTTCAATTATATCCAGAGCCACTTTTTTTACATCTTCAAGTATATCGACATGCTTTACCAAGTCGCTTATATTAAGTTCGGGAAGTCCGTGTTGCCGTGTTCCGAAAATCTCCCCCGGTCCTCTCAGTTTCAGGTCTTCTTCGGCGATTGCAAAGCCGTCTTCGCTCTTGCACATTATTTCGTTTCTCTTGTTTGCAACAGCGCTTTCGTGACCGCAAATGAGAATGCAGTATGACTGATGTTCTCCTCTTCCCACTCTGCCCCTAAGCTGGTGAAGCTGAGCAAGCCCAAAGCGTTCGCAGTTTTCTATGACCATAACGGTGGCATTGCTTACGTCGATACCCACTTCTATAACCACCGTAGAAACCAATACGTCGATTCGGCCCGATGCAAAAGCTTCCATTACCGAGTCTTTTTCCTCCTGTCTCATGGCGCCGTGAACCAACCCAACTCTCAAATCCCTGTATTCCGAGGAAAGTTCTTCATAAAGTTCTTCGGCAGAGTGGCATTCTATGCTTTCCGATTCTTCTATGAGAGGCGCTACCACATAAGCCTGCCGCCCCTCTTTTACTTTTGTTCTCACGAATTCATATATATCATGTCTCGAATCCTCGCCTCTTAAAAAAGTCCTTATGGGCTTTCTTCCCGGCGGCATCGTATCTATTATGGAAATATCCAAATCTCCGTAAAGAATAACCGCCAGAGTTCGCGGTATAGGGGTCGCAGTCATTACCAGCACGTTTGGATTGGTGCCTTTTTCTGCAAGAAGGGTTCTCTGATTTACTCCGAACCTGTGCTGCTCATCTGTAATCACAAGCCCCAGAGACTTAAATTCCACATTAGGCTGAATTATTGCGTGAGTTCCGATCAATATATTGGTCTCTCCTGTTTTCAGTCGCTCCAACACCTCTTGTTTTTCTCTGCTTTTCAAACTGCTGCACAGTAAATCCACAGTCACTCCCAAAGGCTCAAAATCACGTTTTAAGGAGGAAAAATGCTGTTTTGCCAATAGCTCTGTCGGAGCCATCATGACGGCCTGAAATCCGCTTTTTACTGTCTTGTACATGGCCAGTTCCGCTACAATGGTCTTTCCCGAGCCCACATCACCTTGTACCAGCCTGTTCATGGCACGATTTCCGGCCATGTCCTCCTGAATTTCTTTCCAGACCCGCTCTTGTCCTTCGGTCAGCTTAAAGGAAAGCCTTTCCTCAAACTCTTTTACGGACACATCCGCTCCGATAACTATACCGTCGCCCGCAGCCCGGCACCCGTGTTTTATATAAAACAATCCGGTTTGCAATATCAAAAGCTCCTCAAAGACCATTCTATATCGGGCTTCTCTTATTTCCCGTTCATCTTCCGGGAAGTGGATTTTTTCCAGCGCATACTCCGGGCCGCACAGATTGTACTCCTTCACTATATCCGGCGAAAGCCATTCTTCTGCATCTTTAGCCGCCTGCAAGGCATCCTTTTGCAGTTTTCTCATGTTGGCTTGAGTAAACCCTTCGGTCAGCGGATAAACGGGAAAGATTCCTCTCACATCGTCTTTATCTCCCAGCTTGTGAAATTCGGGGTGAGCCATCTGTCTGCGTCCGTTATTTAAAGTTATCTTGCCGTAAAAGGTGTACTCTGCTCCTATATTAAAATAGTTTGCCAAATATCTGCCGTTAAAAAACAGTATCTCAAGGTCAGCCGAATTGTCTTGCACCAGAATTCTAAGTGGCGTCCGCCTGTTATAAGGGTTTCCCCTCATCTGCCTTGCCAGAACCTTGCCTTTGACGAGAACATCTTTATTGAAAGGAGCCTCCATTATGTAAGATACCTGCCTTCTGTCTTCATATTTTCTCGGCAGCAGGTGTAATAGATCATCGACAGTATCTATCTTCATGTTATGAAGCAATTTGCTTTTTTTATCTCCGACGCCTTTTATTTCAGATACTTTATCTTGAAGCTTCATACTCCCTTTTTACCTCAATATTTCTCTCTGCAATATTTTTGGATTTTACTCCTACAATCTTTATGGTCAAAACGCCGCTCTGGGCCGGGAACATATTCTGAAATTCTTTCTGCAACATATCAAGTACGGTTTCCGTTACATTTTTAATGCTGGCGCCAAAGCGTGTTACTGCGTAAAAAGTAACGTCGCACCTGCCCTCCGATTCGCAGATGAGCACATTGGATGAAAGTTCTGATGCGCTTATACGTGAAGGCGAGCCCAATATCTTGCCCTTTTCGGTGGACAAAAACAGTTTATTGCTGACCGGCGCCGCAGATCTCAATATGGCTTTGGCGATTACGTTATCGTTTATCGCTATGGTTCCGAGGTTTGTTTCTCTGGTGAGTGCCATTTTCATCTGCCTCCTTTTTCTTTTTTATCATTTTATCATATATTTTCACAAATTCATATGAAAATTCATAATATATGCAAGGGAGGTCTTTTATGAATAATAAATGCCGTAAAAAGAAATGTCTTAACATATATAGGGAAACCAAAGATATAGGTTTTGTCCTGCTGGTTTTCGGCGTAGTCACGGTTTGCGCCTTTTTTCTTCCTCCCAAAGCATGGATAATCCTGCTTGGGGTTATACTCATAATCTGTGGAATCACCCTGCTGGGCAAATAAACATGTATAAAAAACCCCTTCAGGTTCAAGGCAATAAAAAAGAGACTTTTCAGTCTCTTTAATATTCATTACAAAATTAGATAGCACGGTTCACTTTATTTGATTTCAGGCATTTTGTGCACACGTTGGCTTTTCTTACTGTGCCATTTTCTTCAGCGATTCTTACAGTCTGGATATTAGCATTCCATTTTCTTCTTGTGTGTCTGTTGGAGTGGGATACAGCGTTTCCTGATACCTGACCCTTACCACAAATCTCGCACTTTCTTGACATCTACCGCACCTCCTCTTAGTATATTAAGCATGCTTTAATCTTTGCATATTCTTCTCATATTTTATATTTGTCCGCACTCGAACAAACGTTATTATACCACAAGGAATTGCACTGTTCAAGCACTTTTTTTCAAATCCGGACTTCAGTTGACATTTATATTTATCTCCGTTATAAAAGCCCCTACAGTTGTTAATATAAAACCGGCGCCCCGGCCGTACGCCGGTTTTATTATCTTAATAATATATCACTTAGTTAAGACTGCAGATAACTTTATGCCGCCCCTTTTTTTAAGGTCAAAGCCTTGTCGAGCCAATCCCTTCCATTGGTAAAGCGGGCTACAATATAAGAAACAACGTAGTCTCCTGCTGCGTTTATCATAGTTGCCGGAGGGTCAACCAGGTTCCCTATGGCTACGAGAATCGGAAATGCCAATTCTATCTGAGTAGGGAAGAAAATCGAGCAGATAATATATTCTCCTATATATCCGCCTCCCGGAACTCCCGACATACCTACAGATGACAGAACCGCTACCAGCACGATAACAGGGAGCTGGCTCCATTCGAGCGGAGTTCCGAATACTCCAAGTACAAAGGCTATCTTAAGTACACATGAAAAGCATGAGCCGTCCATGTGCATGGTTGCTCCGAGAGGAACCACCATTTCGCTTACATCCTTAGGAAGCCCTGTTTCTTCTGCGGCTTCAAGGTTTGTAGGGATTGTAGCTGCGGAGGAACATGTTCCCAGAGAAACTATGGCAGGCTTTGCAACATGCCTGAACATAGTCCTGATTCCGTGTTTTCCGCCCCCAAACCGTGCAAACAGAGGAAAGGCCGTGAATATGTAGATAAAGCACAGCGGATAGTAAACCAGCATGGCTCTGCCGTATGACTCTGTAATTGCGCTTCCGTAGTTTGCAACCAAATCCGCAAATATTGCGAAGAATGCGATAGGAGCATAATAAGTTATGATTTTTACAAACTTCATCATTACATCTGTCAGGCTTGATAAAAATTTGGCTACAGGTGTTTCCGGACCTCCTGCCAGGTTGGTCGCAAAACCGAACAGAACTGAGAAAACTATGAGAGGCAGCATGGCCCTGCGGCTGAGGAGACCTACGAAGTCCTCCGCAGTAAAGAAGTTTACTATCATATCTGCCAAGGTGGCGTGCTCTCCCATTTCTTCTGCAGGCACATTGTTCCACGCTTCAAGGACAGGCGGGAACAGCTTCATAAGTACAAACATTATAACTGCCGCTATAGCTCCCGTGATGACAAAGGTGGCTACTGTAGTTCCCATTATCTTTCCGGCACGTTTGCGGCTCTGCATATTTGCTACCGAACCGGCAATGGAAGCAAATACCAGTGGAACCACTATACAGAACATCATGTTGATAAATACCGTCCCGAGAGGTTTAATCTTTGGACCGAATTCAGGAGCTACCCAGCCCACTATGCATCCGGCAATCATCGCGCCCAGCATAATAGCCAGAAAACGATAATTTTTCATTATTGAATTTTTTTCCATTTCAACTTCCTCCTAAATTATTTTAATAAGTCCATAGGTTGAACATCTATGTTAAGCAAAACTGCCTACATATTCATTCTGCATATTCATTATATGTGTAAATCTTCATCGGTGTCCCCGCCTGCTGCCTTTTTATTGGTTTTAAGGCATAAAAAAAAGGGCTATAAGCCCTATAATTGTAAAGTGCCGCAAATTTAAGAAAATCTTCAATCTGCGGCACTTTTGCCATCTTATTTCACGCCAAAATGCCGGAAACTAAGAAAAATTTTAAATTTAAGGCAGTTTTGCTCTTCCTACAGCTTATAAAATGCCGTATTTAAAAGAAATTGCAAGTTTTACGGCAATTTGAGCCCTATCGCCGCGGTCAAAATGCCGTAATTCAAAGAAAATTTAAAGTTTACGGCAGTCTCGCCGCTATCCGCTCACCAGCCTGCATCATCGCCAACTTCGCACAGCCGACTGAAAAGTCGGCTGTGCGGCAGCCCCTTCGTGCTTTCTTTGTTATATATACTTTTCCGCAAGGATTGCTTTGCCTTCCCTGCGTGTCAGATTCATGTCTATAACTCTCTGATTGGAGCTTCCTCTAAACAGCAGAGTCAGGTCTCTCTTGTCCTGCACATATCTGCCGTCCACCAGCAAATCCAGCATGGAAAGGAGCTTGTCCACCGCTTCGCTTTTCATCGCTGTAAGCTCTTCGTAGGTGTATCCGCTGTATGCCATAAGGTTCAAATCAGGTCTCATCTTTTTCAGCGCTTCGGCAAGGCTGCAAAAGGCTTCCGGCTGGCAGAAAGGTTCTCCTCCGCTGAAAGTAACGCCGTCCAGAAGCGGGTCTTTTTCTACTGCGTCTACAATCTTTGAAATTTCGCAGTCATATCCTCCCTGAAAATCGTGAGTCTCCTGATTGTGGCAGCCCTTGCATCCGTGGGGACACCCCTGACAAAAGACAACGAAGCGAAGGCCGGGGCCGTCCACGATAGATTCGCGGACGACTCCAGCCAGTCTTATTGTATTAAAGTTTTTCAAATCCTGTTGTAACGTCATGTTTTACTCTGTCTCTTTCTTCAGCGGACTTGGCGCTGTTCCAGTTGTCCATGGTTCCTACCAGATAACCTGTGATTCTGCGGATTCTTTCAAAGCCCACATCTCCGTCTTCTTCCCTTCTGTGGCACATAGGACATTCGTTGTCGATTATGCCTGTATAGCCGCAGCATGGGTCTCTGTCTACAGGGTGGTTTATGGAACCGTATCCTACGCCTGATTCCTTCATGAATCTTACGACCTTTTCAAAGGCGTCCAGATTTTTCAGAGGGTCGCCGTCAAGCTCTATATAGGAGATGTGACCTCCGTTGGTGAGTTCATGGTAAGGCGCTTCTATTCTTATCTTATCGAAAGCGTTGATGTCGTAGTATACAGGAACGTGGAAACTGTTGGTGTAGTAATCCCTGTCGGTAACACCTTCAATTACTCCGTATTTTTCCTTATCTATCCTTACGAATCTTCCCGACAGACCTTCCGCAGGGGTTGCAATGAGGGACCAGTTAAGGCCGGTCTTTCTCGACATTTCGTCCATGCGTTTTCTCATATATCCTATGATTTCGAGGCCGAGAATCTGAGATTCTTTGGATTCGCCGTGATGTTTGCCTGTCAGTGCCTTAAGACACTCTGCCAGTCCGATAAAGCCTACTGTAAGGGTTCCGTGCTTTATTACTTCTTCTATGGTATCGTCAGGTCCCAGATTGTCCGAATCAAGCCATATACCCTGTCCCATGAGGAATGGGAAGTTTCTTACTTTTTTCTGGGACTGAATCTTAAATCTGTCGTAAAGCTGGTCGCATGCGATGTCAATCATGTTGTCCAGGCCTTCAAAGAACATGTCCAGGTCACCTTTTGCCTTTATTGCCAGTCTCGGCAGGTTGATTGAAGTAAAGCTCAGGTTTCCTCTTCCTGTTACTATTTCTCTTGAAGGGTCATAAGTGTTGCCTATAACTCTCGTTCTGCATCCCATGTATGCGCACTCGGTGTTAGGGTCTCCCTCTACGTAATACTGTTTGTTAAACGGTGCGTCCAGGAATGAGAAGTTAGGGAACAGTCTCTTGGCTGATACTTTGCACGCCAGCTTGAACAAGTCGTAGTTAGGATCTTCCGGATTATAGCTTACGCCTTCCTTAACCTTGAAAATCTGTATCGGGAATATAGGCGTTTCGCCGTTTCCCAGGCCTGCCTCCGTTGCCAGCATTACGGATTCCATTACCAGTCTTCCCTCCGGGGAAGTGTCGGTTCCGTAGTTAATGGAACTGAACGGAACCTGTGCTCCGGCTCTTGAGTGCATGGTGTTTAAGTTATGGATAAAGGCTTCCATCGCCTGATAAGTCTTTCTTCTGATTTCCTTATCGGCGAACTTGGTAGCTCTGTCCTGCATTTTCAGGGCTTCTTCTTCGGAAACTATTTTCTTAAGCTCTTCAAGCTCTATTTCTTTGTAATTGTTATCCCATGACATGCAAGGATATACGCCGTGTTCTTCTTCTATCTTTTTGCCCAGGGCTTTCATCCTTTCAACGCCGTCCTCCACGTCTTCGAGGAAGTCCAGCATCTTGCCCAGGTTTGTAAGGTAAAGCTTTTTATATGTCTTTTTAACCCCGGGAGCCATGCCGTAGTCGAAGTTAGGCACCGACTGGCCGCCGTGCTGGTCGTTCTGGTTGGACTGAATGGCTATGCATGCCAAAGCTGCGTAGCTTTCTATGTCGTTAGGTTCTCTTAAGTGACCGTGACCCGTTGAAAATCCGCCCTTGAGCAGCTTTACCAGATCTATCTGACAGCAGGTCATGGTAAGGGTGTAAAAGTCCATGTCATGGATGTGGATGTCTCCGTTTTCATGAGCTTTGCTGTGTTTAGGGTCGATTACGTACATCTTGTAAAATTCTTTTGCGCCTTCGGAGCCGTATTTAAGCATGGTTCCCATGGCTGTATTTCCGTCGATATTGGCGTTTTCACGCTTAATCTCATTTTCCTTTGCTTCTTTGAAAGTCAAATCTTCATAGATTTTCATGAGCTTGGTGTTCATGTCGCGGACTCTTGTACGCTCCGCTCTGTAAAGGATGTATTCCTTGGCGGTGCGGGCATGTCCGTTTTCTATGAGTATTTTTTCGACAGCATCCTGAATCTGCTCTACCGTAGGTACCTGATTGTGGCATACTTCAAGTAAGTACAGTTCTGTCTGTCTTGCAAGATACATTGCCATTTCTCTGTCTTTTCCTCCGAGAACCTGAGCTGCCTTGAAGATAGCTTCGGCAATCTTATCCACATCGAAGTCAACCATACGTCCGTCTCTTTTAATTATCTTTTTAATGCTGTCCATGAATTTTCACCTCTTGTTTAATGGTTCACATACAATATCTTGTATGTGCATTAAGAATTTACCACTATTTATGCTATATGTCAATAGAATTTTAAGGATAAATCATGTTTAAATTGAAGTACATATTTTTTTAAAATATTCGTCTCTTAAAACCGACATGAGGCACAGGTCCACATACAGGCCGTTTTTCTTTCCTCCGTGACGCATGGTTCCCTCTCTTACAAATCCGATTTTTTCGTAGAGTGAAGCGGCTATCACGTTATCGCTGAAGTGGTCTAAGGTTACTCTCTCGCATTTCATCTCTTCAAAAGCCCATTTGAGTACCAGCCTCAGAGCTTCTTCGCCGTAGCCTTTACCTCTGTTTTTTGGCTCTGCAATATATATACGTGTGATGTCGAGGGAATCGTAGTGATGATTTATATTGCTTATGTAAATTCTGCCCATGGGCTCTCCTGTCTCGGCAAGGCAGACGGTAAACTGCCTTTGAGAGTCGTCTCCTGCCCTTTCCACAAACTCACGGACAATCTCTTCATAATTTCTGTCGTCGTCTATGGTAAAAAAACGTGTCACGGCAGCGTCCGTTTCCCATTTGGCAAAAAGGGCGCAGTCTTCAAAAAGGCTTTCTCTTATATATAATCTTTTGCTTTTCATATAATATGTTCCTTTCTTTCTTACATTTATGTGAATTTTCTATGAAAGTCTGTCATAAATTTAATTTTTGTGTTATTATATTATATATTTTTTGTAAGCAAATTAAAATACTTTGTATAGACATTAAAGGTGATTTAGATGAGAAATAAAAAGAAACTGATTATAATTATAGCCGTGGTTTTAATTGTAGCTGTCTGCATAGCTGCTGCCGTATATTTCATAGTGATAAAGGCGGATAAAGAGCCTACTTTAAGAGAGACGGTAGATAACAGAGTGGCCGCATATGAAACCGACCTCAGGGATTCTCTTGCCTCTATGACAGATCAAAAGGCTGTTGCCAAGTACCTGACAAGCTGGGCTGAACATAAAGGCATCGAAGCTAAGACTGACAAAAGCAACAATGTTATTTTCAGTATAAAAGCAACCGAGGGACTGGAAAATGAAAGCCCGGTTGTCATTCTATGCAGTTACGATTATTCGTGCATGGAATCGTATATAAACAGCATTGTTACCGCACTTACGGTAGCTAAAAACGACAATCCTCACGGAGCATACAATATTATCTTCATTTCCCAGGAAATGGGCAGCGTATCCGGCGCAGAAAATCTGTCTGCTCAGTATTTCCCCGAAAATGCAAGAGTATTTTATCTGGGCAATTCATCCTCTTCAAGAATTGCCGATATGACCGGCGGATATGAGCAATACACCCTTTCCAGAGACATAAGCACCGCTTCTCCGTCATACAACAAGGCTTACAGGATAACCATTTCAGGTCTTCCTGCTCAAAGCTTTTCCGGCAAGTCAGCTTCTGCCCCTAACCCTATCAAGACTTTGGGCAACCTGCTTGCCAATTTCAAATCGACTTCCATACTGTTTGAGCTTGCCTCTTTCACCGGTGGAAGCAGCGCCAACCTTGTCCCTTCAGAGGCTTCGATGACCATAGTGGTAAATGAAGACTCCTCTGCCAAGCTGGAAAAAAAGCTGGACAATTCCATTGAAAAATTTTATGACAAATATCAGGACAAATTTTCAGGCGTTCAATATACTTATGAAGTGGTCGAAATGCCTTCGCAGATAATAAGTCAGGACGATACGGAATCCATCGTAAGCCTGCTCTACACCTCTTTAAGCGGTGTTCATTACAAGGATGATGCCGGCGACATCGTTTCCATTGCAAATATCGGCTCTATAAGCGCAGAAAGCGGCCGGTTCGTAATGAAAGCTTCGGCGGCAAGCTACGATACGGAGCTTTTGTCTGAAATTACGGAAACCTATCAAACTACAGGATTTTTGTCGGGAATGGATTGCAGTGTAGACAGCGAATATACCGGATTTACCGTAAACGAATCCGGTAAACTTATTGAAGACGCTTTCAGAAAAGCGTACAGCGATTATCAAAATGTAAAGCTGGAGAATGTAAATATGCCTGAGTTCACTCCTTGCGGAATAATAAGCGCAAAGAACGACGGTATGTCCATGATAGCCATAGGTGTGACCGAAAGAACCAAGGACAATTTTGCCGGCGGCCTGATCACCTATTTGGGAGTTAAGGGGGAGGAATAGAATACTGTCTATACCCTTGTTGCATCTATACAATAAGAGTAAAAAACAGACCAGTTAAATAAACTGGTCTGTTTTTTACTTTTAAAATATACTTTTTACCGCTTTGTCGGATATTAAAGCTGTTCCTCCTAAAACTATTGCATTGTCCACATGAACCTCTCCTGAATATGCTTTTGCATCATTTATGTCATTAGTGGTAGCAAGGATAAGCGGCATGTCTAAAGCCATTGCAAGGGGACCTCCAGATAACCCGTCAGGAAAATTAAGTCCGTATGCGAGCATAATTCCTGAACAATCAGTTCCAAAGAACTTCTTTGCTACTGCAACAGATGTTGAGTATCTGTTCTGCCCATATACTCTCTGAGTCGTTCCATATTTCTTTATTTGTTCATAAACAGTATTGTTTACCGCTCCTGTTCCACCTATGATATAATAGTTCTTACTGCTTAATGCATTAAGGTATGCCTTCTGCTCACTGCTCAGCTGCTTATCTACAAGAAGAATTGGCTTACCAACGGCAGAAGCCGATAAACTGTCTGCAAAAGACATGCCGTCACAAACAAGTATATCTTCGTTTTTTACTCCCGCTTCTTTAAGGATTTCGATATTTGTTTCAAATCTAGTCTTTCCTTCAAGACGACTAACCCTATATCCTGATAAGCTTCTTTCAAAAGTTTTTGAAACAGCTCCTTCGCCTCCAAGAATGTATATCTGTCCTCCTGTTTTAAGGTTTGACGATATATATGCTTTTACTTTGGACTGACTTGCTGCATCATTTCCTACCAAAAGTATTGGAGCATCTTTTACTTTTGCAAGGTAGCTTCCTGCAAGCGCATCTGCATAATTTCTACCATCTGCCACTATTATATTATCAAATTTATCAATACTCTTAGTCTTCATCAACGCCTTTGCTACTTCAATGGCAGTATCATATCTATCACGGCCGTAATATCGAGTAACGGTCGGATTATTTTGAGTTTCATAAGTAACAGAAATAGCCGTACTTTCTGAACCTGCTGCCTCATCTAAGTCACTTACAGCTTTAACTTTATAATAATATGTCTTGCCGCTTGCTGCAGAAGTATCCGTATATGCAGTGCCTTTCAATGTCGCTATCTTAGTGAAGGAACCCGTTGCACCTGTGCCTCTGTACACTTCATATTTATCTGCACCACTGACATTATTCCATGATATACTGTTATTGCTCGTTTTTGATACAGCAGGAGCAGACATTTTTGATATTTGTTTTACTGCTTCACTCATTGAGGCAGCATTAGGGTTATCATTATTTATGGCTTTCACCTTAAAATAGTATATCTGTCCCGGGGAAACATTCTTAGTTGTATATGTATTTCCCGTCAATTCAAATACTTTAGTATATGTCCCTTTCTCGCTGGTCGCTCTATATACTTCATATTTATTTGCATATTTGATTTGTTCCCAAGTGATAAAAATTCCATTATCTTTTATACTTGTTTTAATGACCGCTTGTTTCAGGTTATCAGTTTTTACTGAAGCAGCAACACTAAAATCAGAATTCCCGTCAGAGTTACTTTTGTTAACCGCTTTTACCTTAAAGAAATATTCGGTACCCGGAACTAACTTAGAAGTGCTAAAGCTTGTACCGTCTAAATCAAACACCTTTGTATAAGGGCCTTTTTCGCTAGTTGCCCTATATACCTCATATCCGTCAGCTCCTACAGATTTATCCCACGTTAATTTAACTATACCTGTTGACGAATCTAAAACTGCTTTTACATTTTTAGGAGCTAAAAGATATTCGTTGTTATATACAGTATTACTGAGCTTTCCTACATAAATTTTTCCGTCTTTTTCAAAATAAGGCCTTACAGCAAAATAATAAGGGTTTCCTGCAACTGTTTCTGTATGGTTTAAAGATGTTGACTTTACATCATAAATGACATTAAAAGCGCTGTTTCTGCCGTTTTTAATAAATACTTTATAGCCAGCCGCACCTGCAACAGCATCCCACTTAAGTGACAATGTATTATCTCCTGTTCTTCTCACCTGAAGATTGGAAACGGTTTTATCATTATATGCACTACTATATCCGTTTAAAGCAGATGTTATATGTACAGAATATAAAGATACATTTTCTCTGCTTGCTCCACATTGCGAACAATCTATTTGACAAAGAGGGGCTCCGCCTGCAGCTGGATTTTGCGCATGATATAATACAAATCCATCACTATTTGTACCTGTATTTACAGACATATGGTAATAAGTCTTACACTTATTGCAGTAGTATGCTATTCCGTCACCCTCTGAAAGCACACCTTTATTATCTTCAGCTCTCACATACCACTGAGGCGTTGACCATTCCTGCTTTTCTGTTATCAATTTAAAAATTTCAGCATATCCATTGCTTACTAAATAGTCCATATAGTCTTCTACAGTATAACCATATGGTTTACCATCGGTTTGTCTTGCAGTATCCTTGATGACTCCACCTGCTTCAAGACATTCTCTTAAAAATTGTGTACAATCCTCTCTTGTAGGATCTATCGTAGTTCCGCCATCATTGTAATGCTCTTTCGCATATGAAATCGCCTTACTGGCATCATATTTGGTAACCGTTTCACCATAAGCAATATCAAAGCTTAATGGGGTAAACGAAAATACAATGGCAATAGTAATAAAAAAAATCAATAATTTTTGCATTGTATTTTTCAATCCTATTTTCTCCATATTAGCTCCTTTCCTTTAATTAAGTAATTAAAATGATTGAAGAGCATTTATACAAACGCTCTTCAATTTTTCTTTGGTTTATTTAATAAACTATTATATTTAATTTTACTACAACGATTTTTGAATTGCAAGAGACAATAATTTATTTTATTATACTGTCTATTGTTGCATCTGCAATAACTCCTGATTCACCCATAACTATCATTTTAAAGACCTTAAAGTTTTTCAGATAATCTTTTACACCTTCAACATTTAAGTCATTAACCAGTATAATCGGTGATGATTTTGCTATTGCTATAGGACCGCCTGATAATCCATCAGGGAAATCCATTCCGGAAGTAATAATTACTGATTTACTTCCTCCAGGGAAAAATCTGTCTGCTATCGCTTTTGATGTAGCGTATCTGTCTGAACCTGAAATACGCTCAACTATTCCTAAAGCTTTTAACGAAGATTGAATATCGGCATTCACTGCGCCTTCTCCGCCTATCAAACAATACTTTTCAATAGACAATTTTCCCAAGAACTCTTTTTGATTATCATTAAGCTTGTCACCTACAATAAGTATCGGGTTCCCTGTAGCTGCAGCAGATAAGCTGTCTGCAAATGACCATGCTGAACATATCAGAACTTCTTCATCGCTTATTTCAGCTTCTTTCAATATGTTCATATTGGTTTCAAATCTGTCCGCTCCACTGAGTCGTTTAACTGTATACCCTTTAAGGCTATCTTCAAATTGCTTTGAAACAACTCCTTCTCCTCCAAGAATATATATTGTTCCGCCTGATAAAATGTTACTGTCAATATACTCTTTTATAGCATCGGTTGTTGAGTTATTTACAAGTAGTATAGGTGCTTTCTTAGTTTTAGCAAGATAGCTTCCTGATAAAGCGTCCGGATAATCTCCACCATAAGCAACTATAATGTTCTCAAACTTTTCTACTCCATAAAGCTTCTTCAATGAATCCGCTGCTTTAATAGATGTTTCAAATCTATCATCTCCGCCAATGCGTTCAACAGATATTTTCTCAACATTACAAGTAATAGTTGCAATCTGGCTTTCTGAGTTTACCAGTGATGCATTTTCTCCCAATGCTTTTACTTTATAGTAATATGTTTTTCCTGTTTCTGCAGAAATATCAATGTAAGATAATCCTGTTACATCAGATAGCTTTACATATTCTCCTTCTTTACTTGCTGCTCTGTATACTTCATATTTTACTGCACCTGTAACCTTGTTCCATTCAAGTATTGGATCACCGCTATCTGTTAAAGCTGCCTGATTTATGATTGGTTGATCTATGGCACAAGCCAAACTTATAACATCGCTTTCTGAAGTTGTAGCATTGTCGGCAATAGCTTTTATCCTATAATAGTATACTTTTCCAACCTTAGCTGAAACATGAGTATAAGTGTTTCCGGTAGTATCAAATACCTTCTCAAAAGTTCCATCCGCACTTGTCGATCTGTACACTTCATACTTAGTTGCACCTTCAACTTTTCCCCAGCTTAATATTGGTTTTCCATTATCGTTAAAGTCAGCTCTTTCTATAATAGGATTTTCTATACCACATATTATACTTACAACTTCACTGATTGTTTTTTCAGTTTCATCTAAAGCCTGAACTTTATAATAATAGGTTTTTCCAGGTTTTGCTGACATATGAGTGTATGTCGTGCCTTCTGTAGTAAAGACTTTTTCATATTCGCCGTTCTCACTTACTGCTCTGTACACTTCATACTGAGTTGCACCTGTTACACTTCCCCAGCTTATGGTCGGCTTACCTTCGTCATTTAGCTGTGTTTTTTCTATAATAGGACTTGCTATATGACATTTTACACTTACTATATCACTCAGTGATGTTGTGTTATTATCTGCAATAGCCTTAACTCTATAATAGTAGGTCATACCGGATTTAGCAGAGACATGGGTATATGTTGTTCCTTCTGTAGCGAAAACTTTTTCATATTCTCCGTTTTTGCTTGTTGCCCTGTATACTTCATATGTCGATGCACCTGCTACATTATCCCAAGTCAGAACTGGTTTATTATCGGCATTTAAAGATACCTCTTTAACAACAGGATCGTCAATACTACAGGTTACACTTACAATATCACTGATAACAGTTGCACCATTGGCATTTGCTTCAACCTTGTAATAGTACGTCTTGCCAGGCTGGGCAGATACATGAGTGTATGTTGTTCCTTCTGTAGTAAAGACTCTCTCATAGTTTCCATCTTCCTTAGTTGAACGCAATACTGTATATGTTGCACCTTTATTGCTATTCCATTTAAGAGTAGGTTTTCCATTATCCTCTCTAATATCAGCAGTTACTTTTACATTTAAGGATTTTGCTGTTGCATATCCTACAGATTCATATGATTTACCATCCTTAGCAACTTTTCTTGATCCTATGCGGAATTCATATGTTCTTTCCTTATTAACATCAACATCAAATTTTTTATCTAATGTCGTTCCGATTTCTTCCCATTCTCCGTTATCTGCTAAGCTGTAAATTATGTAATTATCAACGCATTCATTCTCATATTTGGCGGCATCCCATGTAAGGAAATATTTTCCGTTTTCATAATTCAGCCTTGCATTGGTTGGTGCTGTAGGTCTTATTTCATATGGCACTACAACAGAGCCTTTATAGTTTCCTCTCCACGAAGTCAGATCCACATATGTGCCGTATCTTGCAGCAGTCATAGTAACTGTAGCAGTTCCTACCTCTACATTATTTCTGTATGATGAATAATAATCCGGATGTGATGCAGGTCGTTTAGCGAGTTTATTTCCGTTAGGGTCAATTGCTGTAGTAGCAGGAGTCCTTGCATTTCCGTTATAAGTATATACGTTTGTACTTAATGAAACGTTTAACTCACTCATCTCAAACTGCTGCCAACCGCATTTTGAACATATTACCTTGCCATCTTTTTCTTCATAGTCATGGCCACCTGCGTCAATATAATCAATCCTCTTTACTGCGCCTGATTCAGACGTATATATACAGTGACCGTCAATTATGCAAGTAGAAGGAGTTTCATCCTTTGTAACTTTTTCTCTAACGCCCTGATTATCGTAATAACGTATCTCCGTTCCGACAGTTACCCAATCTGTTTGCTTTATTCCTGCAAGGAGATAATACTCTTTTCCCTCAGCATCAAATACATCACCTGTATAATTTTCTACAAGCCTGTCGCATACTTTACATCTGAGTTCTTCGCTTTGCGGATCATATACTGTGTCATGACCCTTTTTCTTGCACGGAGATTGTAATACAACGGTATCCAGAAGGCCTTTTTCTATATCATAGACATTTATTGTCATTTCATCCTGATTAGAAGAAACCTTCAAATATGTTGCCTTGTAATCTTCACCTACTCTTCTGAAAATCTTATTGTAATCAAACTTATCCTGTGTTATCGGCGAATATCTCTTATGTCCTGCGGCTCCTACAATATAATAAGGAATACCGTTTTCTTCATCCACCTCATTATTTAACAAAGGATTGGTTACTGCCCAAGAATGGTCATGTCCTGAGAATACGGCATCTATACCGGCTTTTTCCGCAGCTTTAGGAAAGTATTCGTATACAGGTTCATTTCCTCCGTTATTAGTATAATATGGAGGTTGGTGCATACAAAGGATCTTCCATGTAGCATTCGATTTTGCGGCGTCTTCTACAAGCCACTCAGAAGCTTCTTTTATAGGTGTTCCCGTATTGGAGAAGTTAACCACTGCAATATATACATCGCCATATTCAAGAGAGTAATACCCACCTTCTCCGGTATTTGGATTGTTATATACTTTGGAAGAAATATCAGCATTTGGATCTCCGTAATACTCGTGATTACCCATTATGCTAATCATGTCGGTATCTCCCAACATAGCAGCTCCCAGAACATCTCCAAGGTCGCTCCAATCTTTATAGTCTGCGGCCTGGTCTATTGCATCACCTATTTGGATTCCAAAATCATAATCATGATTAGCCGCATCAATCTGCTCAGCTACCGTTCTTACATAGCTCTTATCCGGATCCTGAATGTCTCCTATTATAAAGAATTCACTTGTTTTTTTATTTTCTGCCGCAGTGTTAAATGTAGCTTTCTCAGAATAATTTTCCTCTGTTCCCACCATATAATCATATACAGTATCAGGTAACAATCCCTCTATCTTTACTGCGTTTATATCTACAACATAGTTTCCTCCGGAGTTGAATTCAACTTGGCTTGTGTTTGCTTCAACAGTCTTCCAATCATCGCTTCCGCTCACTGCATATTTAAAAATCTGTTTTTCTTCATTAAGCGAATTGCTGAACCATGTTATATTTTTTTGCGTTGAAGGATCTTCAACATGATTAAATCGTACATTGTGAGGGGTTCCATTCAAATCTCCTTCCGGAGCAAATACGGAAAGCTTATACTCAAAGGATAATCCTCCTTGAGCATCCTTTGCATAAATAACATAGTCTTTGGCTTCAGCACCCTCAGTGTTAAACTGATTAGTCGTCAAAATGCCATTTTTGTCAGTATTACCTACCAGACTGTTATCTTCACCAAGATAGATGCCCACTGCGCTTACAGCATTTCCTGCATTATCTGTCACTTTGATCTCTGCATCTTCTCCACCGACAATCACGGGCTCTGATGTAATCTCGTAGTCTGATCCTATAGGAATTTTAACTTCACTGCTCGAGTATGTATCATAAGCTCCATCAGCAGTTTCAAACTTTCCACCGCTTACGATATAATTAAAGTAATCTGTAACCTTTAAATCCGAAGGTACCTGTACTGACAATGTTGCAATAATATTGTCGTCTTCCTGTGCAGCATCTTGTTTTCTTATCGCATTTACAGTTATCGTCTTTTCAATATTGCTTTTAACGACAGTTCCTTCATAATTTTCAGAAAACTTAACTTCATAGTCTTTAAACTGATTTCCAAGCTTAAAGATGGTTGTGCTGTCAATAACCGTGTTATCAGAAGCTTTTATCTGCAAGTCAATTGTCTTTCCAATAATAGCTTTATCAGTAGCTGTTCCAATATTAACCGTCGTAGTGGTTATCGGCGTATTGGTATCAATTACAAAGCTTCTTGTATCTTTAACTTCATTACCGAATTTATCCTTAACCTTTACCGTTACGGTATGTCTTCCATCTCTCAGTTTTAAGTTGGAGAGTTGCATCCTATGGTCGCTGTCATTATATCCATACATGTACTTGTCGTTATCAACAACGTTGATACCATCAATGTACATTCTTGCCGTAGTATCATCAATTCCTGACGTGTACTTATTCTGAACATCCTGCAAAATAGCATCTACAGTGATCGTATCCGTATTTACAACAGCGCCGTCCTTTAATTCTTCTCCATTAAGCATCATGGAAGCTACAAACGGTTCGTCCGTATCATCGATGTTGGTTCCGTATACAAACTGTAAGTTGTCGAAATAAATTGAATTTGCAGTCCTTGTTCCCATTTTAGTACCTGCAACGAACATCAAGCGAAAAGTCATTCCCGGCTGAATTGAATACGGTGCCTGTATGCTCGTCAAATCAGCCTCCAAGTACTTCCAGCCCTGCCAATAAATTCCTGGCTGTTCTATTCCTTTAGGGAGTTCTTTTCCTTCATTTATCAAGCTATGGAACTTCTTAGGCTCAAGAGTAAAATCATATGCAATATTACTGCCTGCTCCGTCTTTTACATATCCTCTAAGCCAAAATCCGGACTGTGTGCCCTCTCCTTGATAATCTACTCCAACTCCTTCAGGAGCATAAACCCACACACCTATGCCGGTTGGTACACCTGGAGCTTCCATACCTTCTGTGGTTCCTAAACAAGCTCCCTCTGTTACTTCTCCGCAATTTATAAAGTCATAATTGAGTTTCAAAGATTTATTTCCGAAGCGAACCGGTTCATCCTCGTCAGAGCTTACAATTTCAATAGATTCTTTACCACCTCTATTGTAGTTAGTATGAGTTAATACTCCTGAAGACTCTTCATTGCCAATATAATAGTCCTCAGCTAATATAGGCTTACCATCATCGTCCACTTTATCTTCAAAATCCCATACAACGGTAGGTAATTTTCCTACTATAACAGTTATTGAACCTGAAACTGTATCATCATAAGCAGAGGTTGCAGTTGCCGTTCCGGTTAAGCTTGCTCCGTCAGCAGAAATAAATGTATTTCCTACGAAAGTTCCCATTCTATCATCAGAAATAGTCCATTTAATATCTCCCGGCTTATAGTTCATATCTCTGCCTTTGCTTCTGACAACTATACCCAAATTTGTCTTTTCTTCAAACCCTAAGCTGACTTCTTCAGTGTTAAAATAGATATGATCAGGTACGGCTATTTCAATCTTGGTTTCTCCTACTATTTTACCGTCTTGAGTTAGGTTTATTGTTACCTCTCCAACTTCTGTACTTGCTTTAAACACGCCTGTGTCCGCATCTATAGTGCCTAAAGCCTGACTTTCTTCAGAAAGTGACCACTTAACATCCTTAGGCAATTCCATTCCGATTCCGGCAGTATCTACGCCTTTTGCTTCAAATTGTATTTGAGATAACGGAGTATACACTTCATTATTTGGTGTAAGCTGCGCATGATCAAATACACCTGTAGGCTCTGCAGTAGAAACTACAAGTAAGCTTGAACTTACAGCTCTTTCTGCTCCGTCAGCCGGGGAATTGCGTACTTCCAATACTGAACTGCCCTCCGGTCTTGCAGCAAAAGTAGATGAGCCACCTCCATCAAGGGCAATGGCAGATACACAACCTTCTTTTGACAGCATTTCTGCAATCTCAGTATATGTACGGCCTCCTGAAATAGGTGGGTTAAGTCCGTGTGTAACGAATGTTACTACTGTTCCATCTGCCTTAATTCCTATAGCTGTTCTGCTGTAATTGAGAGCTCCATATGACGTATTTTCAGTAACAGGTTTCCCGTCTGCTATTAATATTACATCTCCTCCTACAGCAGTCTGTAAATCGCTCAGGTCATTGTTCTGTCTAATAACAGCGTTTCCATCCTTTGTTATACCAAAATAAGGACGTCCGTTTGCATTATTGCAGATTTTTCCTTCCATTACCAATGCGCCCATGGGCTGACCGTTGGCCATGTTAAAAAAATCAGCGTTAATTCCTGCAACTACAGTATGACCTGGGTGATGCTGCTCGTATGCCTTTGCCTGAACGGTCGTAGGCGTAAGAGACCAGCTATCTACGCTGTCCTTGCCATAACAAGCGACAATTTTAATATTTTCGCTCTTTCCTATCTCACATAAATAATCAATTTTTTGATCGTTACCCTCTTTATTGTTTGTAACGACCTCATGCTCATAAACATTTTCCGCAATTTTTGTCACGGTGTCCTTGATCAGAATATCGCCTTCTGCTGTACCCTGCCATGCCTCACCTAATGCAAAAACTGACGGTGCACACATTGTAAACATCAATGTTATGCTCAAAAGTAACACGATAATTCTTTTGTAGCTATCATGTATGCTTTTTCTTTGCATGATCTAACTCCTTCCTTTTCATCCCTTAGTGGCAACTTTCTTTATCAGCATTAACCTCTTCCATAACTTGCGTTATGTCCAAGAATTTGCCCAAAAACTTATCTGCACCGGATGGGTTGAACCGCAAGAACAGCCCAGGTGTAAATGTCAACTCTCCCACATATATCCTTCCATTTATATTATAAAAATCTATTCTAACAAATGGAATATCTTTTGCCAGCTTTTCCGCCAATTCTACCATTTTCTCATAGTTTTCAGGTTTATCAGGAGTCTGACTGGAAAACTTGCCAGCGCGACGTACAGGCAAAACCTTCCAATCTTCATCTACAAAAGTTCTTGTCTGCTGTTTACTTCCTCTGTCAGTGACTACCATGCTGAATCTGACTTTTCCATTACAACAATAAAGCTTATAATCGTTTAAATATTTTTTTCCCTCTTCTTCTAAAAGCTCCTCAATAACTATAAGCGGTTTTTCAGGCTTTTCATCGGTTATGCACATATTATTATAGTAATAAAATCCCCATGGATAAAGCCATGTAGATGCTAATGCTTTTAAGTTATCTATATTACATTTATTTTTATCTCTTATTAAAGCGACTTCGTTAGCCCCCCACCCATTGTTTGCTTTAATTACAAATTTGTCGGGGAGACTGTCAAAATCAATTGCATTTATGTCCTCATAAACTCCAATAGTGGGAACGGTATATTCATATCCGATTCGCTCTCCCACCCAGTCTTTTACTTTAGCCTTGTCTGCTGCTATGCTATAATTTGGATTTTTATAGTAAATCGCCAGCCACAAAAGTTTTTCGTTAAAAGTCTGGGGATCTGTCAAGTTTGGGAAATACTTCAGCTGTTTGTATCCTTTCTGCTCGCAATAATGCTTTTTCATGTCAACGGTTATTTTATCTTCCATTGCATATGATAATCTCGGACCCATATTGACAAATTCAAATTTAGATACCGAATTTACCGGTGCGGCTTTTTTCTTTACATGCCTTCTTTTGATTTCCAAGCCCTCAAATCTTATATATGATTTTCCTTTTATAAAAGGCGCTCTTAACCTGTTAAAGAATACTATATAGTGCTTCTTATTTATGATTTTATGTTTTACTATTTTGCTTCTTAATGCTCTTAGCTTATATTGAAATTTTCTTTTATGACTTACTGCATATACTTTCAATGGCTCCAGCTTACTTGTCTTATCTGTAATCAATTTTTCAGGAAGCTTTATCCAAGAACCTAATATGTAATCCCATTCTACAGGATCAAATGGTAAAATTCCTCCTCCAGAATAAAAAGTCATTTCACCAAGCATAATTTTTCCTTCAATCTCATAAAAATCTATACGAACAAAAGGGAATGGAGCAGCAAGTTTTTCAGCCAGCTCAACCATTTTTTCATACATGATTGGTTTTTCAGGCATTGGCTCTGCCGTCATTACACCGCCATATGTAAATGGCATGTGATTAAAGTCTCTGTCGAACCAATCATAAGTAAGATCAAAACCTTTATGCCTATCTGTAGCAATAAACATGGATTTAACTTCGCCATTAAATACAAAAAATTTATAGTCGTACACTTGTCCGTCTACTTGTTCTATGTATTCTTCAGCATATACAGTAGGTTTCATATGCTTGAAACCCCAATTAAACAGCTGATAATAAGCATTCCTGTCAGGTTGCATCCATTTTTTTAACTGGCGCTTTGTTGCTTCCGGGTCTAATTTAGATTTATCTTTGCATATTATATTATATCCACTTGACCAATTAACTTTAAGCACAAATTGTTCAGGAAGCTTATCAAAATCAATGTCGTCCGGATTGTCCCAAACTGCAATAGTAGGCACTATGTATTCCTCACCTATTTTTTCCGTAACATAATCTTTTACGGCATATTTGTCACAACATTTAGTAATAAGCGGATCCTGGTAATAAAGCTTCAGCCACATAATCTTTTCGTTGAAGCTTTTAGGCTCATCAAGGTTTAAATCATATCCCACACGTCTTTTAAAATTATTTTCAAGTATTTCTCTTTTCTTTTCCTCTGTAAGCAATACTCCCATATTATAGTGTTCTTTTTTTATATCCCGTGTTCCTTTATAGTACGATGGCATTTTTCACCCTTCCTTCAATGGCAAATTAATGTATTCCCCTAATTTATAATCCCACTCCACAGGTTCAAAAGGCAAAATGCCTCCTCCTGAATAAAATGTCATTTCTCCCACATACAGCTTGTCCACAAGCTCATAAAAATCCACTCTTACAAATGGAAATGGTTTTGAGAGTATTTCCGCATATCTCACCATATCTTCAAAAAAATGTGGTTTCTCTAATTTATATTTAGAGTGTTCTCTTCTTCCGTAATGAAAATCAAGTTTTTCAAAGTTCATATCAAAGAAATCATATGTCACCCCATCACCATTGTATCTATCTGTAGATATGAACATGAATCTTGCTTTTCCATTGCAGCAATATATTTTATAATCGAAAAGTTGACCATCTAACTGCTCTATATATTCTTCTGCATAAACTATAGGCTCCATATCTTTATATCCCCAATTAAATGCCTGATAATAACTATTCTGCTCAGGCTGAAGCCAATATTTTATTTTTTCTCTTGCCTTCTCTTCATTCAATTCTTGTTTATTTTTTACAATTATGTTATATCCACTTGACCAATTGACTTTAAGCACAAATTGTTCAGGAAGTTTAGAAAAATCAATTTCTTCCGCCGACTTCCAACTATCTATCACAGGAACTGAAAACTTAGTGCCTATTTTCTCAGCAACGTATTCTTTTACTCTAAACTTATCGCAACATTTTGTAACCAGTGGGTTATGATAATTAAGCTTGAGCCAGAATATTTTTTCATTCATACTTTTAGGCATGTCTAAATTGGGTGTATATCCCAACTTTTGTTTGAAAATCTGTTCAGAGGCTTTTTTGATATCCTCGTCTGTCCATTTTTTATTATTTTCAAAATTAAACCTGCTTCTTGATATTATAAATTTGTCCCTCGATTTAATTTTAAACCTTATTCCAAAGATCCGATAATATTTTTGACCATATAAATCTTTATCTGTTGAAAACGGTACTTTAACTCCTAAAATTTTTAAGTATTTCTTATGTTCCGTAAACTTAACCTCATAAGGAATCTTTAATTTCCCAATTCTTATATATTGCATGCTAAATCCTTGTATACATACTAATTCTTATATTTTATTTCATTTTCTATGGCATTTGTCATGCCATTAAACGTTTTTCTAAAATATTTTTGCCATTTTTGCGTATCATACGTTTGTGTAATTATATCATTTACTAATTCTTTAAATTTCTCTCTCGTGCACAGATTTATGGTTATTTTATTTCTTTCAAACACGGTATCAGACATATCATCGTAATATACATCACCTACTTTTATAATAGATTCTATAATATATGGGTCTATATAGTTATGCTCGTATATTTCTTCAACATCTTTCTTTTTGCATTTTCCCTGTATAAAATCCAGAAACTTATCATAATATTGTAATCCGCTAATTTCAAAGTATAACGATACCAAATAGTGATACACGGCCTGTCCTTTAAAATCTATTTTATAATAAAGTTCTCCTATATCATAGTGTAAATTTTTAACACCTATATAATGGTCTTGTTCTTCCAATTGCTTTATTTTTTCAAGTAAAACAGCAATCATTATTTTTTCAAAAGATATGTCATATTTTTCTTCTTTTCTCTTATTATAATCTAAAATATCAACATATGGCACTGCTGTTTCGAAAAACTTCAAATAATCACCATTGCTATTTATCTTTCTTTCGCCTTTAGATGTTATTGTAAAATACCCATTTTTATCTTTAATTATATATTTTCGTTTTTCTAACTTTCTCAATAATGCCCTTGCATCATCAATATGTAATTCCTCCTTAAAATATGACGGAGGTAAAAAATGCTTAGTTATAGGATATTTCTTTATATAATCAAGAAATACAACAACAGCATAATCCATGCGCACTTGTTTATCGCTTTTTTTATTATTTTTCAAAACGTTTTTACTCACAGTTGGAATTAAAACTCCTTCCCGTTATCTTCCACATCGTCGGCAAGACCTATAATCTCTTTCTGAATTTCTTCAATATGCATATAAGGTCTAAAATATTTATTTTCACTTTCTTGCTTTTTCGAGCTACGTCTGTTTTTTAATACGAGGTTTACGCAAATACATATTATAATAAAAAGAATAGCAATTAGCGCAAACATTATCATATTGTTATAACCGAATTCTTCTTTCGTTTTTTTATTGTCCAATATGGAAAATGTGATTTTTCCAGATTGAGAATCAGCAATATAATAGCCTATCTTTCCTTCATGCCTACCGTACATAAATTCTTGTCCTGCAAAAATTACTATATATTTTTCTCCTTCAATTTCTCTTATTTCAGTTTGATATAAAGAGACTCCATCATTTCCAAGCGCATACCATTTTGTATTGTTGCTATCTTCACTATTTATAAAACAAATAAGCCGCAAATTGCCATCCTGCGTTTCTGCAACTTTAATTTTTTCATTTTTGAATTTGGCATCAACTGTTTTAAAGATGCCTGGGAGCTCCTTAATATTCATAGTCGAAGATATTTTATACAATATATTATCAACTATCATCTCTGTGTCTTTTATTACATGAACGTTGATTATATACTCGCTTTTCTGCCCGTTATTTCCCTCAACTATAATTTTTTTCTGTATATCTTTATTATCAAACTTAGACGGACCTTCCGCACTAATTGTTGTATTTGCAGAATCCTTAGCCACTGCTCTTGTGCTGCAACTTTTGTTTTCTGAATCTTTATCAACATAGACTGTATATTCATATTGTTCAGGTGTAAATTCAGGTACAAGCTTACCGCAATCTATTTCCAATTCACTTAATCCGGTGTCAACATGGACTACAGTGCTAGAATGATTTTCAACATCTCCGCCGTTATTATTTGATGGTAGATTGGCCGGTTCCTTCTGCGTAGGCACTACTGGTACTGAAGGATTTACAGGCGCAGGAGAGTTCGGCTCATCAGGTATTGCTGTCCCTACTCCCGAATCATCAGTTGTCGGCTCACCATATGCATATTTTGACGCATCAAAACTAATAAAAGCAAGTAACACAATCAACAATATAACAACAATGTAAATAAATTTATATCTTTTTATACTCTTCATTTTTTATAACTACCTAATATTATTTATTTTGTTTCAATATATTTTTATTATAAAAATCTGCGGCATCTTGCACACTACCATCAAACACAATGCATCCGTTTTTCATAACTACTCCTCTTTTGCAAAACCGCTTTGCATCAGATAAAGAATGAGTTACAAAAATAAAAGTTATTCCATCATATATTTTCTGAGTAATGGCGTTTCTGCATTTTTCCCTGAAAGCTCTATCTCCCACACTCAAAGTTTCATCAACTATCAAGATATCCGGTTCTATATTTATATTTATGGCAAAACCTAATCGTGCTTTCATTCCGCTTGAATAGGTTCTTACTGGCTGATCTATATACTCGCCGATTTCCGCAAAATCTATTATTTTATCTTCCAGAAATTTAATTTCTTCTTCTCTCATTCCAAAAACATCTCCGCGAAAGTATATATTTTCTCTACCTGTAAGTTCAGGATCAAATCCCGCAGTAAGCTCAAGAAGCGCTCCAACTCTCCCATTTATTCTAACTATTCCCTCAGACGGGTACACTACTCCGGTTATCATTTTTAAAAGAGTAGACTTTCCTGCTCCGTTTTTTCCAAATAATGCTACCAGTTCGCCTTTATTGATTTTAAGGCTAACGTTAGACAACGCCTTTTTTTCTTTATATTCAATATTTTTATCAAAAAATGACAGAAATCTATTTCTTTCATTTTTAAATAATCTGTAGTTTTTTGTAACATTTTTTATTTGTACAGAAGTCATATCTTCTCGCATAATATCCTCTTAAAGTATGTCTACGATTTCATGCTCCAATTTTTTATAGCAAAATACAGCTAAAAAGAGCATTATTATAAATATAACGCAAAGATTTATAAATTCATTTGGGCTATCCCAAATCCATTCTTTATATATGAAAGCATCCCTAAAACCATTTATAATAATCGTTATAGGGTTAATCAGCATTATATTTCTTATTATTTCGCTGTTAATGCTATTAACATCATACATAACTCCTGACATCCAAAACATTATTATAACAGAGGACTTAACTAACTGCATAAAATCATTGCTAACTGTCGCCACTATTCCGGAAAACAATGACCATATAGAAAAGATGACAAACATTACCAATATATAAAATGGAATTTGTATCCAATAAATATCAGGGCTGTGTCCTAAAAGTATAAATACAATCATCACTAAAATAATAAGAATGCAATTTACAATCAAATTTGACACACATACAAAAGTAGGTATTGTAGATATCGGATATTTTATCTTAGTAACAAGGAATTTATATTTCCTTATAGATGAGGCGCCTGCCGTCAAAATATCCCTCATGTAAAACCACGGCACTACTCCAGCGATGAGCCACAAGAAAAAAGAATAATCATTCACCGGACTACTTACTTTTAACCCTATAGAAAAAGCAAAATAATAAACGCCCAGAGTCATTATCGGTCTAACCAAAACCCATGGCCAACCTAAAACAGTACCTTTATATGTTTTAATCAGATCTGCTTTTGCTAACTTCAATATAGTTTTTCTATATCTTATATGTTCAATTGTTATTTTCTTTAGCGTTTTCACAGATTAAAAAAGCCTTTCATAATTACAATGTTATTTGCCCTCAATAATAGCTTCTATGTCGCTTCTTACACGCTCTATTTCACCATCTTTGGGATAATAGTAATATTGATAATATCCATCTCTTACTTCATCATAATGCCACTGATAAGTTCCTTCTATTGAGTGATTTTCCATAGTTTCCAATTGAGGCAATAGTTCAACTATCAATTTAAATGCATCGTAATAATCTTCTTCTGGTAAATTCGTAACAAAATTATTTGATAATGAATTAAGCACTGCCATACTATTTTCATATGTCGGATTTTCTGAAAATTTTTTAAATATCCCTTTTATAAGTTCCATCTGATGCTGCCCTCTTGACAGCTCATTCTGCGGAAGCATTTTTCTTGCTCTTGCAAATCTTAAAGCTTTTTTTCCATCAACCTCATTATACCCTTCAACAAAGCTATATCCTTGATAACTATATGTATAATGGCTATATACCGTTACACCTCCAAGGGCATCTACCAAATCAATCAATCCGTTAAAGTTAATTTTTGCATAATAATTGATGTCAATACCAAATTTATCTTCTATACTTTCTATGGATGACTGAACGCCGCCCCACCAGCCGCTATAAGATAATTTGCTGCTTCCGCCTCTGCATGGTATATACACAAAGGTATCTCTCGGTATTACCTGCATGTTTACTTTTTTTGTATTAGGGTTTACTGTAAGAAGAATATTTACATCTCCTCTTCCTGTAGAATTAATATCCTGACCTGAAGACAAATCTGCACCGCATAAATATAGTGTAAAAGGTTCCTTAGTTATGTCAACAGCTTTCAGCTCTGCTTGTCCTATCTCATATTTTTTCTCAAATATTACTTTAACTTTATCTTCATATTCTTCATCAATCATTGATAAATCACTTCTCGTATTACTTGTTAATACCATAAAGTCTATCTTCGATGACATCAAATCACTATACAATCCATCAGTAGACTCATATGGTCTACTTTCTTTAACCTTTTTATTATGTTCTACAAGAATATCGCTCGACTTTTCATAAGCTCCGTTATCACTGTTTCCATAACCAAGAATATATGAACTGAAATCGTCTGCTGCGTCTATATTGCTATCTTTCAGAGTAACTATTTGTACAACTTCATATTCAGTAGTTCTACTGATTTCTCCTGTAACAGAATTGATTTTACCTAATACAACGATTGACACTACAAGTAATATTGTTATTAAAATTTCGATTGCAATTGATATTTTTGTTTTTTTATAGTGGCAAATCCATGTAAGCGCTCCTATAATGATTAAAGCAGCAACTCCTATAATAGAAGCAGTTCCCCCCATATACTTTGCAATCTGAGTGACTACATATATGCCGGCAACTATATCTGCAATTAAGACTGCCAAGGTTACTTTAGCAAGCTTCGATGAAGCTAAAAATTCTTTATAATTCATAGATTCCTCCTATTATGTCTGCAATGAAACACTTATTTTATTACATTATATTTTTTATAAAATTTTCCAAGCTCTCCTTGCCGCTGTCCTCCCCAAAGTTGTATTATATTAACTCCAGAAGATGTATTGGCCTCTATAACACATATACCTTCTTCTGTCATCAGAATATCCCAAGCGATGAAATCCATATAAGGCAACTTATTTGAAACATGTAAAATTTCAGACTTAATCTTGTCCCACTCGGGTATCACAATTTCTGTAAACTTTTTCTTAGAGTCAGGATGTACACAATAAGTATCCATACTGTATAGGCACTTTGCCTCACTCAATCTGCCTGTTTCAATATCAATTTTAGATATTAACCCACCTTTGCTTCCATTATCTACTGGTATTGTGTGACTTGTCCCCATACGCTGAACTGCAAAAAATATCTTGAACTTATGGGTCTCTATGTCTCTTAAGGTTATAAGTCGTATGGTGTTGGCTGTATTCTCATAAATTTCATCTGCATATTTATGCTGTTTGATATATTCACATATTATATATTCTTTCTGTTTATTAAAAAAATCAAAAAGTTCTTTTTCGCTTATCTCTTCTCCATCTATTTTTATACAATCATCTTTATAACTTATTAGATGGACACCATTTCCTTTTCCCAAAGCGAAAGGTTTAATTATCAGATTTTTTTTATTTCTAAGGCAATCATAAATATCTTCGTAGTTTTTTACACCGCTTGAAAAGTCATATAGAATACCTTTGTTTTTTATAAAATAAATTTCAGCAACTCTTATATATTGTTTTAAAACTTCTGAGCAAACAACTTTATTATTAAAAACAAAATCAAAGGGCTCATTTATATACCTTGATTTATACCAATCAAATTCTGACAAGAATAGTTTTTTATCATTGTTGCGTAAATCATATAAAATATATTGATCTGCTAAAAAGCCTCCCAAAATGTTGACTTTCAGCTTCGTAAAAAAATTTACTTTAAAATTATTTTTTACAAAGACAATTCTTGTCCAATATATTACAAATAATTTGCATTTTTTTAATACTTTTTTTAAAAAGTCCATATTTTTAAATCAATTTTCTATAATCTTCAGGAGTGTTTATGTCCATTGTATCTTTATCTACTCTAATAAAGTTGTCTTTTATTTCAGGCTCACATGATAAATCTTGTCCGGAAAAAGACTGATATAGTTGCCACCCTTTACAATTAGCTATCTCTCCCTTAAGAAACATATCTCTAACTCTTTGTTTATGATATCTAAATGCTTCTGCATCAGCTACCTTAACTGCCACTATTGACTTCTCATTTCCAAAAAAAACTATACTCTCAGTGTTAGTTTCTATAATAGTTTTCATTGTTTCTAATGTGTAATATGTATCACCATATAAAAAGCATATATTGCTGTCAATAAGTTCTTCTGTAAATCTATCTATTTCAAGGGCATTATTTAATGGTTCATGCCTACAACAGCTTTCAAACTCATAACTTTTATCATGAGATGTGACTGTTATTTCTGAATTTTCTGGAATCATCAGGTTTAGTAATCTAACAGTACGGCAAATTAGTTTTTCTCCATTTACCTCAACTAAATGTTTAGGTATACCTAAGTAATTTTTCCATCTTTTTTCTTTACCATCTGCCATAATAATATATTTCATATTAACCTAAGCACTCCATGACTTTGTTTGCAATTTTTTTAGTGGATACACCCAAATCTTCAGGTAAAAATTTATGCTTATATTTTTGTAATTCTTCATATGGATAATTATTTTTCTCAATAATCTCTACGATATCCTCTGCTTTTGTAAATGTGCAACTTGGCATCTGTTTAAATAAATCTATATTCAGTCCGTTTTCTTTGCTGTATTTTTCATAATCCGGTAAATAATACAATGTTTTTTTATCCAGTAATGCAGCTTCTAAAGCCAAAGAAGAATAGTCTGTAATAAAATAATCACACAATTGCAACAAACTAAAGGTATCTTCTTGATCATATTTTGAAATCATATTTACATTTTTATCTATTTTTTGATTGGGATGCAACTTATATATATATGCGTATTTATCATCATTAAAACATTGTCCTAAATCTTCATGTGAATTGATAATATAATTTCTGTAAGTAGGTGCAAAAAATATAATTATCTTTCCCTGTAGTTCGGGATACTTCTCTAATAGTAAATTTTCTTTGTTTTTATTCTTCATCATTATATCAATGCGTGGCAAACCGTAATTTAATATTTTTTCATTTTCAATATTAAACGCTTCCATGTAATATTTATTCCATGCTTTTCCGCCGGCTATCAAATAATCATAGTTCTTATGCATGCACATAATTTTTGCGATATCTGAACTTCTTCCACCTTTCTTATTGATCGTCTGATATCCTGATTGTTTTATTTTTCCTATTGAGTGCCATATCTGTATTACAGTTAAAGAGCGCTTATGATTAAGCATTGATACTGTAGGCCAATATGAATCTATTATGCATACCTTAGAGGTTGCTAAATGATACATGCTTTTTAATTGACATATAACAAATCGAAACATGCCATCATGCAAATTTCTAAAACGGTTACATATTGTAATAATAGAAATGCTCCCATCAGTTTTTTTTATTTCTGATATCAACAGTTTGAAATCTACAGGAAGCATATCTGACTGCCTACTAAAAAAACAGATTTTTCTTTTACAAGGAAGCAACTTTACTAATCCATATATTACATTCATTAAAAATTTAAATACGCTTATTAAAAGATACATTTAAGTATTCCTTTTCTATATTAACATATTTTTACTTAATTCCTTCTATTTCTACACACTCTCCATAACAATACCCCCCCCCTATAAAAAGTCAATTCCAACTGATAAATATAAAGAGAGGGCAAACAATTTCTATCCATCACATTATCCTTTGTTTAATATTTATAATTGTGTTCTCTATAAAGGCAATTTGTGAGTTTTGTGATTATATATTGTTATAATTTTACCCCATTAACACATATAAATCAAGTGTAATCCAATAAATACATAAATTGTTATGTTTACAAAAAGCAACAAAACAAAAAGAGCTCACAATTAAATGTGTATGCTCTTAATGTTATAAATTATTACTGCGCTACTATCCTACAGCGTCAGCGACGGAGCTGAATATGTACGTCCGTTCAGTTCCTGATTGAGCATGTAGAGGCTCTTTGCGTCGTCTCCGAACAGCTCCATTTTGGCAATCATATCACGAGCAGTTTTTTCCTCTTCTCCCTGTTCTTTAACGAACCAGTCAAGGAACTGCATGGTTCTGAAATCTCTTGCCTCATAAGCTGCCGCATATATATCATTGATGAGTGATGTGACATATATTTCATGTTCAAGGGTTACTTCGAGAGGCTGCATTTTGCCTTCCAGTTCCTTATCCGGCTTGTCTATGGCTTCCAATGTAACCTTTGCATCGTTATTGTGCAGGTATTCATACATTAGCATAGCATGGTCTCTCTCCTCCTGAGCCTGAATCATATACCAGTTGGCAAAACCGTCAAGATTTAAATCATCATAGTGATTGGAAATGTCCAGGTACAAATAAGCTGAATACAGTTCTTTGTTTACCTGTTGATTGAGCAATTCGATTACTTTTTCGTTTAACATAACAATTTACCTCCGATTCTTTTTATTTTACTTTATTTTAACAGTTCTTAACACAAAATACAAATCAAAATCGCTATTTATTTTGAGTCTTCTCGCTCATCCAAAATTCCTCAAGGGTTTTATTGAATCTGTCAGGCACATCCATATTTACGCAGTGCCCTGCTCCTTCAAATATAACCGTTTTGCATTTTAGCTCGCTTTTCTTCCATGCCTCCACAGCGGACAGTTCCGCCGGAATATCATGTTCTCCGCAGCCAATCATAAGTGGATATTCTCTCGGAATCGTTTGCTGTGCGTTTATCATGGTGCTAAGCGAAGATAAATACATGAAGGATTTCTTCGAAAATTCAGCATTCATTTCATAAAATTCTCTCTGTGCCTGTTCGGTATAGGCGGATATTTTTTATTTGCTTTGGCAAACCACTTTACGGAAACAGCGGCTTTAAGCATCATCCGTCTTTGTGCCGCATTGTTTTCCTTTTGCAGCGCATTGTCAAAGTTATTGATGTCATACCCTCCGAAACATGCGAGGGACTGCACGGCTTTTGGATTTTTATTGGCAAAATCCTGCGCCAGTACGGCTCCAAGTGAAATTCCTACGATATGTATCTTCTCGATTCCTTCTCTTTTCAGGATTTGGTTTATCCATTCCGACATTCCTGATATACTATCGCCTTTTTGTGTGTGAATTGAGTTTCCATGGCCAATGATGTCCAAAGTCAATACATTGTATTTATCTTGGAAGTAATCAATCTGACTTCTGAACATATTGTGATTGACAAAGGCGGCATGGAGGAAAAGAAGCCATTCTTTATGCTCCGCCCCGCTGACATAATAAACGATGGGCGAATTGTTCAATATGCATTCTTTCATATTTCGCCCTTTCGCATCTTTTTTATAACCTTTTCAAACCAGTCTATGTTAAATTTGTAAAGGTCTCTTCCGTAAAAAGCGGATAAAATCTGGTAATTCAAAATATCTTTGTTTTCTTCGGAAGGCTCTGTAACTTCAGCCTCTTTACATATTGCGTCCAGCAAACTATGCTGCTCTTTTAAGAACGATAAATGCTGCTCAATAATATCTTCTCTGTTTTCTTTGTCTGAAAATCCCATGAAATATACTTTTACCAATTCAGGACATCTAATATTCTGTACTTCGATAGGCATGTTTATCCATTGGAGAAAATGTTGTTTGCCGCTTTCCGTAATTGAATAAATTTTTTTGTATTTTCCATTGTCAGTAACTTCTTCATAACTGATATACCCATGACTAAGCAGTTTTTTTATTGCCGCCTGTATATTACCCATACTGCTGCTGTACATTAAGTTCAGCCCCTTGTCTATCCTCTCCCGCAGTTGGTATATGGTTCTGCTGCTAAGAAGCAAAAGGCCAAGAACAATTTTATCCATCACTGACCTCCTTTATATTACTATTAGTAATATAAATTATAGAGTTCGGTTAAAGTGATGTCAAGGGGAACTTTTACAGGCTATATAATAAATGTTGGGGTTGGCAAAAGTAGATTACATGTCTCCGTATTTTATCACACGTTTTTCACCAAGGCCACAACTATAGCGTTGGCTTTTTGCAAGACAACCGCTCAAAAAGCCATCATTTATTCCAATAACTGTAAAATTTTACAGCCTTTTCATGGTTTCGTTGGCTTTTTGAGCTGCTCCCCCTACAACTGGCCTACAAAAAACATTAAAACTGTAGGCCAATTTTGGCCCTTACCGAAAAAAAGCCAACGCATGCATATTTCGGCGCAGGCCCATCAGGTATTATGTAGACTTTTGTTGGCTGATTTTTGGTTTTTTAAGATTACGACAACATTATTTGCAGTAACTGTAAATTTCTCACCGGATATTCTTCCATTTTTTAACATATGTTGTCGCCACGGCTGAAATCCGGAAATCTGCCAACAGTTTTCCACAAAAACTGTTGGCAGGTTTTGCTTATTTTTAAAATGTGACAACATCGACCTTTTTCGACACGGAAAATCCATGTGTTTCATTGGATTTTGTTGGCAGATTCCGATTTATTCAAAATTCTGCCAACGCTTAAGCCGTTATCTGCTCTAAGATAAACGGGTCCTTGATTTTTTGGTCCTCCGCTAACAGCACAATTTTAGACATGATTTCCGCTGTCTTAGGGTCCTCATCCACAAAAGGCAGGAACAGCTTGCCCCGCTGCTGGCTGTGTACAGGAATAATATTGAGCATTGCGCCGCCTTCCTGATGTACAACGCCGCTTCCCAGATGAACGCTGTAGCTTCCTCTGGTTCCCTGAATCAGCGCATGGGTTTCCTTTAAAGTTACATTGGTAAGCTTAAACAGAGGCAGATTGAATTCCACAATCGCACGGCGCATTTCAATGGTAGAATGGCTGGTCTCCGGATCCACACCTCCCGCATGGGCAACACTTACGGCCATATCCACGTCACGCATGACCTCGCTGTAAATCATCTCCGGTACCTCTTCTATGGTCAGCGTCTTAAATGTCTTTCGGTCGGAAAACTCAACCCATTCCAAAGTAGGCGCCTCTGCATCGCTTGGAGAGAACCAGTCTGCCAGTGCGTAGATTCTGGCAATGATATTTTCCTTATAATAAATCTTCTGCAAGCCTTCCTCGTAGTCCGCAATCCAGCGGCGGCCTTTCAGACAGCCAACCGTCTTTTGAGGCTGAATCTGGTTTCCGGCAAACAAGCGTGACGAGGTCTGTCCCAGCTCCTCCGGCATTTTTACATATAGCTCCCTGAACACCTGTTTAAATGGCTGGCGAAGCTGATTATCAAACAGATATTTCTGATACCGGTGCCATACCTTTGCTTTGTATAAATCCAGCGGATGAGCAATGCGGACTTCCTGCTCAGCATCCAATAAAACGGTGGTTTCATCCCAGGCTTTCAGATACAGTCCCTCCTCTTCCTGCACAAAAAATCCCGTTTTCTCCCCGCTGACAAAAACAAGCGGTTTCAGAATCGCACAGACAACCGGATTTTCAAGCAGGGCTGCCACTTCAGCCACCGTAAAGGCTGCTCCGCTTTCCATGGATTCTTCCATAAGCTTTTTCGCCCGGACATACTGCTCTTTCAGCTTTTTATTTGCTTCCTTGATTTCCAGAACGTACGGATGTTTCTTGAAAGCTGACGGTATGGATTTCAGTTGTTTTTCTCCTCTGCGGCACAGAATCCGGCTTTTTCCCGTTTCATCTACCGCCAGACAGAGCTCCGCATCCTCCATACCCTCTGCACCGTTCCACGTCATATACGGTTCAAATTCTTTCGCAAGCCTGCTTTCCATATTTAAGGTCAGACGTGTAACATCGGCAAATCCTGCATGAACGCTCATATTTATCAGCGCAATTTCAGCAGCCTTTGACTCACTGGCCCGCCTCTGGGCGCCGAACTGCCGGGCTTCTTTGGCGTATTTCTGAATAAACTGGTACCGGTTCAGCAAATCTGCTTCCCGGTCATCTTCAAAGGGTACCAGCCCGTAGCTCATCAGCAAATCCTTATTTCTTTTGGCAATAATCTGCTCACGAAGCTCTTTTATAGTAACTTTTCCCGTAGCTGCATCTGCATACTTCCTCGCACGGGAATGTTTCTGCCCGTCCGAAATATATTTTGCCGCCTTATAGAGGATGCCGAAATTTTTCTCTCCCAGAAGGCTGTAGGCTTCCTCAAACCAGTCAATGTCGAAGGCGCCGCTCTGCAATTCCTCCGCTGACAGAGGCGTATATTTGGCAATCATAGCAATTTTCTGCTCTTCAAACCTCTCGTTCATGTGGGCCATAAAATAATAACATCCGCTTTTGAGACCTTCCCAGCCCAGATATTCCTGTATTATATCAATCCACTGAGGTGCGTACATAGCCACTTCCACCAGACGGTCCGCCTTGATATCGGTTCCTTTAAGAGCCTCTTTCAGCTTTTGCCCGTTATCTCCTGCGGACGGATAGCAGGCTTTCAAAAGACGGCTCAGCACTTCCCGCTTTCCGTGGCTCGGCGCATAGTACCAATAATAATATGCTTCCCGCCCCAGCTTATCCTTGCCAAGAGCCATTAAAACCCGAGCCAGATATTCTGCGCCCTGCATGTAGGTAATTCCGCTGATGTCCGCAGAAAATACCGTCTCCGCTTCTCCACGGCGAAGTTCCGTATCCACTGCCAGCGGCACAATGGCATCGTAGAGTTCACGCACCAGCTTGCCGCACCATGTGTCCGGTCCCACAAGCTTTTCTCCCTCGCTTGAAATTTTTTGAGAAAGTTCCTCCCCGAAAAACATCCTCCACAAAGCGCGGTTCATGAGCTTGCCATACTCTCCCTTTACCAGCTCGCACAGGGCCCGCAGGCAATCCTTTCTGTTAAAATAATTTAAAATGCTCTTAAAAAGAATGTCTCTTGAAATCAGTTGAAGGTGATAAGCTTTCAAAAACCAGTAAGGTGTAATCGGCGTCAACGGGAAACCATTCAGGCTGTTGTAACCATTGGCATCGGAAACAAACTGTGATTTTTGCCTCTCCTGCCTGCACGCCAATTCAAACCTCCATGCGGTATAAAAGGCTCTTACAAATTCATCGTCGTTTTCCCAATAGCCTATGCCCTCCAGAAAACGGTCGATAAAGGGAAGCCTGCTTACGGAAGTCCTATGCTCTAAGCGCCTGCCGTTCCAGCTTGTGTAATGATAAGTCAAGTTCTTGTTATCTTTGTTAATTACTTTTGTCAGCGCCGTCACAGCCTGTATACCCGCTTCAAATAAGAGCTTTCTATCCAGAAATTCATAGCGATAATTCAGGCGTATATTTCTTATTTGCTTTTCGTAGCGTAAATTCAGCGGCCCCGGTTCAAAAGGCATTCGGCCGAAAACAGCTTCATAGAAGCTGCGGCTATTATCATATAATTCCTTATTCATCAAAAGAAGCCGGGCTTCCCAAGCAATAAAGTTTCCGTAATCGCCAATCTCTTTTTCGTAGAAGGCCCGAAGCTCATCCGCCAGCGGATAATTGTCCAGCACGTAGCCACGGCAGTTTTTCTGCCTGATTTTGTCCTCATCTGTATTTGCCTGTTTTTTCAGCTGTACATAATCGTTGCCCAGCAGCCACTTTTCACCGAAGGAAGTTTCATATTCGTAATGCTTATTTTCCTCAATCAGCTCATCTAGCTTTTTCATCTTCTGAATCAGCTCTTTTTCAGACAGCGACAAACAGCGAAGCACCGCGTCCCGTCCTTCCTCAGGTTTCGGAATTTCTTCCGGCGCCTCCGGATTGTAGAGTCCGAAGCCTTTCTGCTCCGATATTTCTGCCGTCTTTTGACCCAGAATTTCGCCAATCAGCACCTTCTCCTTATCTGTTGGCATTTCTATATTGGCGGCCAGCATCCGCACACGACAATAAAAGTCAGCTTTTTCTTTCTGCTTGGATAAACGGAGCAAAAGGTCGAGTCCGGCGCTCCGCTTCTCCTCTCGCTTATCTGCCAGCAGTCTTTTCAGACATTCTTCCATATCCGAATCCTGCTGTTTCATGAGAAGTTCCAGAAGCTCACTGCGCAGATTACTCCTCTTAAACCTAAGCATATCCTCCATTTGGCGGTAATCTTCCCTTTCAAGGGGCAGACGTTTCACCAGCTCAATGGCTTTCTTAGAGGTGGATTCCTCGGCATTTCCCATATAGCCGATAAGAAGCTTTCGCTGCGCTTCGTTTGCCGGATTATACAAAAGCAAATTGACGAGAAAGCCTCTGTCATAGCTGCTGCCGGATACTTCGCCCAGAAGCCCTGCCATTTGCGTCATCTTTTCCTCATCCTGAAGGATATAGGCTGTAAAGGCCAGCTGCCGGATTACATCGGAAGGCATAAGTTCTACCCGATACCATGGAAAGATACAAGGGTCATAGATAAGTCCCTTTTTCGGCAGCCGTCCGTAAATTTCCCAAAACTTCTCGTACTGCTGCTCCGCATCCTGCCGATTTTCAAAATAATCCGTCAAAACCGGCTTTTGCGGCTTGACTACATTTCCTATCGTTACCATGTTTTTGTATAACAGGTCCCGTATCCAGCCGCTCAGGCGCAATGTAAAAGCAGGCATAAATGCTGCCACCAGTTCCAGATCATCCGTATATTCCAGCACCGCTTTCCGCGCCATGCGGATTTTATAGCTGTCGTTAAACAGATTTTGATTATAGAAAGAAGCCGTCAGCTTCTGGTTTTTCGTCCCATGGTCGATCAATTGGCTCATCGCTCCGATTGCCTGCTCGGCTTCTTCAAAGCCAAGAGCCCACAAAGCTGCGCTGATAGCAATGGAATCGTTTGTCTTTAGCTGTTCCTGGCAGAAAGTCCGGTCTTTCATACATTGGCTCATCAGGCTTAAGAGCTTGCCGTTTACCCGGTCTACGCTTCTCTCATCAAAAATTCCAATCCATGTGGAAACCGCCCGCTTCACCGATGAATAGCGAATCAAGTCATTCTCTTCTATCACCTGAAGCAATATCAAGAAGGCCTCTTTCGTGCCCTCATCCATGGCTTCACAGATTACCTGGCGCAATCCTTCCTGCAAACGGGCAGCCAAAAGAAGATCTCCCAGCAGTTTCTGCAATTCCCGGTTATCTGAGCGGAGAATACCGAGTATCATCTCTCTGTCTAAGTAGGCCGTGTTATTTTCGCTGAGAATCAGATCCCTGAATGCCTCAATGACTGCCTGATTGCCTCGGTCGATTTCGGCTGCGTAAATCAGGCTGAAATTATTGTTAAAGCTCCATTCGTGCTTGATATAGTCTGATTTTTCCTCATCTATTCGCCGGTAAATATAGTCCTCCAGCCTATCGCCCAAATAGAACAATCTCTCGTAGACGGTTAAAAGAGAAAAAACAAGATAACCCTGAGGGCCGTACCCTGCTGTGCGCACCGTTCTTCTGTTCCAGCCGTATGAGAAAGGGAACTGATTGAGTTTATCAATAATATAAAGGTAGGAGTCCTGATAAGCTTTTGGGACAAATGCGTCCAGAAGGCCTTTATGTATGCGGGAGCCCGGAAGCAAGCCTTTCTTCCGGAACCAGCCGGACGGTGTGCTTCCTTTTTCATAGAAACTTTTGATGACCTGCGCTGTCTTTTCTCCGCCGTTTCGCTCTGCCACTTCCCGGGCCAGCTGCCTGTCCTGCCCCGCAATCCTTTCTATGCGCCGGTTCAATTCTTCTTTTCGTCTATTGGTAATCGCCATTCTTGTATTGTAATCAAATTCTGCCATTTTACCACATCCTCCCTGCCAGCATAGCTAATCTGACAAATGTAAATACGCTGTCGTCATGTATCGAAATTATCTCGTCCGGATCTTCAAGAGATTTATCATCCAGGAAAATCCGGTAAATCCCGTCCTCAAAGCATTGCAGCGCATTTTCCTGTGCTTTCCGTAAATCTGCCTTGTGCTCTCCGTAATTTACACCGAAAGAAATCTTTCCTGACTCAGCCCGGTCATCTATTTCATCATTGGTAAGATAAGATAAAATTTCCGGAGTTTCCATTCGCCGGTTATATTCCTGCACGCCTGCCTCTGTAACTGCTAAAATCAGCTCCCGAACCGTGGAAGGCCGGCCCTTAATTTCGCAGCAGACAGGCTTTACGGACTGTCTCCGCTTTCCTATTGATTTCAAATTTACTTGGATTTTCATGTCGGTTTGTTTTCCCTTCCTTAGACCTAAAGTAATCTTATTACATTTTATCAAACATAGACGGTATGGCTGTTTTTTCAGGATATAAGTGCCCGCTGTAATTATTTTAAATTTTTTCTTATCTTCCTCTGTTTCCTGCTTTATAAATTCTGCTTTCCTTTTTCTTCTAATTCTATCAAAAACTTATCATAATCAGACATAAATAGTCTATCTTGTACAATACGATATTTTTCAAATTCTGTTTCTGCATGGAGTTTTGCCTGTTCTGCACTAATCTTTCCAGCACCTGTAAGTATCTCGTTTCCGTTAAATTCCAGAAAACCATCCAACCGTTTTGCCCAATCTTCCATACTCATCGGAATGTGTCGTTCTGCCTGCAATTCTGCATAATCAAGATATAAAGATACAATCCTTTCCATATAGGACATTTCTTTGTCACTCAAATAATTCTTTGCGATTGACACATCAGCTTTTACAATTTTTCCATTTGGAGCTGCTTCCCATGTACACAATCCCATATGTTCATTCTCCGCATTAGCCCGTTCAACAATAAGTTCTGCTGCTGTATGTCTATGAACAGCCCAATGCATTTTATTTTGTACAGTCTGGAAAAAGCATCTGGTAGTCCCTGCATCCTTATCATAATCAAAGGCAGTGGCATATAGGTCAGTAATCTTTTGGTAAAATTTACGCTCTGAAAGCCTTATCTCACGGATATTCTCTAACTGCCGCTCAAAATACTCATCTGTGAACATATGACCTTTTTTTAAACGTTCTTTATCCATTGTCCACCCCTGGATGGTATAATCTTTAACGATTTGTCCTGACCATTTCCGAAAGCGAACTGCCCGATCATTATTAACCTTAAATCCAACAGCAATAATCATCTGCAAATTGTAATGGATAACTTCACGGTTTACCTGTCTTTTTCCTTCCATTTGAACTATTCGGAATTTCCGAATAGTTGCTTCCTCAATAAGCTCACCATCACCATATATCTTCTTAATATGCTCATTGATTGTCGGCAAACTTACGTCATAAAGCTGCGCCATCATTCTCTGTGTCAGCCATATATTCTCATCCTCATATCGCATTTCCATGCTATCCGCATTATCCCCAATAGATGCAACATATGTCAGATATTCGGCTGCCGAGCTATGAATGGCTATCTCACTTTTCTTTTTTGTCATCATATTCCTCCCCATATAATTTTTCATCGTTACTCAAACACCAAAACCGCTTTTGCCTTCCAAGTTCAGATTTTATTTATATAAATCCTTTCTAAGTCGCATCACCAACACATTAAACTGTTCTTCTATTTATTGTTGAATAAATTTTTCCACTTCTTTCGTCAAACCGTCATCCTTGGAAATTAGCTTTATACTCATGACTCTAATCTCCCAAATCCATATCAGATAACCTCAAAATGCTTCAAAGCATCTTTGATTGCTTCGATCTTTTCTGGTGTCGGGTGTTTCCTCGGCTGTTTCAATTATTCTACCGCATTAGGTGTATCATACATCGGCAAGCCTAAAGCCCTCTTTACCTCTGCGATATATGCGGTATATACCTTGAAGCCATACTTCGCTTCTATGTACTCCTTAATCATCTTATAGGTAACTCGCTCTTTTGGCTTGTATGCTGCGGCTCTCTTAGCAATATTATCAAGCGGAACTTTGCCCTCACCCTCGCCAAACTCCACTTTTACGTTGATTACGCTGTCAGGTTTTTTGTGGGAAAGCATTACAACCGTCTCAATATGTGCCGTATTGTTTAAACGGACACAATTCTTGAATGTTGTATCATTGTTAGTGCAACTTTTTGAGTTACAACAATATGGTTCTAAGCTATTTCTTATTTTTAGTTTTTTTAGAAATATCTTTTACTGTTTCTAAATATGCTTTTTCTACTGGTGCCAGTTCATTGGTTTATGTTCAATAGCGCTAATTTCAGCCAAATCGAAATAAGGCAAATCCTTTTCTCATATATTCTTTTAATATATTTGTTGCCCAAATTCTAAACTGAACACCTCTTTGGGATTTTACACGGTATCCAACAGAGATAATAACGTCAAGGTTATAAAAATTAGTAGGTTTTGTAGAAAATTCGGAAATCCCGAATTTTCTCATTGTACTATCTTTATCTAATTCTCCCTCTTCATACACATTACTTATATGTTCGTTAATTGTTGATTTGGCTTTTTGAAACAATTCAGCCATCTGGTCTTGTGTTAACCATACAGTATCACCATCAAGTTAACATCAACCTTAGTCAAACCATCTTCAGTTGTATATATGATCATTTCTGATAAGTCGTTCATATTTGACCTCCAAAACAGATTCCCTTTTCAGAACGTTTGTTCATGGTCTTATTATAACAAATGCCCCCGATTTTCTCAAGGGCTGTAGGTTTATAATTTATTAAATTCCGCAAATAATTCAAGCGGCTTCATTTGGGTTATATATGTGTTAATATCCCTATATACATAATATTTTCCCTGTATTGCGCCACAATGCGAACAAATATTCATAGGATATTTAGTCTTTGTTATATTGCTATATCTAATTGCAATTTGCTCCGGGTACAATGCCAGCATTTCTTTATCAAAAGATTCAATATCACCTATAACGTTAATTCCATAATATTCAATCGAAGGGTCACTTAAATGTGCAAAAATATCTTGATCATTTAATGCTCTCCTTTTATCCCATGGATATACCATACTTTCTGATAAATTATCAGAATACGTTATGTATGTCAGTATATCTGTTTCATTTCCGCACTTATAGCATTTCTTTTTATATCTATAAATTTTCAAAGTATTATTATTTTCTGTTTTATCAACACATGGCAAATCATTTTCTGCCATAAAATCATTAGTTATATTTAAAGTTTCCAAATACTTTTCATGCTCCCCAAACAGCAAAAAATCCAAATTACTCTTGATATAAATCATCCATTTATCTGATATTTTTCTAAATCCAATATACGACATCTCCTTTAGGTTTGTTATGCAGTCATCTATGACGGATTGTGCCATGTGGTCAGGCTCATTGTATATACCTTTATATACAAAATCAATTAGCTCTTTTCGATATGTAACATTGCTGCGAACCATTCTATTTTCTGTTTCAGAGCAAATTTTGTATAAAAAATAATATGTTCTAACAACAAATTCAGTAAACTTCCCTGTAGGATCTTTACGCTGTTCCCTAAAATAGGCTTTTTGCTTGTTTATTTTTTCTTTGGTCCACTTCATTTTCTTTTATACCTTTCACTATACCCTTGACTACATCTCAATAAACGATTATACAGGGCCAAATCAACTCGGAAATGTTCTTCGTTGAATGTAAAATGTATTTGATGCCCAATATCGTAATATACATACTCCAAACTGTTTTCCTTGGAAAACTACACTTGCTTTATTTCTTGAAAACTATGTTCCAAATTAAATCCAATTCCTCCATATCAGGTTCTGCTTTGTCCCAATCCATACCATACTGCTGAAGAAATGCATACAATAATTCTAACTGCAACCATCTTTCTTCGTATATTGCAACCAATATTCCTGCCAGACGATTTACCATATATTTATTCAACTCTTTCATGTCATTCTGTGATAATTTGCCATCCGCATGCATATCTTCGACGGGACCATTTCTAAATGCATAATGAGTCAATGCTTTAGCAATCCCGTCAATGTTTTCCTCTTTTAAAAGCCTTTCTTTAGAATCTCTATTCAGTTTTTCAAAAAGTTCACTATTTTGCGAAACAACTCTGTCATATATCTTATTTTTTAAGGAAATTCCGAATTTATTACGTTTATATCGCACCTGCGCTTTTGTAACTCCGTATTTTTCTGCAATAAGACTATCTGTCATTTCTTCATCATAATATAACTGTTTAAGCGTTTCCTCAGTAACATCTTTCCAATCCTTCATATTTATTCTCCATTCCCTCTCTTTAATTATCATTCTTCTGAAGCAACGCGATTGTTTCACAATGTTTCGTAAACGGAAAGTTATCAAACGGTTTCAGGTATTTGCACCTGTATCCGTAATACTCCATGTACTTTATGTTCTCAACCAAAGTCTTTGGGTTGCAGGAAACATACACAATCTGGCTAACGCCGTATTCAAGTATTTTGTCAAGGGCTTTAGGCTGAATTCCCACCCGTGGCGGGTCGACCACTATTACGTCTGGCTTTTGTTCCACTGTCTTTAGCACCTCGAAGACGTCGCCTGCAATAAACCTGCAATTATCAAGTCCGTTTAAGGCAGCGTTGGCTTTTGCGGCCTCAACTGCTTCGGGAACCAGCTCTATACCAACCACACTTTTAGCTTTCAAAGCCATGATCTGGCTTATGGTGCCGGTTCCGCAGTATAAATCAAAGACGGTCTTTCCGTCAAGTTCATCTATCAAATCCAGCGCTTCGGTGTAAAGTCTTTCGACGGCTTCGACGTTAGTCTGGAAAAAGGAAAAGGCGCTGACTTTAAAATTCAGGTTCAGAATTCTTTCATTATAGTAGTCTCTTCCCCACAGCGCTTTAAGAGACTGGCACACTACTGCATCGGCCAGATTGTCATTGAAAGTGCGAAGAACACCTACTATGTGATTGCTCAGCTCCAGCGCAAGGAGGCCGGACGCAAAGGCTTCTTCGTCAAAGCCCTCTTCAGACGATGTGACTATATTGACCAACAGTTCCCCTGTTCGCTCACCTTTCCTTACGATGAGATTTCGCAAAAGGCCTTTGTGAGTTTTCTTGTGATAGAATTTATAGCCTCTTTCTTTTGCAAAATCAAGTGTGTAGCTCAAAATCCTGTTAAAATCCTCATCTACAAGCTGGCATTCATCAACGGTTATTATGGACATGAAGTTTCCTTTTTTATGCATTCCCAGAGTCATCTCACCGTCTTTTACCATGTCGCCAAAGGTGTATTCCATTTTGTTGCGGTACCTGTATTGTTTGGGGCAACCTTCGATTTCATCTATGAACTCAGGCTTGACGCCCTTCTTATCTAAAAGCTCAAGCACTTCATTTTTCTTAATTTCCAGCTGACTGTCGTAATCGCATCCTTGGTATATGCATCCCCCGCAGAATTCATTATGTTTACAAATTTCCATTATTGTAAACTACCTCCCGTTTTCCACTATTTTCCTATATTTTCTACTGTTTCTCAAAACCCGGTTAAAATTCGCCGTATTTATCATAAAATTCTTTCTTATATTCGCTGAATCTGTCCTCTTCTATGGATTTTCTGATATTTTCCATCATGTTTAAGAGGAAATGCAGATTATGATTGGACAAAAGCATTGCTGAAAGCATTTCGCCCGACTTAAACAGATGCCTTAGATAGGCTTTTGAATAGTTTCTGCAAGTATAACAGTTGCACTCATTATCGAGAGGTTCAAAGTCTCTCTCGTATTTTGCATTTTTAATGTTGACTCTTCCGTGAGATGTCATGGCAAGGCCATGCCTTGCGATTCTCGTAGGAAGCACACAGTCAAACATGTCAATTCCACGCTCAACGCCCTCAAACAGATAGTCGGGGCTTCCCACGCCCATAAGATATCTCGCCTTATTTTGAGGCAGATAATCAGCGCAGTCATCCAGTATGTCGAGCATGAGTTCCTTAGGCTCTCCTACTGATAGTCCGCCTATGGCATAGCCCGGCAAATCCAGCTCCACTATTTCCTCGGCGCTCTGCTTTCTCAAGTCTTTATACATGCCGCCTTGCATTATGCCAAACAGGGACTGCTTTTCAACATCTTTGTGATAATCTTTGCAGCGTTTAAGCCAGCGTGTCGTCCTCTCCAATGAATTTTTGACGTATGTCCTTTCAGCGGGATAAGGCGCGCACTCATCAAAGGCCATAATGATGTCAGAGCCGAGGGCGTTTTGTATCTCTATGGACTTTTCAGGAGTTATCATGTGAGGCGAGCCGTCTATATGTGAGCGGAACTTAACGCCTTCCTCCGTAATTTTGCGAAGGCTTCCCAAGGAGAAAACCTGAAATCCTCCGCTGTCTGTCAGGATTGCCCTGTCCCAGTTCATAAACTTGTGAAGCCCGCCCGCTTCACGGATGATTTCATGGCCCGGTCTTAAATACAGGTGATAGGTATTGGACAGTATGATATTAGCCCCCATCTCTTTTACCTGTTCGGGCCGCATGGATTTAACCGTTGCCTGGGTTCCCACCGGCATGAAAACGGGAGTCTGTATATCGCCGTGAGGCGTATGAACAACTCCTCTTCTCGCTTTTGTTCTGTCGTCTTTTTTAATCAGTTCGTATGTTACGGCGTGTTTCATAAAAATCCTTTCCGTCTATATTATCAGCATCGCATCGCCGTAACTGAAAAATCTGTATTTCTCCTTTACGGCAATATCGTATGCTTTGAGTATTTCTTCTCTGTCGTACAAGGCCGATATAAGCATCAGCAATGTGGATTTAGGCAGATGAAAGTTGGTGATAAGTCCGTCCACCAGTTTAAATTCATACCCGGGATATATGAATATTCCGGTGCTTGAGCTTCCTGCTTCAAGGCGGTACCCGCCGGTTTTGCCGCACCTTTTGGCAGCGCTCTCAAGAGTTCTCGTAGATGTGGTTCCAACGGATATTATTCTGCCTCCGTTTTCAATTGTTTCATTTACTATTTTCGCAGTTTCTTCGCTTACGGAATATTCCTCAAAGTGCATGTGATGTTCTTCGATGTTTTCTGTCTTGACTGGTCTGAAAGTTCCTATGCCCACGTGAAGGGTCACATAAGCCGTCTTTACACCCTTTTCTCTTATCTTTTCGAGAAGTTCTTCCGTAAAGTGCAGTCCGGCCGTAGGCGCTGCAACGGAACCTTCTTCGTGGGCGTATACGGTCTGATACATATCCCTGTCCTCTGCATCGCTGGGCCTTTCGATATAAGGTGGCAGCGGCATCTGCCCGATTTCTTCAAGGCGCTCCAAAAATATGCCGTCATAGATAAACTCCGCATGTCTGGTCCCGTCTTCACCGTAATCCTTTATAACAGCTCGAAAACTTCCGTCCTCCGTAAAAGATACGCTGTCTCCTACCTTAAGGCGTTTGCCCGGTCTGACCATGGTTTCCCATACATCGCCTTTAAGCCGCTTAATAAGTAAAAATTCAACCTTGGCGCCGGTACCCTCCTTAATTCCGAAAATCCTCGCCGGTATTACCTTGGAATCGTTCATTACAAGGCAGTCTCCCGGTCTCAAATATTCTATTACATCGCAGAATGTCTTTTGCTCTATCGTCTTTTCTTTTCTGTCAAGAACCATAAGCCTGCATTGGTCCCTCTTCTCCATAGGTCTTTGAGCTATCAGTTCCTTGGGAAGTTCATAATCAAAATCATCAATATGCATAAATTTCTCCGTTAAACTATTCTTCTTCCGGCGGCGTAATTCCCAAATGCTTATACGCCAAATTTGTTACTGTTCTGCCCTTTGGTGTCCTGCTTAAAAATCCTATCTGCAGCAGATAAGGCTCGTAGGCTTCTTCTATGGTAACCCGCTCCTCTCCTATGGAAGCGGCTATTGTATCGATTCCCACAGGACCGCCGTTAAAACGCTGAATTATGGCCAGAAGGATTTCTCTGTCTAAGCGCTCAAGTCCCATACAGTCGATACCCAAGGCGTCAAGTCCCTCTATTGTAACAGCTTTATCTATGGTTCCGTTGCCTTTTACCTGTGAAAAATCACGTATTCGCTTTAAAATCCTATTGGCAACACGAGGGGTTCCACGTGAGCGTTTTGCCATTTCCAGTATAGACTCGTCATCCGCATCTATACCGAGGATTTTTGCAGACCTTCTTATAATTTCGGCCAGTTCTTCGTCTGTATAAAGTTCAAATTTGCTGAGCACTCCGAATCTGTCCCTGAGGGGCGCAGACAGGCTTCCTGCTCTCGTGGTCGCACCTATGAGGGTGAATTTTGATAAATCCAGCCTTATGGAACGAGCCGACGGGCCTTTGCCTATTATTATATCCAGGGCAAAATCCTCCATAGCAGAGTAGAGAACTTCCTCTACCGAGCGGTTGAGCCTGTGTATTTCGTCTATAAACAGCACATCGTTTTCGTTAAGGTTTGTAAGAATTGCGGCCAAATCTCCCGCCCTGTCTATGGCAGGCCCCGATGTAATCTTTATATCAACTCCCAGTTCATTGGCTATTATCCCCGCCATGGTAGTCTTGCCGAGTCCCGGAGGACCGTAAAACAAGACGTGGTCAAGAGGTTCTCCTCTGAGCTTGGCGGCTTCTATAAAAACTTTTAAGTTATCCTTTGCGCTGTGCTGTCCAATATAATCCTCAAGCCTCTGCGGTCTGAGATTGGTTTCCTGCCTAAGCTCTCCCGGGCTTATATTGGCAGATGTTATTCTTTCGTTATCCATAAGTTACCTTTCGATTGCTCTAAAACAGATTTTTAAGAGCTTTTTTAATATATTCTTCGCTTGACAGGCCTTCATCGTTTATTGAAGCTACCGCATTGAAGGCTTCCGCCTTTGTATATCCAAGTGCAATCAAAGCGTTTATCGCCTCTGTCCTGCTGTCCGCCGTAATTCCGGCGCCGGAAGGCATCTGCGGAGCCGAAACCGATTGTTCAAGCTTGCCCAGCTTGTCTTTTAATTCGAGGATTATACGCTCCGCCGTCTTTTTGCCTATTCCGTTGGCGCGGCTGATTTCTTTGGCATCTTCAAAGGCTATTGCTCTTTTCAGCTCGTCCGAATCCAGCGTCCCGAGAAGAGACATGGCGCCCTTTGCTCCGACACCGCTTACGGTTATGAGTTTTTCAAAGACTTCAAGGCTTTCCCTGTTATGAAATCCGTAAAGACTTATATCATCCTCTTTAACTATCATAGAAGTGTAAACTTTTATGGTCTCGCCCTCTCCGTATTTATATATGGGAGAATTTACAGGCAGAAATATCTCAAGCCCCAGTCCTGACTGGGTTTCAACCACTATTCCTCCGTTTACATTCATGCTGTAGGTTCCCTTTACATATCTTATCACTTGCCTACCTGCCTTTCAAAATATCTCTTTTACCTGCCGAGTGGGCATGACAAATCGCCGCCGCCAGTGCATCGGCGGTATCATCGGGTTTTGGCACCGATTCCAGATTCAGCATGGTTTTAACCATGTACTGCACCTGCTTTTTATCAGCTCTTCCGTATCCGACAAGCGCCTGTTTTATCTGGAGCGGCGTATACTCGCCTATTTTAAGATTGCCGTCTGCACATGCCAGGACCGCAACGCCTCTCGCTTCCCCCACCAATATGGCGGTTTTTGCGTTGTTATTAAAAAAGAGCTCTTCAATAGAAGCCTCATCCGGTTTGTATTTATGTATAAGTTCTTTAAGCCCGCTATACAGCGCCTGCAGTCTGATAGGCATTTCCATGGAAGCATCCGTCAGGATTGCGCCGTAATCCACCACGGAAAATCTGTTTCCTTTCACATCTATTATACCGTACCCAAGAATCGCATATCCGGGGTCTATACCTAAAATCCGCATTTTTCAACCTCTGTTCGTTTTTCGCTTCAAAAAATTATAACATACAAACATTCGTTTGTCTACTTGCAAAGGAAAAGTGGCTGTGTTAAAATTTCTTTAGAATTATATTTATGCAAAGGAGTTTCTTTATGCGTTATTCAAGACAAAATAAAATTCTTGAGCTAATCAATACCTACGAAATTGACACTCAGGAAAATTTAGCAGCCCTATTAAAGGAAAACGGCTACAACGTCACTCAGGCCACGGTTTCCAGAGATATTAAGGAGCTGCAGCTGGTAAAAGTGCTTTCATCCGGTGGCAAATACAAATATGCCTCCAACAAGTCCAAGGACACGCCTGCTTCTGACAGGTTTACAAAAATTTTCAGAGAGACCATAACGTCTTTCGATGCATCAGGCAACATTGTAGTGGTTAAAACTTTATCGGGATGCGCCAACGCAGCAGGCGAAGCAATCGACAACTGTGGAATAACGCATATCATAGGAAGCATCGCCGGTGACAACACCTTGTTTTTACTTGCCGATTCCGAAGAAAGCGTTCCCATAATATTAGACAGATTTAAGGAGATGCTTTACACGAGGACAAAAAATGATTAGTCATATCAGCATTAAAAACTTTGCCATAATCAAAAATGCAGAAATTGATTTTAACGACGGTCTCAATATAATAACCGGAGAAACCGGCGCCGGAAAATCCATAGTAATCGAGGCTGTCAGCCTTGCCCTCGGAAGCCGTGCAGATTCATCCTACGTCAGAACCGGCACCGACAAAGCCGTGATTCAGCTTGTAGGCTCTCTCGGAGACGACGAATTTGTAATAACGAGGGAAATTTCCTCTGCCGGAAAAAACCTGTGCAAAATTAACGGCGAAATCGTCACCCTTTCTCAGATAAACAAGGTTTCTGCCAAGCTGGCCGACATACACGGGCAGTATGATAACCAATCGCTCTTAAATCCTGATTATCATATAGTCCTTTTGGATGCTTACAGGCATGATTCCACCGATTCTTTAAAAGAAAATGTAAGAAATCGTTATAATGAATATACGAAATGCAAGGCCGAGCTTTCAGGGCTTCTTTCCATGGAGAAGGAAAATGCAAGAAAGCTTGATTTTTACAGGTACGAAGCTGAAGAAATAGATAAGGCAAACCTCATTTTGGGAGAAGACGCAAAGCTTGAAGAACAGATTTCCCTTCTGCAAAACAGTGAAAAGATTTTTGAAAACATAAACAAATCATATCAGATCATGTACGAAGAATCCCCTTCCGTTATGGATGGTTTAAACTCGTCGTTAAAATATGTGGACGAAGTCTCAGGGTTTTCAAGAGAAATCGCTTCCCTATCGGAAGAATTCAGCGACCTTTACTACAGACTTGAAGACGTATGCCACTCTTTGCGTTCTTTAAAGGATTCAATAGTTTTTTCACCTGTCGAATTGGATGAAGCCATTGCAAGAATAAATCTTATAGACAACCTGAAAAAGAAATACGGCGACACCATAGATGAAATACTGGAATACAGGTATAACCTTCAATCCAAACTTACCGCTGCCGAAAACTTTGATGAAAGAAAGGCTTCTCTTGCCGGACGGCTTAAAACTTTAAAAGCGGAGTTAATGCAGTCTTGCAGTGCTCTGACAAAAGCAAGGATAGCTAAAGCCGCAGAGCTCGAAGCGGCCATACAAAAGGAGCTTCATGATTTGAATTTCAACGATTCATCCGTTAAAATATCTATAGAATCTCTTGCCGAGCCCTGTGAGGACGGTATTGATAAAGTTGAAATTCTCATAACCACCAACAAGGGAGAACCGCTGAAACCTCTTTACAAAATAGTATCCGGCGGCGAAATGTCGAGAATCATGTTGGCTTTCAAAAACATCATAAGCTCTTACGACAGAATTCCTACTCTCATCTTTGATGAAATAGATAACGGAATCAGCGGCATAACCGCAAGCATTGTCGGTAAGAAGCTAAAGGAGATTTCCGGCGAGCATCAGATAATATGCATAACCCACCTCCCTCAGATTGCGGCTTGCGGCGAGCATAATTACAGGATATACAAAGAGTCGGATGAAAACAGCACCTATACATCGGTAAAGCCGTTGACTCATGAAGAAAAGGTCCATGAAATTGCCCGGCTTTTGGGTGGCGCTGTCATCACCGACACCACTTTGCAAAGCGCCAGAGAACTCATCAGCGGAGCATAGCATAATGAAAAGACTACCTGAGAGGCAGCTTAAATGCTGCCTCTTTTTGTGTTCGGCGCCTGCGGTATTGGATTGTTGCCTGACTGCCGCAAACTCTGATTTTTCTTTGAATTGCGGCATTTTTCTATGTTGACGACCGGCCAAATTACCGTAAATTTGATTTTTTTCTTCAGTTACGGCAGTATTTTACCTAAAAACCTCTTAAAACTGCCGTAAAACTTAACTTTTTTTAAAATTGCGGCATTTTTAACCGCCAACACCTCTCCAAACTGCCGTAAAGGTCAAATTTTTCTTTGATTGCGGCAGTCCTGATTAGTACCAAAAAGGGAGCCGCCTTACCGGCGCCTCCCAAAGTTCATTGCTTTCTTATATAATATTTTTTAGCCCACGCTGATGCTTGAAACTAAGTTCGGCAGGAATGTCGAAAGTTCCGGAATATATGTAGTCAAAATAAGCGTCGGCAAATAAGCACATAAGATTATTATCAGCACAGGCTTCATTACCTTTGCTGCGCTGACATCTGCAAGTCCTGATGCCATATACAAAAACGGTGCTGTCGGCGGTGTAACGTTACCCATGCCGATGTTGGTAACAAGAATTGCACACATGTGATATGGGTCAACACCAAGCTGCTGTCCAAGCGGAATAAGCAGCGGAGCGCAAAGCATTGTAGCGCAGGTATCGTCCATAATCATTCCGATGAAAACCAAAAATACATTTATCATCATCAATACAACGTATTTATTGTCTGATACTGCAGTCAGTAATCCGAGCAGCTCTGTCGGCAGGTTTTCCATTGTAAGAATCTGTCCCAGAGCCATGGTCATTACGCACATTACCATAACTACACCCGTCGAACGAGCGCTGTCAATCAATACGTCCTTCATACCCTTCAAGGTGGTTCCCTTGTATATGAATACGGCTACAGGGAACGCATAGAGCGCTGAAACTGCAGCAGCTTCGGTTGCTGTCATGATACCGCCGTATATTCCGCCCAGTATTATGAACGGCATTAAAAGCGCCGGTATGGCATGTACTGTTCTCGGAACAACAACCTTGGAAAAAGTCTCCTTAAATGTAGGAAGCTTTTCGATTCCTGTTCCGCTGTCAATATCGCTCTTTCTGAGCATTACATAAGAAGTTAAACCTATCAATATTGTAAGTATGATTCCCGGTATCAATGTGGACATAAAGCATGCCGTAACCGAAAGGTTTGCTCCCCATGCTACTACTATGCAGAGTCCGCTCGGAGGAATAAGCATACCCAGCGGAGCGGCACAGCATGATACTGCGGCAGCGATTTCCGGCGGATATCTTCTTTCCTTCATTCTCGGAATCATGATTGAGCCTATGCAAGAAAGCGTAGCCATGCCGCTTCCGCAGATAGCGCCGAAGACTGCGCTGGCAACTGCTGTCATAATTGCAAGACTGCCCTTTATCTTTCCTATAAGCATTTCGATAAAGTTAATTAGGGCATCTCCTATTTTGCCATGCTCCATTATTTTTCCGGCCAGTATAAAGAGCGGAATGGATAACAGCACCACGCTTGACAGTTTGCCGTATATCGTAGGAAATATCATAGTCGGCGTATAGCCCAAAGTAACGGAGCAGTATATCAAAGCAGCTCCGAAACAGTACATTACGGGTACGCCTATGATAAGCAATATAACAAGTAACAGGAAGCCTATAGCTATATGAAGCATTACTTGGCACCTCCTAACTTCTTATTATCCGCAATGGTTAAAATAGCATGGTAAATATTATAAAATACAGGTGTCACATATCCGAATACCAAGGCAAAACGTGATACCAGCATAGGTATGTGAAGTATTGCTGTTTTGCCGCCTATATTCAGGCAAAATTGCAGATATTCGATGGACCATACAGCCAGTATTATTGAAATCACCAAGGTTACGACTTTTTGAATTATTCCGAAAAGCCTCAAGGTGGATTCGTTATTTACCATTATGGAAAGTACATCCGCCTTTATCTGACAGTCTTCGTAACTTCCGTAAAGTCCGCCGACATAATAAAGCCACAGGGCCAAAATTATTACGATTTCATCATATCCGTTGAAAGTTATATGAAGTATATATCGACATACAACGTTTGTTACGATAGTCAAAACGATTGCCACACTGCAGATAACCATTACAAAACGTTCAATTTTTAAGATTCCTTTCCATACAGGAAAGTTTTCAACCTTGTCTCTCATTTTATCAGTTCCTCTTTCTTTGATATTCCCTAAGACGGGTACCCATTGCAGATACCCGTCTTATGATTATCTCTTTTCAGGTCTTTAAGATCTTCTAATTAAGATTAACTGAGTGTTACTCCATAGTGTTCACAAGTTTTTTCAAGAAGCTCTTCGCCAATGGAATCTACCATCTTAGGCCATACTTCCTGACGAAGTCTGTCACGAAGTTCTGCCAGTTCTTCATCTGTAGGAGTTATAACTTTAATTCCATAGCTTTCCATATCCTTCAGAGCCTGAGCTTCCTGTTCCGAACGCTCATCGTTAACTGTAGTCTGTGCAGTCTTGAAAGCGTCTGCTACTATAGTCTGATAATCTTCAGGCAGGCTGTCAAACAATTCCTGATTCATGAAGATAGGAATACACTCATTGATAACGTTGCAGTCTACGAAGTACTTTATAACATCACGGAATGCATCGTAGTTTGTAAGTCCGCTTCCGCCAAGCCAACCTTCGCAAAGGCCGTTCTGCATTGCTGAATACAGATCGGAATAAGGGATATTGGTGGTGTTGTAGCCCATAGCTCCCATAACGTCTTTGTAAACCTGGTTTCCGGGTACTCTCATAAGAGTAGTCTTGGAAGATGTACCTGTCAGAGTTGCAAAATCTTCTGCCGGGAATGACTTTGAACCAAGACCCATGAATCCTGCGTTCAGAACTCCCATAACTTTGATACCGGAACCTCCGGCTATGTCTGCGATAACGTCATAAACGAATCCGCCTTCAAAATAATCCTTTTCGAATTCCTCAAAGCTTGTTGCCAGATAAGGCATGCTCAGGAATTCTGCTCTCTTGTCGTATTCAGGTGAAATAGGACATGCCGCTATTTCAATGTCTCCTGATGCAACCTGACCGTATACTACGGTGTAATCACCGAGAGCCATGTTAGGATAAACAGTTATTTTGATGTGTCCATCCGTCTTTTCTTCAATTTCCTTTGCGGCTTCCTGTAATGCTATGGTCTGGTGGTTGTCTGACGAATATTCGCATGACAGTGACCATTCATAGTACTCATCGCTTCCTTCTGATTTTTTACCGCAGCCTGTTAAAGCTACAGTCATCAGAAGAGCCATTACAAGGATCAGTGATACTGCTTTTTTCATGGTTCATTCTCCTTTTCTCTTTCTTTTATTCTCTTTCGGATTTATATTTTAACAGCTTATTCTGTCAAAACCTTATTTATCAAGCATATACGAAACTCCGCCACGCTTGCGGACTTCTTCAGGGCTTATGTTAAGCTCTCTTGCAATAATCTCTATTACGAGAGGGCTGCAAAATCCTCCCTGGCAGCGTCCCATGCCTGCACGTACACGTCTTTTTACTGCGTCCACCGTGCGTGCTCCCACAGGTCTGTGAATAGCCTGAACGATTTCGCTTTCAGTTATCTGCTCACAGCGGCATATTATTTTGCCGTACAGCGGGTCTTTTTCTATGAGCTTAGCTTTTTCTTCATCTGATTTGTCGGAAAATTTGACGATTCCTTCTCTTCTCTTAATAAAGCCGTTCTTTCTTTTAAGTTCCAGTCCTGCCTTCTGCATTTCATGAATGGTGTATTTTGCAATACCAAGACTTACGGTAAGTCCTGAAGAACGGATGCCTGAAATTCCGACATAGCCTTTTACTTTCTCGGAAACCAGTATATTATACCCCTCCGGTTCTCTTGCCGGTCTCAGGCCTACGAACTGTGTTATGGTGTCCTCCATGTGAAGTCCGGGCACAAGAGCCAAGGCGTTTCTTGCTACGAAATCAAGTCCCTCTTTTGTTGTCTTTTTATCCGTCTTGTCTTGTAGATCCTCCGCTGTAGGTCCAACAAGGATATTGCCGTCAACAGTAGGTATTACCAGTGTTCCTCTGCTGGTTGGCGTAGGAATTGACATTATGGTATGAGATACTTTTACAGGTGTGTCCTTGCTTAGTATGAAGAACTGCCCTTTTCTCGGATGAACCGTAAAGTCGCATTCTCCCACCATTTTTGCAATTTCGTCGCAATAAAGCCCTGCACAGTTTATTACCCACTTTGCATGTATATCGCCTTTGGTAGTATTGACGGTTTCTATCTTTCCGTCCTTTACTTCCATGCCCGTTACCCGGCAGTCCAAGAGGACCTCAACGCCGTTGGCCACGGCATTTTCAGCCTGGGCTATTACCAGCATAAACTGGCTTATCTGAGCGTCTCTCGGAGAGTAAAGTCCTCCCAAGTTACATGGGTTGATGTTAGGCTCCAGCTCCATAATTTCGTCATGGGTAAGGAATTCCACATCGTATACGCCGTTGTTAAAAGCCTTTTCCTGCATTGAAGGAATTACTTTCATCTGCTCCTCATTGAGAACGGGCGTTATGCTTCCGCAAAAGTTTATAGGTATTTCCAGTTCCTCACAGAGGTGATAAAACAGCGGTCTTGATGACTGAGCCAGTTTAGACTCCAAAGTAAAGGGAGTTACTGTGCTCTCTGTACTGCAGCAGCTGCTGCATGATTTTGAAGCGTCGCCGCCCACGTCGTCATTCTTGTCGCATAAAATCACATCGAGCTGAAACTTTGACAGCTCTCTTGCTATTGCCGTGCCTACGGCGCCGGCTCCTATAATTAAAACGTCTGTATTGTAATTCATCTTATACCTCCTGTTTAAGCGTCATAGCTGCTATTATGTCAACACCTGTGCCTGCTACGTTTTCTATCACAACATCGTGACTTTTAACAGGAGCCTTAAGTACTACATTGTGCACTTCTTCCGCACATTTCATAAGCATATCTTTAGGGACGGCATCTTTCGAACGTACCGGCATCATGGCTCTCTTGCAGCCTTCTATCTTTACTGATGCCGTAAATGTTCTCTTTGGGTTGAAACATTCATTGAGACAGTACGCCTTGCCCTTAGGGCATCTGTTACCCGTAACCGTCAAATCATTTTTATCTGTAAACACTGCTTCCATTTCACATCCGCTGGGACATGTGGTGCAGATTACTGTCTTTTTCATGCTAACTCCTCCTCGTGACTCGCCTTTACGATTACTTTGCTTTTCAGTTCCCTAACCTGCTCTTTGGTCAGAGTAAGTTCTTCCATGGTTCCCGGACTTGTGCATATGGATTTTCTCTTTTTCAGCACCTGTCCGTCTGAGCTGACTTCCATGGTCGAATTTCTGCCCGGCAAAGCGGTTCTGAAATACAAAGTTACATCCTCTGAACCGTCAGCTACAATCTTCTGCGGGCATACGTAACGAACGCCCTCGCCCGGCTCTACGGATATGACGTCTCCCTCCGGCAGCTTTCCTGCGGCATATAATGCTGCATAACGACCTGCTGCTTCGCTTTCGTGGCTTACATGGTCAACCAAATCGTTGACATGAAGCACATTGCCGCAGGCAAATATCGAAGGAACTTCTGTCTGCTTAAACTGATTTACTATTGCCCCCTTGGTTATGCCCGACAGCGGCACGCCTGCCGTCTTGCTCAGCTCGTTTTCAGGAATCAGTCCTACTGAAAGCAAAAGGGTGTCACAAGGAATTACTTCTGCTTTTTCCATAATAGGATTTTTATTTTCATCAACAGGCGCTATGGTAACGCTTTCCACTCTGTCCACGCCTGTAATATCCACAACCGTATGGGACAGTTTCAGAGGAATTCCAAAGTCGTCCAAACACTGTACCTTATTACGTACAAGGCCTGCCAAAAACGGCATCAGTTCCACGACGGCCTTGACATGGGCTCCTTCAAAAGTAAGGCGCCTTGCCATTATCATTCCTATGTCGCCGCTGCCCAATATGACGATTTCTTTACCAACGTGATGACCGTATATATTCATCAGCCTCTGAGCTGTTCCTGCCGTATATATACCTGCCGGTCTGCTTCCCGGAATAACAAGATTTGCTCTTGTTCTCTCTCTGCATCCCATTGCCAAAACCATTGCTCCGTAATGAATATGTATAATACCCTCGGTATTGGTGCATACGAGGATGTTGTCTCTCACTTCCAATGCAGTGGTATCGAGCATCATGTCAACGCCTGCTTCCATGACCTTTTCTTCAAATCTCTCTGCATATTCCGGTCCTGTAAGTTCTTCTCCGAAATATTTAAGACCAAATCCCGCATGGATGCATTGCTGCAAAATTCCTCCTGCATGCACATCTCTTTCGACTATTATGACCTTTTCGGCGCCTTCTTTTTTAGCCGATTGCGCAGCAGCCAAACCTGCAGGTCCGGCTCCGATTATCACTACGTCACAGTACACTTCTTTCATTTGTATCTCCTTCATATAAACAATAACTTAATAACATGTTCGCTTTATGGGCGTCATCTCTTTGCCCAGTTCATGCTGCGCTCAACAGCCTCAATCCACCTGTTAAGCCTATCTTCACGCTCATCTTCCGAAATCTTAGGTTCATATACGTTGCTTATTTTGACTTTTTTTCTTAAATCTTCAAAGGAATCCAAGTCTCCCATGGTATATCCCGCCAAGCAAGCCGCGCCGAAAGCGCAGGTTTCTTTTTCTTCGGGAACTTCTACAGGAATTCCCAACATGTCTGCCTGAAACTGCATAAGAAAACGGTTTTCTATCATTCCTCCGTCTGCTCTCATTGCGGGACTTGTTATCCCGGCGTCTCTGCTCATAACTCTGTAGCAGTTAGCTACCTGATATGCCAGCGATTCAAGAACAGCTCTGACTATATGTCCTTTTCCCGTTCCCGCCGTGATTCCTACCAGCGTGCCTCTGGCATACTGGTCCCAATACGGCGTTGCCAAACCGGAAAAAGCCGGGACGAAGTAAACATCATCCGTATCATCAACCGAAAGGGCAAGGGTTTCTGACTGCTCCGGGCTGTCTATAAGGCCTATGCCGTCCTTGAGCCAAGTAACTGCGCCTCCTGCCACATAGGATGCCCCTGAAAGCAAATAGTATGGCTGTCCGTCAAGCATCCAGCATGTCCTTGTAAAAAGTCCTTTCTTGGATTTAACCAGTTTTTTACCGGTCTGAAAATGCATAAAGCTTCCCGTGCCGTATGATGTCTTAAGAACTCCTTCTCCTACGCATCCTCCGCCTATCATTCCGGAAGGGCTGTCTGTAATCCCTCCCGCAATGGGAATTTTCATTCCGAGAAAACATTCCGGCTTCGTATATCCGTAAAAGTGATTGGTATCCACAAGTTCAGGCAGCATACCTTTCGGAACTCCTGTAAGTTCGATAAGCTCGTCGCTCCATTGAGTGGTATTTATATCCAGCAGCATCATGCTTCCGGCACTGCTTATGTCTGTAGCATGACTGTTTCCGCCTGTGAGCCTCCAGAATATCCAGCTGTTCAAGGTTCCGCAAAGCAGTTCGCCCTTGTCGGCTCTTTCTCTGGCGCCTTCCACGTTGTCAAGCATCCAAGCCAGCTTGGTTGCGCTGTGATATGCATCCGGCAAAAGCCCGCATATTTCTCTTATTCTCTCGCCTTGCTCACGCTTATATTTATCTGCCGTATCCGCAGTTCTTCTGTCCTGCCACACGATAGCGTTATATATGCATTTTCCTGTTTTCTTATCCCATATTACGCAGGTTTCGCCCTGATGGTCCAAACCCACCGCTTTTATATCGTTCAAAGTTGCGCCGGGCACCTTGCGAATTACTTCTTCGGTAACCGCCAGCACGTTGGAAAGAACCTCTTCAGGGTCATGCTCAACCCAGCCCGGATGAGGATATATCTGTCTGTGGGGTTTGGAAGCCTTGGCAACTACTTTCCAATTTAGGTCCGATAATACCGCAGTGGTATTTGTCGTTCCCTGGTCTATTCCAAGATAATATCTTGACATAACTGCTTCCTCACTTTATTGTACTAAAAATTATACAACAATTATATCATTGTAAACATTTTGCGTCAATATTTAGTTCAATTTATGTCGATTTTTTGTATTTTTTCACAAACAATGTTCACTTTTTGTCAATGTTTGAACTTTTGTTTGTCAAATTTAATTGATTTATTTGCCATAATGGGATATAATGTTAGTTATAAATATATCAATGACTGAAGGGAGAACTTTCTTGAAATACGTAAGACAAAAAGAGCTTATAGATACTATCCAGAATCAAGGTTATATAAATGCTGCGGCAGCAGCTAAAAAATTCGGCGTTTCAATTGCTACCATAAGACGTGACTTAAATCAGCTTGAGCATCAGGGACTGCTTGAAAAAAAATACGGAGGAGCTAAACTGCCTCCGGGTTCATCTATCAACATGCTGCCCTTCGCTTTGCGTCAAAGTCATTTTCACAGCAGCAAAGCTGCCATAGCAGCTGCAGCGCTTAAACACATACCTGACGGGGCTACCATAGCCCTTGACGCAGGCTCTACCCTCTTTGAGGTTGCACTGCGCTTAAATGAAAAAAACAATCTCGTAATAATAAGCAGCGATGTTATTTCTGCCAACGAAATGTTAAAGCATGAAAAGAATCAGGTTTATATGATGGGTGGATTTTTAACTAAAGACGGTTCATCTTCAGGCGATTTTGCCGAAGATTTCATAAACAAGATTACCAACATTGATATATTTCTTTGTTCATGTGACGGTGCCAATCCAAAATACGGCATATCCAATGAAAACTTAAATATAAGCAATCTTAAAAGCAATTATATGAAAAAAGCGCGAAAAACCATAGCGCTTATCGACCACAGCAAATTTTCTCAAAATGCCTTTTATAAGATGTGCGATTTTTCGGAGATAGATTTGCTGATAACCGATTCCGCCACACCTGACGAAATCTTAAATGAACTGCGTGTGACAGGAGTAAATATAGAGATAGCAAAAGAACTGTAGGTCAATTTTTTCTTTCCTGAAAAAACCTTTGGCATGGTTCCAATATAAAGGAGCTGTCGCACAGGCCGGCTGAAAAGTCGGCCTGTGCGACAGCCCTATATAACACTAATAAGGCAATAGTGTTAAAGTTTTCCGAAATGGTGTCACCGCCACTGTAGAATTGAAAAGTGCCGCAAATTTAAGAGAATCCCTCTTTTGCGGCACTTTTGCTATCTTATTTCCCGCCAAAATGCCGGGAAATAAGAAAAATTTCAAATTTACGGCAGTTTTGCCTTTCCTACGGCTTATAAAATGCCGTATTTAAAAGAAATTGCGAACTTTACGGCAATTTGAGCCCTATTACTGCGGTCAAAGTGCCGTAATTCAAAGGAAACTCAAGGTTTACGGCAGTTTTTCCGGCAGTCTGTCCGCCGATCGCCGGTCGCCGCCGGACAGGCGGCGGGCGGACATATGTACGACAGGGCTTTATTTTACTTTGGAACTATAATCAATGAAAAGTAGCTTGATTGCTCTTCCAAATCGTTTAAATCTTTATAGATTTTCTCATTCTCCATTGTGGCGCATTCTACCAGCATCGCTTTCTTGCCGGCAAGCCGCTCTTTTATATCCATAATTGACTTGCCTGATTTCATCAGAACATTAACACCGTCATCATACCTGCTTATATTTTCCTCAAAAACAGCCGGTATAACATGCAGGGTTTCATCCCGCTCACATAATGCCATGTTAAGGCTTGCAGCGGCGCCGCAAAATGAAGGAACTCCCGGTACCATTGACGTATCATAGCCTCTCTCCGTCAGTCTCTTATGTACATACATGACCGTACTGTAGATAGCAGGGTCGCCGAGAGTAAGGAAAGCTACGGTTTTTCCTTCTTCCAGAAGTTCTGCAATTAAATCCGCAGATTTGTCATGGCACTCATCCAACCGTTTTTTATCTTTAATCATGGGCATATCACATTGGAGCAGCGGTTTTCCCTCAATGTAATCACCGGCAATCTTCAAAGCGATATTTTCTGATGCCCCGCTCTTTGGCACGGCTATGACGTCGCTTCTTTTAATGGTGTCTATGGCTTTCAATGTCAATAACTGCGGGTCTCCAGGACCCAATCCCACTGCAAAAAACTTACCTTTCACTTTATCTCTCCGCATATAAATTATGTATCTTCCCTCATCATTTCGATATCCCAGTCTTTAAGGTGTGTATGCAGCAGTTGATGAGCCTTATCTGACATCGGATTTCCCAGATATTCTTCGTAGGTAAGGTTTACGGCAGAATTTTCATGTGAAAATCTTATAGCATTGTTTCTATCCAATGCATAAAGTTTTTCGCCTCGTTCTTCAGCCTGTTCAATTCCTTCTTTAAACGGCTGACCTCCTCCGCCTACACAGCCTCCCGGGCACGCCATGATTTCGACAAAGTCATAATCAGCTTCGCCCCTTCTCACAGCTTCCATGAGAGCTCTTGCATTTCCCAGCCCGCTGGCCACGGCTACATTAAGCTTGGTTCCTTTTATGTCAAAGGTCTCTTCTCTCCAGCCCTTTGAACCTCTGACATCCTTAAATGCGTCAGGTTCGGGATTCTCTCCCGTTGCCAAAAAGTAGGCGCTTCTCAGGGCAGCTTCCATTACGCCTCCGGTGGTTCCGAATATTACGGCAGCGCCTGAGCCTTCTCCGAAAATATCGTCGAACGGCATATTTATCAAATCTTCAGGTTTGATATTATCGCTCCGTATAAATCTGTCCAGTTCTCTCGTTGTAAGAACCAAGTCAACATCGTATCCGTCTTCATTGTAATTCACCTGTGTAACCGTTCTTTCATATTTTTTGGAAACACAAGGCATTATGGATACAGAGAATATTCTGTCCGGGTCAACGCCGAGTTTGTGAGCTATGTATGTCTTTGCCATAGCTCCAAACATCTGCTGAGGTGATTTGGCCGTGGAAAGATTCTCCACCATATCCGGATACTGAGTTTTTACAAAGCGAACCCAGCCGGGACAGCATGAAGTAAACATAGGCCACTTATAATCTTCTTTATGAGCCAGTCTTTCCAAAAATTCGCTTCCTTCTTCCATTATTGTAAGGTCGGCAGAATAATTGGTATCAAAGACATAGTCTATACCTATTTTTTTGAGAGCGCATACCAACTTGCCCGTCGTGCTTTCTTCATCGGTCAGGCCTATTTGCTCTCCCCATGCGGTTCTTACCGCAGGAGCAACCTGCGCTATCACTATCTTTTCAGGGTCGCCTATGGCGTCGTTTAACACATCTCTATCGTCCCGCTCTCTCAGCGCTCCCACAGGGCAATGGGTTATGCACTGTCCGCACAGCGAACAGTCAGCAGCCTGAAAATCCAAATTATCTTTTACTCCCACGGTGGTTCTGTATCCCGTGCCGCAAAGGTCCCATACTCCCAAACTTTGAACCTTTTCACAGATCTGTATACACCTCATGCACTTTATGCATTTTGCAGCGTCCCTTATAAGGGGCAGTCTGTTATCCCAGCGGCTCTTGTCGGCAGTATTGGTTTTAAACGGACTCCTTATTATGCCCAAGTCATTGGCCAAAGACTGCAACAAACAGTTTCCGCTCTTTATACAGCTTGTGCATTCCGATTTATGGTCCGAAAGAATAAGTTCAACATTTGTCCTTCTTATTTTTCTCAGTCTCGGGCTGTTGGTAATTACTTCCATACCCTCTCTGCATTCAGTATCGCATGCGGGTACAAGCTTGTTCATCCCTGCCACTTCTACAAGGCATACGCGACAAGCTCCTATTTCATTTATACCTTTCAGGAAACAAAGATGAGGTATATTTATTCCGGCTTTGGCAGCCGCTTCCATTATGCTGGTCTTTTCGGGAACACTTATCTTCTGCCCGTTAATTGTCAATGTTACCATTTTGTGTCCCTACCTCCTCTAAATGATCCAAAGCCATGATAATCGCAGCGTAAGCATCTGGATGCCTCCTGCATAGCTTCTTCGTAAGTCATTCCGTACTCTACTTCGTTGAAGTCGCTGCCTCTCTGTTTAGCATAACGTTCCTTCATTTCAACTCTTCCGCAAGGAAGCTGATCCATAAGTTCAGGCAGAGGAATATCTATGTCTACCTCAATCTCATGGTTAAATCCCAAATAAGAGTCTATATTTGCGGCAGCAACTTTTCCTGCTGCAACGGCATTGATAACCGTTGACGGTCCCGTTACGCAATCTCCGCCCGCATAAGTACCGTTTACTTTATCAACGATGCTGTTTCTTTCTGCTCTTATATTGCCTCTGAAAACAGGTATGCCGTATTCCTCAAAGAAGCCTATGTCGGTGGATTGTCCTATAGCCGAAATTATGATGTCGCACGGTATCTTTTCTTCAGGTTCGGATGAGTCCACAGGCTTTGGTCTGCCTGAAGCATCCGCCTGACTTGCGATTTGAGGTTTTACCCAAAGAGCCCGCACTTGACCCTGTTTAGTTGTTTCTATCCTTGAAGGAGCCTTCAGCTGCAGAAGACTGCATCCTTCTGCGATAGCACCGCCTATCTCATCAGGCAGAGCCGTCATATCATCTCTTCTTCTCCTGTAAACGATACTTACTTCACTGGCGCCAAGACGCTTGGCCGTTCTTGCAACGTCCATCGCCACATTGCCGCCTCCTATTACAACTACCGACTTTTTCTTAAAGTTAGGCATTGCGTCATCTCCTATGCCTCTGAGCATTTCCACTGCAGGGATAACGCCTTTGGCATATTCTCCCGGTATTCCTATGCTTTTAGCATTATGTGAACCGATTGAAATATATGTAGCATCATAATTGTCTCTTATTTCGGCTATGGCCTCAGGAGTTGAAACATCATAATTCAGTTTACATTTAACACCCATTGACAGTATGGCATCTATATCCCACTGGAGTCTTTCTCTTGGGAGCCTGTAATTAGGTATACCGTAGCGCAGCATTCCGCCAAGCTGCGCCCTCTTTTCAAACACCGTCACATCATGGCCCATTACGGAAAGGAAATAAGCTGCCGAAAGCCCTGACGGTCCTCCGCCTATGACCGCAATCTTCTTTCCGGTATCATCCATTTTTTCAGGTACAGGTACATCTCCGCAGTTATCCACCGCATATCTCTTGAGACCTCTTATATTTATAGGAGAATCCACAAGCATCCTCCTGCACCTTGACTCGCAAGGATGCTCACATATAAGGGCGCATACCGTCGGGAACGGGTTGTCTTTTCTTATGAGACGTACAGCATCGTCATATCGGCCGGCTTTAAGCAATGCCACATATCCCGGCACGTCTACGCCGGCAGGACACATTGCGACGCATGATACCGGCTGTGCTTTGCTCCTGATGCGTTCCGTACATGTGTTATTTTTTATATGAGACTCAAAGTCATCTCTGTATCCTTTTATTCCTCTAAGCACCATATTTGCAGCCTCTGTGCCAATGGCGCAGTCAGCGGATACGCTTATGGCTTCTGCAGTGCTTTCAAGCAAATCCAAATCCTCCATGCTTGATTCGATGTTCATGTCAAGAATTCCGTCTATAATGAGCTGAAGCTGTCCCAGTCCCACGCGGCAAGGCGTACATTTTCCGCAGCTCTGAGAGTGACATAATCTTAAAAAGGATGCGGTCAAGTCTACAGGACATTGTCCGGGCGGGCTTGCCGTAATTCGTCTTTCAAGGTCTTTATATAATCCGTCCACCGTTTTCTGGACAGAATCCTGCGACTTGATAAAAAGTCTGTTCACTGTCGTTCCTCCTTGAGTTTGTTCTTTTTTCCAATATTCTTAAAATCTATTTCCATTACAAATATGCTCGCAAGCATCAATGCCGCTCCCAGATATGCTTTGGGAGATAATATTTCATGTGCAAACACATAAGCTACAATGGCAGCAAAAACAGGTTCGAGAGTAAATATCACACCTACATGGGAGGCGGTGGTATACTGTTGAGCCAACGGCTGAAGCACAAAGGCAATTCCCGTGCAAAATACAGCCAGAAACAGCACTGCGCCCCATACTGCTCCGGTTTCCGGCAACTGAGGTTTTTCTACTATAAAGGATAATATCAAATTCAAAGTTCCCGTAACTCCAAGCTGAAACACACCCATTTGATAAGCGTCTACTTCTTCGTGGCTGACTGCGTGTTCGGTAAGTATCAGGTCTATTGCATAGGCTACGGCACATACCAGACACAGAAGGTCGCCTTTAAGATGTTCCATGTTTATGGAAAAGTCATCTTTCAGCGTCATAAGAGCTATTCCGGCAAAACACATCAATACCACTACGCTCAGCTTTTTTCCGGGCGCCTTTCTGAAAAACATCCAGTTAAATATAGGTGTAAATATCACCGTCAACGCACATAGAAAGCCGGAGTTTGATAAGGAAGTGTATTTTACTCCAAAGGTTGCTCCTATGTAAACAAATACAAGTGCAAACCCCACGAGCAAGCTGTATTTCAACGTCGTCTTGTTTACCGTTAAAAGTTTTTTCCATGACAGCAAAAACGCTATGGCAAAAGCTCCCAAAAATCTGTGTGCATTCAGAGTAAATGGGTCAAGTTCCCTGAGGCTTATATCCATCAGAAAATAGGATACGCCCCAGCAAAGGGTTACCAGCACCAATATTCCGTCTGCTTTTACTTGTTTAGACATCAGTTTACATCCTCCCGATAAATAATTCAAGCGTTAAGTTCTGGTCAATCTCTCCGGTCTTTATCTTTCTGTCAATTTCATAGAGTCTGCTCAAAAGCTCTTTAAGTCTCGAAAAGCTGAATTTATCAGCGAACGACAAGGCTTTTTTTACTCTGTAACCGTTCATTTTTAAAGTCTCGGCAACTTTTTGCTGTTTTCCTGTTACTTCATAAAGTTCTTTTGCTTCCAGCATCAGTTCAAACTGATTTATGAGTATTCCCAAGACCGAGTACACTTCTCCCCCTCTGCCCATGATGTTTTCAAGCATTCTGAAGGCGATGTCCTTGCGGCCGCTCGTCACTGCGTCCAAAAAGTCGAATATAAATCTATCTGCATCTCCATGTACCGCATCGTCGATGTCTTTTTCCGTCACCTTGTTACCGTCGCTTAAAGCGATTATTTTTTTTATATCATTTTCAAGGTTAAAAAGTTTATATTCCGTTTCTCTGTGAAAGTACCCTGTTTCGTCAATCAGGTATCTTACAGTGCTTTTGTCAACATTTATTCCTGCGGTTCTAAAACGTTTTTCCGCAAAGGCCCCAAGCTGAGACCGGTCCAGCCTGTCAAAGAGATATGTTTTACACTGTTTTTTCAGGGTTTTTGTCAATACGCCCGAATCATCGGGTTCAATGCACGAAAATATCAACACAGTCCCCGGGTTGGGATTTTTGATATAATCCGTCAGTTTGTTTATTTCCCTCTCGCCAAAACCTTTGCTGTTCTTTTTGATTAGCGGAGGAAAATTGTGAGCCCACACTACCCTTCTCTCGGAAAACATGGAAAATGTATCGCAGGCGTTTAAAAGTCCGTCGACGGTTTCTTCTTCTCCAAGCTTGACAAAGTCTATGGACTGCATTGATTTATCAACCAATTTATCCGCTAAAGACTTGCTTGCCCACTCTGTCAGGTATTCTTCTTCTCCGTACATAAAAATAATCGGGGGAAAATTGTTATCCCTCAAATCTCTGTGGAAAGCCTGAAAGGCATGTTCGGTTTTATTGTTTTTATATGCCATTGGTCATATCTTTCCTTTGGTATTTATCATGGTATGATATTCTATTTTTCCGTCGTTAACGGAAAAACCTATTGCGCCGTGAACATCATTTCTGAGTACTATTATACCTTTTTGGCAACACTTTTCAATAATTTTCGCATCGGGGTGACCGTAATTATTTTTTCCAACCTGAATCACGCAGTATCTCGGAGCAACCTTTTCTAAGAATTCATCGGATGTACTGCCGCCGCTTCCGTGATGCCCGATCTTTAATATATCTGCCTTAAGCTTATCGCTCCCTTTATAAAAATCAAGCATGGCAGCCTCTCCCGCCACATCCAAATCTCCCGTAATCAAAATTTTTATGTCCTTATAATAAACCATAAATACGGAGCAGTTTGCATTTTCGTCCTGTCCTTCCACTATGTTAACAGGCCACAGAGTTTCAATGGCGGCATCATCTGCAAGGGTAAAATCCTTACCTGTGGTTAGACCTGTATATAATTGCTTTATCATACCTTCATCTTTAAGTTCACTCAGTCCTTTGTAATGGTCCGTATGCATATGCGTGGCTATTGCCATATCAACAGATGCACTGCCGTTTTTAAGCAGATAAGATTTTAACGTGTTTTTTCCTATGTTGTAATTTATATTTCCTCCACCGTCTATAAGAACACCGTATTTTTTCAGATGAAAGCAATCTCCCTGGCCCACGTCCACAAAAATCATATCATCCTTTCCTACAGGCTCTCTGTTCATAAAGCCCACTGCTAAGGACAGCAGCATAAATCCAACAACTATATATATAATCTTTCTTTTTTCTTTCCTCAAAGTCATGATTGTAAAAGTTTCGGAAGCTATAAAAAAGGCGAAAAGGTAAAATGCAACCACAAACCACAGCGGAGGGCTTATAACATCAAAAGCTCCCTTATTGTCCAAGGATGAAAATCCGTTCACCTTTATGGTGAAAAAGCCTATGGCATCGACAATCACATTTACCGGATCCAAATCTGCCCCTATACAAAAAAGTAAGAATCTCAAAGCTGCTGCCGGCACCAAAAGGCCTACCAAATATACAACCGGTACGTTTGCCACAAATGAGGAAATGGAAACCGAATTGAACATGTACCACTGATACGGCATAAGACCGATGTTCACTGCCAGCGTTACGGCCAGAAAGTCGGGGATTTTATCAGGTATATAAGGTAAAAAGAATGCAATGGATGCCGCCGCCAAAAATGACATCTGAAATCCTGCGTTGAATATCACATAAGGATTTTTAAATATCATCATAAGGGCAACGGCGCTCATCGATGTCAGAAAATCATATCTTTCATCCGCAAACTTGCAGTAAATATTAAAGGCAATCATGCCTACTGCTCTTGTAACCGACGGACTCCACAGCGCAGCGGTGCCGCAGGCGGCCAGCGTCACTGCTGTAAATGCAATCTTTACTTTATGATTTGCCCTTTGGGTTACAAATTCAATTACCTTATATAAAATTCCTATATGAAGGCCGCTTACCGCCAGTATATGAGCGGTATTGTTTATCTTAAATTCCTCATATATATCTTCTTCAAGCATCGAAGTGTCTCCGAATAAAATGCCTGCAATGATCCCTCTGCTTTCCTCACTCATGCTATCGATAAACCCGGTTTTTTGTTTTATTATCGCCTTTTTAATTTTATCCGAAAGCTTATCTGAGGGGCAAATTTCCTTAAAAGTTTTTATGGAAGCGACGGCTTCTATCCCCTCGCTTTTTAAATATTTTCCATAATCAAAGCAGTGAGGATTTCTCCTGCCCAAAGGCTTTTCAGGCTTCGCTTCGAAACTGATTACGGAACTCAATATATCCCATGGGCTTTCAATTTCTCCGTAGTATGTCAGCAGCATACCCTTGTCCGACCATTCTCCCGATTTTTTATCGAGCACGGAAACCTTGATATTGTATTTATCTTTCTTTTTCTCCACGGACAAAACCTTTGCCGTATATGTGTCCTGATTTTCCAAAACCCACTGCAAATCTCCCCTGCTTACGGAGACTCCAAAGCTGTCTAAGAGAAAAAGCGCAACCACAAATACGACGGTAATAAAAAAGAGCTTTCGCCTCATATCCTTGTCCTTTCTTCGGCGAGCCCTTTCATTATTTACATTATATTACATTTTTATTCCTGCTGCAACAAAAATATGTCTTATTATGCCGATCTTCAAACAATAATTGACTAAAAACTATTGTTTTCTCTTAACTTTGCCGCTTTTATATGATATAATATTAAACAATTATGGCAGAAAGTAGGTGATAACTTGAGTAACTATAAGAATCCCAATGATTTAAACGAGCCAAAAAATGATGATAACATTCATAGATCAAGAACCAACAAGAAGAAATCCAAGACCGGCGCTCTGAAAAAATCCAAGAAAAAGAGAAGTCAAAAAAGTGCTGAAGTTGCTGCAATGGCTGCAGACGGCACCGCTGCTGCCGGTTCTTCAAAGATTAACAGGAAAAAAGCTCTAAAAATAGCTTTATGCGTAATACTTGCTTTAATTCTGGCAGTAATAATCTGGGTGGCTGCGGTTATAATAAGGGCTCCGGAAATAGAAACGGACAATATCTACAGCCTTCTTTCACAAAGCTCCGTGCTTTATGATGACCAAGGCAACATAATGGATACCGCCTATGGAAACCAAAACCGGACTATCGTCGAAATAAGCCAGGTGCCTGACCATGTCAAGTACGCCTTTATAGCTTTGGAGGACAAGACCTTTGAAAAGCACAACGGCTTTAACATAATAAGAATCTTCGGAGCAATCAAAGACGCTGTGTTCAACGGCGGCAAAGTCAGCGGTACGAGCACCATAACCCAGCAGCTTGCAAGGAATCTTTATCTCGGCGACAAGATGTATGAGAGGTCTCTCAGCAGAAAAGTCACCGAAGCTTATTATGCAGTCATCTTAGAGCGCAAATTATCTAAAGATGAAATACTCGAGGCATATCTGAACACCATATTTTTCGGCTGCGGATACGGCATTCAGACCGCTTCCCAAGCCTATTTTTCAAAGGATATACAAGACGTTACCATAGCAGAGGCTGCTGCCTTGGCCGCAATGCCTCAATCTCCTTCTGAGTTTGCTCTGGTCGTAAGCGTATCTGCCGAAGAGATTACGGAAGACACTCCTAACCTCATACTTAAAAGCGGTGATAACGCTTATCTATGGAATGACAAATGCAAAGACAGAATGGCAACCTGCCTCATGTTAATGCACGAGCAGGGTTATATAACGGATGAAGAATACGAAGAAGCAAAGCAAGTGGAAATCAAGGATATCGTAAATCCTAATCTGGATGCTTTGAATACCCTTTCAAACTACTTTGCCGATTATGCAATAGAAACCGTAATAAATGATTTGCAGGAACAATGCGGATACAGCCAAGAAAAAGCCACAGAGCTTGTGTATAACGGCGGCCTTCAGATTTATACCACCATGGACTCCCAGGCTCAGTCGGTAATTGAAAAGGAATTTACCAATGAAGCCAACTTCCCTTCTGCAATGGGATATTCCAAGGACGGCGCCGGCAATATTCTTGAAAAGAGCGGAAACGTATTGCTGTATGCATATTCAAATTATATAGATTCCAACGGCAATTTTGCCCTCGGCGCAGACGAATATAAGAAAAATGATGACGGCTCCCTGACAATATACACGGGAAAACGCCTCAATATATATGATACCACCGTTCAGGGAAAAACGGATTACAGCATAGAGTTCAAAAACATGTATGTAATCGAAAACAACCTCCTCTATGCGATAAACGGAGGATATATAAACATTCCTCAGCAGTATAAGTCAAGAGATAAAGACAAAAATATCGTAGTTTCAGCCGATTTCTTTAAGGATTATCCTGAATTCTTTAAAGAAGAAGGCGGAAAGCTTTATACAAACCAATTTACCTTAAATCAAAAAGTTATCCAGCCGCAGGCTGCCATGACCATAATAGACAACTCTACCGGTCAGATTAAAGCCATGGCCGGCGGACGTAAGACATCCGGCAGAAAGCTTCTCAACAGAGCTATCACGCCGCAGCAGCCGGGTTCGTCACTGAAGCCTATTTCGGTATACTCCGCTGCATTGCAGAAGAGTTATGAGCTTCAGGCCGCAGGCAGTACCTTCGGATTCACTGACAGCGGTTTTGACAAACAAGGTACCGAACTTTGGGGCACTTACCTCACTGCCGCTTCAATAGTGGATGACGAGCCTACCACAATCAACGGCCGTGTATGGCCGAGGAACTCCTACAGCGGATACGCAGGTCTTTATACTTTCAGAACAGCACTGCAACAGTCCGTAAACATATGCGCCGTTAAAATTCTGGCTCAGGTCGGGGTTGACTATTCGGCGGACATGGTAGAAAAGTTCGGTATCACCACCCTCAAGAGAGACGGTTCCGCCAACGATTTGAACCTTGCCGCTCTGGGAATGGGAGGTATGACCAGCGGAGCCACCACTTTGGAAATGGCAAGCGCTTATACCACTTTCGTAAATGACGGAAAACATAAGAGCTACAGCGTATATACAAAAGTAACCACCAGAACAGGAGACCTGCTTCTTGAGCCAAAGACAAAGGAAACCGAGGTTCTCGACCCGGGCGTTGCATGGATTATGAGAGATATTTTAAGAACCGTAGTTTCCGAAGGTATCGGACGTCCTGCTGCCATATCGGGAGTTTCCGTAGGCGGTAAAACCGGTACCACGGACGATAGATTTGATATTTGGTTCTGCGGATTCACCCCTACCTACAGCGCAGCATTGTGGATAGGTAATGATTACAATATCGCCCTGTCTTCTTATTCCGACGCAACCGCAAGGCTCTGGAGCAGAATCATGAGTCAGGTTGACCGTGCAAGAGGCGGTTCCTATTCATCCATGCCAGGTAACGTGGTACAGGTTGCTATCGACACCAAGAGCGGTCTGCTTGCTACCGATGCCAGCGGAAGCCACGTAAGAAGCGAATACTTCACGTCGGGCACTCAGCCTACAGAGGCCGATAACGTTCATAAGACAGTGGACATATGTGTTGAAAGCGGCTACTTGGCTACCCCTTCGTGTAAAAACATAACAAGCAAGTCAGGTATAATGAGACCTTATATTCCAAGCGGTTCTGTCGGAGACATCAAAATGGAATTGCCTCATTACTATTGCAACCTGCATAATCCTGACCCTAACTCTTATCCTGCCGATCCGGACAAGAGCGTAACCATAGTTGCACCGCCTGTAACCCCTCCTCCTACAGATGAGGACAACAAAGATGACAATAAAGGCGAAGACAAACCGAATGATGATCCCGAGAATAAGGATTGATTTAAACATAAAAAATAGCCTGCAGAATTGCTCTGTAGGCTATTTTTTTTTAAGGCTCTATATAAATTGTGGTGGCGGAAAATGGTACCATATCAAACGTTGGCGGAATATTTAAAAATCCAGAATCTGCCAACATAGGTAAAAAGCCAACGCAATAAAAATCATTGAAGATTAAAGTGATCTTTTGCCTGTCTTACACAGTCATGCATTTGTTCGTCGGTATATAACTGGGTATCAGCCTTATCCCGTATAGCTTCAGGAAACTTGCTTTCGATGTCCGACATATACGATGCTCCGTCTGACGGCTCCCAGTATTCTTTTAGAGAAAAACCCCCTTTTGCATCTATATTAAGAGTTATAACCGTCGGTATATGGCTTCCGGCTACGTTTGACAATGCGCCGTCTACGCACTCGTATTCCTGATATAATACCATTAAATACAGTACGGCTTTATCCGCTGTTACCTGTCTGTCAATGACCACATGGTTTTCGCAAGGGAAGTAATTCTGCGTGTCCTCCGTCTTGTAATGAGCGAGGATAAGGTCACTTACGTAACTTTCTAATTTTTCCTCATCAATTTGAGCGGGTGCTTCCGTCTTTGTGCCTTCGTTGTTTGGCACATCTTCTTCTGTCTTTATGTCTTCGCTGTTCGGCACGTTTTCCTCCGCCTTAGGTCCAGTCAGCAGAAACACGCATCCGATGATGCAGATAATAACAGCTATGCCTATAATCCAAAACGATGCTTTTTTGCCTTTCATGATTTTTTCAATCCTTTCCTTTTATCTCGCCGAAGCCGGCGGAAATGCCGTAATTAGTGCCGTATCTGACATTTACGGCAATTCCGGTTAATCGGTTAATCCCTCGAAACAAAAAAAGGAGCCACTGCTACAGCCCCTTTTCTGTTTTATATGCTCTTAAACTCTTCGGTCCTCTTTTTTATATCCTCCGCACCGAATACGGCAGAACCTGCCACGAGTATATCCGCTCCGGCATCCGCTATGCTCTTGGCGTTTTCGAGAGTTACACCTCCGTCCACCTCTATGAGGAACTTCAGGTTTCTTTCTCTTCTTATATCTGCCAGTCTCTGTATCTTCTTCAAAGCGCCCGGTATAAACTTCTGACCTCCGAATCCCGGATTTACAGACATAATAAGTACCAAATCCACATCTTCCAGAACTTCTTCAATTGAAGCAAGGGACGTTGCCGGGTTTATGGAAACTCCGGCTTTTACGTTTAGACTCTTTATATGGTTTATGGTTCTGTTCAGATGTATGCATGCTTCCTGATGAACGGTTATATATTCGGTTTTCCCGGTCAGAAAATCTTCGATATAGCTATCGGGATTTTCAATCATAAGATGAACATCATACTTCATGCCGGTGCAGTCATTTATGGACTTCATAACCGCCGCTCCGAAGCTTATATTGGGCACAAAATGACCATCCATCACATCTACGTGGATTAAATCCGCTCCTCCCTTTTCGATAAGAGCAACTTCTTCACCTAACTTTGAAAAATCAGCCGATAAAATCGACGGCGCTAATTTGAACATTGTCTTTCCTTTCATACTCGTACATTCTAATACTTATTCCTGTTTTTCAGCTCTTCCATGTTTGCAGCATAGGAGCTGTACCTCATCGGATGTATCTCCCCCGACCTGACGGCGGCTGTTACGGCGCATCCCGGTTCTTTTAAGTGATTGCAGTTATCGTATCTGCAATGCCCCAGATATTCATCAAACTCGGGATAGTAATGCTTCAAGTCGGCCTCATCCATATCGCCTATTTCAAAAGAGGTAAAGCCCGGCGTGTCGAAAATCATTCCGCCCTGCTCTATGTCGAATATTTCAACATGTCTCGTGGTGTGCTTGCCTCTCATGGTTTTTTTGCTCACCTCTCCGGTCTCCATGTTGGCTGCCGGGTGAAGCTTGTTTAGCAGAGATGATTTTCCTACCCCCGAAGGTCCTGCCAGGGCCGCTTTTTTGCCCTTTATCAGAGATAAAAGCTCATTGACTCCCTCTCCGCTTGCGGCGCTTATCGAAATAACTTTGTAAGCTTTGCCGTAAATTGCCTTTATCTTATCAATTTCGTCGTTCGTAACCAAATCCGATTTATTGATGCATATTATGGGCTCAATATCGTGAAGCTGCGCATTTATTAAAAACTTGTCTATGACCGGATAATTGGGCGCCGGCTTCTTGGCTGCAAAGACTACCGCAAAGACATCTATGTTGGCAATGGGCGGCCTGATAAAGCAGTTTTTTCTCGGATAAATTTTCTCTATTACACCTGTCATTTTATCTCTGTCTATGATTTCCGCTTCCACTTCATCGCCGACGCATAAGGTTATTCCGTCTTTTTTGAATATTCCCCTGCCCTTGGCTTCGATTATGCCTTCATCGGTTTTGACGTAGTAAAATCCGCCTATTCCTTTAATTATCAAACCTTTCATAAGTTTTCCTATTTAGTTGGTATCACTTGATTCTGAATTTTCTTTCACTTTGTTTACAACTATATCTATGGTGCTGCCGGCTTCCAATTCATCTCCTGCCTTATATTGCTGTCCTATGACCACATTTTTGCCGTATCCCGGATCCTGATCGTAAGATACTCTTCCCACGGAAAAACCTGATTTAGATATTTCAGCCTTGGCAGCATCAACATCAAGGCCTATAAGCATCGGTACTGCCTTAGTTTCCTTGCCTTTTCCGTCACTGATTTCCACATCAATCCTTGTTCCTTCCTCAGCTTGGCTTCCCGCTTTAATAGACTGAGTCAGGACGATATTCTCCGGCTTGGTGCTCTTAACCTTAACCACCATTCCCAGTTCAAAGCCGAAGCTTTCGAGGTATTCCTTTGCCTGCTTATAATCCATGTCAACTATATTAGGCACTAAGCCACCATTTGGCTTTTCCTCCTCTTCTTCATTTACATTTTTGCCGAGGCTAACATATACAGTTATTACTCTTCCCTCGCTTACCTTATTGCCTTTCTCCGGGTTCTGAGAGATTATCTTGCCTTCTTCCTGATCAGAGTAACGTCCAACCCCTTCTTCAATCTTCAAACCAAATTTTTCGGCTTCTTCCGTAGCCTCCTCCAAGGTCATGCCTCTGAAGTCAGGTACTTCTATCTCTTCGCTGTCTCCTCCGAACCAGCCCATCAGAGCTCCCAATCCTATTATTCCGGCTACGACGATTACGGCAACAGCAGCTATAATAAATATCTTCGTTTTATTTGCACTTTTTTTCTTATCCTTGTCATCGTCAGCGAGGGATTCGTCTTTTTTCGATTCTTTATGATCCGCCTTTTTACCTTCGCCTACTTCTTCAAAGATCGAATCGCCCACTATCTTGCTTATAAAGTCGATGTTGTTCAGATCTTCTATCATTTCGTCTGCCGACTTATATCTGTTGCTCTGATATTTGTCGGTAGCCTTCTCTATAACCTTTTCGAGCTGAGGCGGTATGCCGGAAACGGATTCGGATACGGACGGCATCTTATTGTTTATATGCATAAGTGCTATGCTTATAGGATTGTCGCCGTCAAAAGGAACCTTGCCCGTAAGCATTTCGTACAGGACTATTCCGAGGGAATATATATCGGACCTTTCGTCCACATAAGCTCCCCTTGCCTGCTCAGGTGAAAAATAATGAACCGAGCCCATTATCTTTTCGTCCCCTTCCGCGAGGGTTGCCTTGCTTATGGTTCTTGCGATACCGAAGTCCGCCAATTTTGCTGTTCCCGAGCTTGTAATCAGAATATTGTGAGGTTTTACATCCCTATGTATAATCTGATTCTTGTGCGCCAGGCTGAGAGCCGAGGCGACCTGTCTGACGATATTTATGGCCTCCTTATAGTCCAGTCTGCCTTTTTCTTCTATAATCTTGCTGAGAGGCTTGCCGTCTATCAGTTCCATTATTATAAAGTGTATATTGCCCTCTTTGCCTACATCATAAACATTCACTATATTAGGATGTGACAAGCCGGCAGCGGCCTGCGACTCTTTTCGGAAATTTTCTATAAACTGTTCGTCTTTCGTAAATTCAGGTCTTAAAATTTTAATGGCCACATATCTGTTTAAAAGCCTGTCTTTTGCTTTGTAAACTACGGCCATTCCGCCTTCTCCGATTTTTTCTATGATTTCATATCTTCCCAACAACAATTTATTGCTCATTAACATCTTCCTCCGTTACTTTTAGGCTGATTACGGTAATATTATCATGTCCTCCTCTGCTGTTTGCTGCAGAAACCATTTCTGCGCAGACGTCAGACATGGATATATCTTTTTCAAGAATCTCTATCATCATTTCATTGTCGACCTCGTTATAAAGTCCATCGGTACATACTATGAATATATCGCCTTCTGCGATATCAACCTGAAAGAAATCCGGTTCAACGGTATCTTCGGCTCCAAGAGCCTTTGTTATAACGTTTTTCCGCTTGTCGACAGCCGCCTGCTCCTCCGAAATAACTCCGGCCTTGAGCAGGGTGTTTACGTATGTATGGTCCTCGGTAAGCTGGACCATTTTACCTTCTCTGTAGAGGTATACTCTGCTGTCGCCTATATTGGCTATGTATGCTTTCCCGTGATTTGCATACAATATTGCAACGGTCGTTGCCATACCTCTGTTTTCTTCGTATTTTCTTGCCATTGCGAAGATCTTTTCATTGGTCTTGTCAAGACAGTCTTGCAGATAATTTACAATGGCATATTTGTTTGTCGCCTGCTCTATCGGATTATCGACTATGTAATTTGCTATTTCATTTACAGCGGTTCTGCTGGCTATTTCACCGGCATTGCCGCCGCCCACTCCGTCAGCCACAAGATAAACTTTATCCGGCAATAAGACAAAGCAAGCATCTTCATTGTTACTTCGGTGAAGCCCTTTATCGGACTTGAATCCAACTTCCATAAATCCTCCTACCCTCTTTTAATCATTTTGCAGATAAAAAATCCGTCCGTTCCGTCTACAGGTAAAAACTGTTTTTCCTCTGCAAGCTCAAATTCTCCGTGACATCGGAGAAACCGCTGCGCCTGATTGTGATTTTCTTCTTTATTTATTGTGCAGGTGCTGTACACCATGGTGCCGCCCGGCTTTACATATTCGGCTGCTCTTTCCAGTATATCTCTCTGAATGCAGATGAGCTGTGATAAATCTTCCTCTTCTTTATATTTTATCTCAGGCTTTCTCCTGATAACGCCAAGCCCGGAGCAAAGGGCATCCACAAGCACCTTATCTGCCTTTTCGTTTAAAGAATCATCGCCTGTCCTTCCGTCTGTAAGTTGAGGCGTTATTATGGTAATACCGAGCCGCTTTGCCTGATTTCGTATAATCTCAAGCTTGTGCTCATATATATCAAAGGCTTTGATAGTGCCCCTGTTTTCCATAATTTCGGCTATTGCCGCAGTCTTTCCGCCCGGCGCTGCGCATACATCTATAACCAAGTCGCCGCTTTTCGCATCGAGCATTTCTGCCGCCATTACAGAGGCCTCGTCCTGAACTGAGAAAAACCCGTTTTTATACTCCTCCATGCTGAGAAGTCCGCTGCCCTTTACATGAAGAATTCTGTCTGAAAAGGTTCCTTCTCTGACTTCAAAACCTCTGTCCTCCAATATTCCTTTAAGGGTCGCCCTGTCCGTTTTTAACGTATTTACCCTTATCGACAGCGGCGGCCTTTGGTTTGTTGCTTTAAGGATTTCTTCGCAAAGGGCGCTTCCGTACTGAGCTTTCCACATGTCTATTATCCATCGTGGAAAGGAATACCTTACGGAGAGATATTCTTCAAAACTATCTTCCTTTGAAGGAAGCTCGATCAGATTTTTCTTTTTAACGTAGCCTCTCAGAACGCCGTTTATGAACCCTTCCCTGCCTCTGCAAAGCTTTTTTGCAAGATTTACGGATTCGTTTATCGCAGCGTAATCAGGGACGCTGTCCATAAATATAAGCTGATAAAGCCCCATTCTGAGAATAGTAGCTTCTCTTATCTTGACTTTCTTCATTCCCTTTACAATAAGTGAATTCAGATAATAGTCAAGCAATATTCTGTTTTCCAAAACTCCATAAACCAGTTCTCTCAAAAAAGAAGTATTCTCGATATTTCTTTCCTCGGCGAACCGGTTCAATGCCAAGTTGGAATAAGCCCCGTCTCTCTCTATTTCCAGTAAAACATCAAAAGCGGTTTTTCTGGTCAAATCCATCAGTCTCTTCCTCTCATGGCAAGTATTCTAAGAAGGTTGGCGACGGCTACCGCAAGAGACGCAACATAAGTCATGGCTGCCGCTCCAAGGACTTTTTTCGCTCCGCCTTCTTCGTCGTCAGCTATTATACCATGTATTTCCATTTGTTCAAGCGCTCTGCTGCTGGCGTTAAACTCCACCGGCAAAGTTATGGCGTGAAAGGCGATTACCGCAACAAAGAATATAACGCCTACGTTGAAAATCATATCTCCGATATAGTTTCCGCTGGCAAGCAACGCTATTCCTATAATTATCAGTATCCAACTGAATCTCGATGCAAAGTTGACAGCAGGAACTATGCTGTTTCTTATCTTTAGCGGAGCATAGCTCTCAGCATGCTGCAATGCGTGACCGGCTTCATGGCATGCTACGCTTACGGCAGCTATGGAATCGGCTGAATATACCGATTCGGACAGCCTCAATACCCTGCTTCTCGGGTCATAATGGTCCGTAAGATTTCCCCTTATACGTTCTATGCTCACATCCGAAAGGCCGTTGGCATCCAGCACCTTTCTTGCGGCTTCAGCTCCCGAAATTCCATAGTCGTTTCTTACTTTGGAATATCTCCTGAAATTTGAATTAACTTTGGTTTGAGCAATCATGGTAAATATAATCGCTATAATCAGCGCAATCATTGCTATACTATAAGACATACTTCTCTCCTCCAATTCCTTTATCTGAATACGCTGCCGACTTCAATAACATGCCCCTTCAAATATTCGGCAACGTCCATTCTTCTTTTTCCCGGAACCTGAATTTCCGTCACTGTAAGAACTCTGCCTCCGCAGCTTATCTTAATTCCGCTCTTATCGGCATTTATAACCGTTCCCGGACCCTTTGACGAAAGCTCATCGCAAGGAAAAGCTTTCCAGAATTTTATCTGCAAATCCCGGTATTGGCAAAAAGCTCCCGGCCATGGGTCAAATCCTCTTATGAGCCTTTCGATTTCTTCCGGGCTCTTCGTAAAATCGATTTTACCGTCTTTTTTGGTTATCAAACCTGCATAAGTGGCTTTTGAATCATCCTGAGGGATCGCCTCTGCCTTTCCTTCTTCTATAAGCTTCAATGCTTTTATTATGAGGCTTCCGCCCATGTCCGCAAGTTCATCGTGAAGCCGGCTTCCGTTTAAATCACCTATTTCGATTTCATCTGACAAAAGCATATCCCCCGTATCGAGCCCCTTTGCCATCTGCATTATGGTTACTCCCGTTTTCTTTTCGCCCTGTACTATGGCCTGCTGTATGGGGGATGCGCCCCTAAGCCTCGGAAGCAAGGAGGCATGAACATTTACACAGCCGAATTTGGGAAGGTTTAAAATTTCTTCGGGTAAAATCTGCCCATAAGCGGCTACCACAATAATGTCCGGATTTACAGCTTTAAGTTCCTCCATGGTTTGGGCATCATTTCGTATTTTTTCAGGCTGCAATACCTTGGTGTTGTGCTCCAGCGCTTTTTCCTTAACGGGAGTAAACTGAATTTTTTTGCCCCTGTTTTTAGCTCTGTCAGGCTGGGTAATCACCAGTTCAACGCTGTTTTCACTCTTATAAAGATTATCTAAGATCACCGCCGCAAAATCGGGAGTTCCCATAAAAACTGTCTTCATCAAAACCTCTTTTCCAAAGCGATTGTTTATTCATCCTCTTCAGGATATTCTTCCTCAAATGCATCTCTTATATCGGTCGCTTTATCTATATAAAGGATGCCGTCCAAATGGTCATACTCGTGGCACATGACCCTTGCATCAAATTCGGTGAACTCATACACCTGCTTGTTACCCTCAAGGTCAAGCGCCTCGATTTTAATGTAATCCGGCCTGTCTACCTTTCCTATCAGTCCCGGAACGCTGAGACAGCCTTCATCTCCTATCTGGCTTCCGCTTTGCTCCAGTATAACGGGGTTTATCATGTAGTAGACTCTGCCCGGCTCAGGCTCTGCTACAAACATCCTTCTCATGATTCCTACCTGAGGGGCCGCTATTCCCACGCCCAATTCCGCTCTCATGGTCTCCAGCATATCATCCAAAGTCATGCGTATTCTGTCATTTATTTCCGTAACCTCTCTGCAATGTTTTCTTAAAATTTCATCGCCCTCTGTTACGACATTTCTAAGTGCCATTCTTACCTCCGATTATCAATATGTGCTGTAGGGATTTATGTCCAAATCCATATTGCACTTTATTTTTTCTTTTATAAGTATTTTATTAAAGTTCTCCAAATAATAAACGTATTTATTTCTTTCGCCCTTCGGGCATTTTACAAAAATATAAAATCTTATGCTGTCTTTTCCCTTAAAATTAGTTGCAATGCGCGGCATTGTAATCTTCGTTTTAAGCCGGCCGCCAAGGGTATTTTCCATATATTTTTTGCATCTCGCAGCCCATGATGAAGCAAGT
>JAETTD010000044.1 GCA_021769295.1 Bacillota bacterium | reverse complement strand
AAAAGTCCAGCTAAGAAATGTCAATAGGTAAAATGAAAAATGTTTAAAAAGTTTTTTACAAGTAGTTGATGTAAAAAGGGTAACTTTAATAAGCCCACCCATGTGGAAAATTTTGAAATTCATTAAAACCTGCTAAGCAGCGTTTGGTGCTTTGTCAGGATGCGCTGCAAAATACTGCTCACAGTGTTCCTGAGGAGTGATGAGCGTAAACGGCTTATTATCTCGGAGCATGGCAAAAATGATGTTGCAGATTTTATGCATGACAGCCCCGACAGCCACGTTCTTCTTCTTGCTTTTGCATTTGTCGGCATAGTAGCTGTGGATCACCGGATTTACTGGTGTTTTTGTCCCTTTATCCACCTTAAGGTTATTGAGAGCTACCATATGCAGGATACGTCTGGCAAGGCTGGACCCTCTCTTGGACATGTGAACATTGTCCCCGTTGAACTTGCCGGACTGCTTTACGGCAGGATCCAGACCGAAGTAGGCATAAAGCTTCTTTGGGGAGGAAAAAAGGTCAAAGGAACCCATTTCCGCAATCAGGACAACCGCGCTGAGGAAGCCAATGCCCCGCAGAGACTGGAGAAGGAGGATACGGTCATAGACGGGTGTTCCTTCCAGCTTATTAACAGCCTTATGCAGTTCTTTGAGTATGCTATCCAGATGCTCCTGGTATTCCCGGTAGGTTTTGATATAGAGCCGGATTCGGAGTGAGCTGCTTGGAAGGGAACGTCCGAAAACAGAGGCATCCTTTGCAGCGGTGCATATGGCATCATATTTGGCAAGGGCATACGTTTCCCCAAAGCGAGCCGTGCATCGGATGGTTTTGACAAGCTTGTCTTTTGGGGAGGAAAGCATGTCCGCTGCAAGTGGGTAAGCTTCCAGAAGCTTTAAGGAAGTCTGCGTTGTGAGCTTGCTGAACACCTTCAGGTATGCGGGGAAGGAGACTTTGAGTTCCGCATGAAGCTTCAAGACGATGGCGGACTGCAGATCCTTGAAATAATAGTAGTCACGCACAAGATTGCGAAGGTCAATGATGGAGTCATCCGGGACAATGGAAGTCTTAAGAGAGGCATCCAGGCCGACTTTAGCCGCTTTTTTAGAATCAAATTTATCATTATGCAGTTTCCTAACGTTCAAATTTGTGCTATTCTTAGTAATGATAGGATTAATGACGGAGCAGTCAAACCCCTTATCACGAAGGAAGCACAGGAGCGGGATGTGATAGATCCCGGTGGACTCAAGGAAGCAACGGCTTTTGAGAGAATACGTCTCTTGTGCTTCCTTTATTTTTGTGACGGCAAGCTCCCTGGACTGTGGATCGGAATGAACGATCTTGAAAGGTTTCCCGATAAGCGTAGCGTTAGGGAGCATGATGGACATCCATGAGAAATCAGCGCCGACATCAAGCCCGACTGAGAGGTAGGGGATGCTTTGGAGCGTCTTGAGTAGTTTTTGAGAGTGCATGGTTTTATCCTTTCCGGCAGGTATCCAATTCCAGAAGGTGGATACACAACCTAGCGGGTAATACAGGTATAGCCTGAGGCTTCCCAACCAGCCAAAACATAAATCACCACCGAATGGACTGACAGACTTTTTAAGAGGTTTCACCAGCCAGAAGGCTGGTTCCCAAGGAGAATACGTCAATGATCCTGCCTTTCGTGATTATACCTCTATATTTTGTCTGGTGCATTAAGGAAACCTCAGACAAGGTAAAGAAAGTTGTCTTATAACTTCTGATGGAGGGGGGAATTCCTCCTTCCGTTATATCTATATAGATTTATTAGATTGGACTTTGTAACTATTAACCAGTAGTCATTCTTGACTACACCATTATTATACTAGGAGAGATTATTATGACTTTCGCAGTAAAAATCACTTTGGCTCTGGCATTAATTTTAAGTATTGCAGTTCCCTTCGGTGCATTCGCCGCCGGTGAAAAGACCAGAGGCCGTTATAAAACCGCTCTGGCAACTAATGTATTTTTATTCTTTGGTACTCTTATCGTCTCCAGCGCCCTGATGTTCTCCGGCAATGCCTTTGCTGCCGAGGCTTCCGCTGCAGGGGCTTCTGCTGCAGGCTGGGGTTATCTGGCCGCTGCTCTGGCAACCGGTATGTCCTGTATCGGCGGCGGTATCGCCGTTTCCGCTGCTGCTTCCGCCGCTTTGGGCGCTATCAGTGAGGATGGTTCTATTCTTGGTAAATCTTTAATCTT
>JAETTD010000007.1 GCA_021769295.1 Bacillota bacterium | reverse complement strand
CTTGACATGCAATATATGATAGATTATACTGTTTTCAATCAAGGGAGCTTGAGATTTCAATGCTCCCACAATATCTAAATTACCATAGAAGGTAATTTACAGACTTTTTTTCATAGTCTCTAAAAAACCCAAATATGTATGACTCTGCAGCGAAGATTTAGCAAAACCGCCATACAATGTATGACGGTTTCGCAGGATAGTGCTGCCGCATAGCCGACTGGAAGGTCGGCAGTACCGTCTGAATTGCAAAGTGCCGCAAAATTAAGAAAATCTCCTTTCTGCGGCACTTTTGCCACCTTATTTCCCGCCAAAATGCCGAAAACTAAGAAAAATTTCAAATTTACGGCAGTTTTACCCTTCCTACGGCTTATAAAATGCCGCATTTAAAAGAAATTGCGAACGTTACGGCAATTTGAGCCCTATCACAGCTGCCAAAATGCCACAATTCAAAGAAAATTTAAGTTTTACGGCAGTCTCTCTGCTTGCTGCCTCGTCGCCTGCCAGCACGCCGCCTGCATCACCGCTATCTTCCCACCAGCCCGAACTCTTCCAGAGTGTCGTAAATCATATACTGGGTCTTATTGTTAGGAAGGCACATAGGGAGCCTGTATTCAAGGTTGCACATTCCCATCATGTTCAGCGCGGCCTTGACGGGAATAGGATTTACCTCTAAGAACAGAGCATCAATCAGGGATTTAAGCTGCACCTGTTCTGCGCCTGCTTCAAGGTATCTTCCGTCAAGATAATCATGTATCATCTTTGAAAAACGAGCAGGAATGATGTTTGAAACGGTAGATATACAGCCTATCCCTCCAAGAGAAAGTATAGGAACCGTCTGATCATCATTTCCCGAGTAAAGGGCAAAGTCATCGCTTATATAGGAAGCGATCTGACAAATCTGAGATATGTTGCCGGAAGCTTCCTTGATACCTGCTATGTTTGGATGCTCAGATAAAACGGCGACGGCAGTATGACTTATGTTTACCCCCGTCCTTGCAGGAACCGAGTACATGATGATCGGCAGCGAAACTTGGTCTGCAATTTTTTCATAATGGTATATTAAACCGCTTTCGGTGCATTTATTATAGTAAGGAGTGACGATTAAAAGACCGTCGATTCCGGTAGCCTGCATTTCTTTTGATAATTCAATTACGTCAGCCGTATTGTTAGAGCCTGAGCCGGCAATTACCGGAACCCTGCCGTTAACCAGGTCGACAACAAATTTTGTAAGCTGTATTTTTTCTTTTGCGGAAAGGGTAGAAGCTTCGCCGGTGGTTCCACATACGACGAGACCGTCGATGTTTTGATTCACTTGCCATTCTACCAGTTTTCCCATAGCCACGTAATCTATTTTCCCGTCTTTAAAAGGAGTAATAAGAGCTGTGGCAGCTCCTTTGAATAACGACAAGATAACACATCCTTTCATAAGAATAATAGTGTTAAATTATTATATTCAATCAGCTTGATTTTGTTGAAAAGCAGGCGAAAAAGTGATACAATAAATTGTTATAAATGCAATATATAAATGAGAATTTAAAGATAGAGAGGTAATTATTTATGAGTGAAAAATTAAAAGTAGGAATATTAGGAGCTACGGGAATGGTAGGACAGAGATTTATATCCCTGCTTGAAGACCACCCTTGGTTTGAGGTAGTTACCCTTGCAGCAAGCAGTCGCAGCGAAGGAATGAGATACGAAGACGCAGTGGAGGGACGCTGGAAGATTGAAAAACCAATGCCCGAAGCAGTAAAGAATATAAAGGTAATGAATGTCAACGATGTTGAAAAAGTAGCTTCAACGGTAGACTTTGTCTTCAGCGCCGTTGACATGACAAAAGAAGAGATACAGGCAATCGAAGAAGAATATGCAAAGACTGAAACACCGGTGGTTTCCAACAACAGCGCTCACAGGTGGACAAAGGATGTGCCTATGGTTATCCCTGAAATCAACTGTGACCAGTTTGAAGTCATAGCAGCTCAGAAGAAGCGCCTCGGAACAGAGAGAGGATTTATAGCCGTAAAACCGAACTGCTCCATTCAGAGCTACGTTCCCGCAATAGAAGCATGGAAGGAGTTTGAACCTTACGAATGTGTAATAACCACTTATCAGGCTATTTCCGGAGCAGGAAAGGATTTTAATTCGTGGCCTGAAATGGTTGAAAACATTATTCCATATATAGGCGGAGAAGAAGAAAAAAGCGAACAGGAACCTCTTAAAATATGGGGACACGTTGATATGGAAAAGGGCGAAGTAATCAAAGCAGAAGAGCCTAAGATTACATGCCAGTGCCTGAGAGTTCCGGTACTCAACGGACATACGGCGGCAGCTTTCGTAAAATTCAGGAAAAAACCTACCAAAGAACAGCTAATAGAAAAACTTGAAAGCTATAAAGGTTTCCCTCAGGAAGAAGACCTTCCTATGGCTCCAAAGCAGTTTATAAAATACTTTGAAGAAGACAATCGTCCTCAGGTAAAGGCAGACGTCAACAGAGATAAGGGAATGGGAATTTCCATAGGGAGAATAAGAGAAGACAGCATTTACGATTATAAGTTCGTAGGTCTTTCACACAACACCATAAGAGGCGCTGCCGGAGGAGCAATCCTGTGCGCAGAGACCCTTAAAGCAAAAGGTTATATAACTAAAAAATAAGGAGAATAGAAATGTCATATTTTGAGGCGGTAATTTTGGGTCTGGTTCAGGGACTTGCAGAATTTTTACCTATAAGCAGCTCGGGGCACTTGGCGCTGCTTCAGCAGTGGTTCGGAATAGAAGAAGATAATGTGCTTCTGTTTGCAGTACTGCTCCATGTGGGCACGCTTATTTCGGTATTCATAGTTTACTGGAGAGATATATGGGAACTGATAGTAGAGCTGTTCATAACCATTAAGGACATATGCACGGGAAAAGGATTGAGACTTCAGGAAAGACCTGTAAGGAAGCTGGGAGTCATGATTATAGTGGCAACCATTCCCACAGCCATAATAGGCTTCCTGTTCAACGACTTTTTTGACAGCCTGTACACCTCGGTGATTCCTATAGGAATAGGTCTTATAATAACGGGAATTTTCCTGACCGTTGCAGAAAAAATGGGGGATTCCAACAGAGGTATAAGACAGATGAATTGCAGGAATGCTTTGTTCATAGGCGTAGTGCAGGGCGTAGCCATATGTCCGGGCATTTCCAGGTCAGGTTCGACGCTGTTCGGAAGCCTGATATGCAATTTAGACAGGAAATTTGCGGTAAAATTCGTATTTTTAATTTCAATACCATCAATTTTGGGCTCTGCAATTTTAGAAGCTCCCGCAGCTATTGAGAGCGGCATGGATATGGCTCAGCTTGGGCCTGTCATTGCAGGAATGGTAGTAGCCGCAATTTCCGGACTTGTAGCGATAAAAACAATGATTAAACTGGTTTCAAACAAGAAACTTAATTACTTTTCTTATTATGTATGGGCACTGGGTCTTGTAGTTATTTGCTACGGCATTTTCATTGCATAACGCCCATACAGAAAGGGTTTTAACAATGGCTGAAAGAAAGAAAGGACCGGGGCGTCCTCCCGGTTCAAAAAATAAAACGTCAAAGTCCGCACATTCTTCCAAAGGAAACTCCAGAGCAAAGGAAAAGGCCATGGAGATTCAGGCAAAGAAAAAGGCAGACAGACGTGTAATAGATGAGATATGGGCGATAATAGCCATTGCAGTGGGAATATTTCTGGTAGTTGCAACCCTTACTCACGGCGCAGGCCAGTTCGGAGAAATGATAGGAAACTGCCTGAAAGGACTGTTCGGGTTTGTGGCTTATATCGTGCCATTCTATCTTATCATATTCGGAATATTGCTCTTTGCAAGACAGACGGTATCTATTTCGGTAAAGACCTCTCTGCTTGTATTTTTGCTGCTGCTCATGATTGCAACCATGAATTCCATAAGATTCATAGACGGAGAAAAGATTGCTTTTTCCGTTGCCGCAATTAAAGGCTTCTATACGTCGGGAGTCACACTTCAAAGCGGCGGATTTTTCGGCATGATATTGGCTTCCGTTCTGATAAAATGGTTTGGAACCGCAGGATGCTGGATCTTTTCCGTAGTGGTAACTCTTATCTGCTTGCTTCTCATAATAAATACGCCTGTTTCAAGGTTTGTAGGCAAGATAGGGGATAAAATTGAACAGCGCAAACTGATAAAGGAGCATGCTCATCTTGATGTGGATCCGGAGGTGGTTCCCGAGCGTCCGAACCGTGAAATCAAGATTGTGGACGGAGCGGCAGCAAGGCAGGGCAGCGCAGAGGAAAAACATGTCGCTGCAACCGAAACAAAGAAAAGCAGCGTGCTTAAATACATGCAGGACGATTCACTCTTCGGCAGGAAGGCTTCCTCCGGCACCTTCGGATTGGAAGAAAAATCAAGCTCAGAGGAAGGATTCGGCATAGACGGAGCCGTTGTTTCGGGAGCAAGCACTGCTGCTTTCGGAACAGGACTTGGACTTTCTTCTTCCGATGTTAATCAAAGTGAGGAAGCGAAGGCTGAACCCGATGCGGAAGCAGTGTTCGGCGCTGAGAAAAAACTTTCCAACAAAGAAGCAAAGGAGGCAATGCTTACAAAGGAAGACATAAATTCAGCTCCTGTAGTCAAAAAATACAAAAAACCTCCCGTAAGTTTGCTTGAAAAACCGTCTGGAGTATCTAAGACCAACGGAAGGCTGCTTACCGAAAAAGCCGAGAAACTGGAGGAAACGCTACGTAACTTCCATGTGGATGCAAGGGTTATTCAGGTCACTCAGGGACCTACGGTAACCAGATATGAAATACAGCCGGCAGTGGGTGTTAAAGTAAACAGCATCGTAAGGCTGGCTGATGATATAGCCCTTAACCTTGAAGCAAAAAGCATAAGAATAGAGGCGCCGATTCCGGGAAAGGCTGCAGTGGGCATCGAAGTGGAAAACGATTCGGTAACTATGGTACATATGAGGGAAATCATAGATTCTCAGGAATTTAAAGAAAGCAAATCCAAGATAACCTTTGCTGTAGGTAAGGACATCAGTGGAAGAGCTATAGTGGCAGACCTTAAATCGATGCCTCATCTTCTGATTGCAGGCTCCACAGGCTCGGGAAAATCAGTATGCATCAACGGAATAATAATAAGTTTGCTTTACAAGGCCAACCCCGATGAAGTCAAGCTTATTCTGGTAGACCCGAAAGTAGTGGAACTGGGCAATTACAACGGAGTTCCTCACCTTATGATACCTGTGGTCACTGACCCTAATAAAGCTGCGGCAGCTCTTAACTGGGCCGTGGCCGAGATGACAGACAGATATAAAAAGTTTGCAGAAGAAGGCGTAAGGGATTTGGAATCATATAACGAATCCGTGCGTGCAAACGAAGAGTACGATAAGGTGATGCCTCAGGTGGTTATCATAATAGATGAGCTTGCGGACCTGATGATGGCGGCGCCGTCTCAGATTGAAGAATCAATATGCAGGCTGGCACAAATGGCAAGAGCAGCGGGAATGCATCTCATAGTGGCTACCCAGAGACCTTCCGTAGACGTAATTACGGGCGTAATCAAAGCCAACATTCCGTCAAGGATTGCTTTTGCTGTTTCGTCTCAGGTGGATTCGAGAACAATTCTCGATATGCAGGGGGCAGAAAAGCTGGTAGGCAAGGGAGATATGCTGTTTAACCCTATGGGAATGGGTAAACCCGTAAGAATCCAAGGGGCCTTTATATCTGACAGCGAAGTAAACAAAGTTATAGATTATGTAAAGTCTCAGGTTAAAGAAACCGATTATAATCAGGATGTTCTTACAAGGATTGAGAGGACGGAGAATTCGGGCGCAGAGGAAGATTCGGATGAACTTCTTCCTGATGCCATAGATTTGGTAGTGAAAAGCGGACAGGCTTCCGTATCCATGCTTCAGAGGAGATTCAGAATAGGGTACAACAGGGCTGCCAGAATCATGGACATGATGGAAGCCCGAGGCATAGTGAGCCCTCAGGACGGAAGCAGACCACGCCAGGTTCTGGTTTCCGAAGAAGAACTGGAACAGCTTGAAAAAGATACAGAAGGAATATAAACATGAAAGTATATATGGAAACTCTCGGCTGTCCTAAGAATTTCAATGATACTCAGGTGGCCAAGGGAATAATGTCGCAAAACGGGATAGAAATCGTTGATGATATAGAGAGCGCAGATGTAATGATTGTAAATACCTGCGGCTTTATAAACGACGCAAAAAAAGAATCCATAGCGAGAATATTTGAACTGGCTGAATACAAAGGAACCGATAAGAAACTGATTGTATCGGGATGTCTGTCTGAAAGATATTCCGAAGAGCTGTTCGGCGAAATGCCGGAGGCAGACGCCTTTATAGGAGTCAACGAGTACGAAAAGCTTCCTCAAATATTGGAAAGCCTTGTTTTAAACGGAGAGAGGCAAAACGCCGTGACAGGATGCGCCTGCGATACCCTTGGGGTAATGCCGAGAATACTTCCGGAAAATCCTTATACGGCTACGGTTAAGATAGCGGAAGGCTGCAACAACAGATGCGCTTACTGCATAATACCTCAGATAAGAGGTCCGTATCGCAGCAAGAAAAAAGAAGACGTTATAGAAGAAGCAAAGTGGCTTGCAGAAAGAGGATGCAAGGAGCTCATTCTTATAGCGCAAGACGTGACACTATACGGAACCGATATCTATAAAAAACCCGCATTGCCTGAATTGTTAAGGGATTTATGCAAAATAGACGGCATAGAGTGGATTCGCCTGATGTACTGTTATGAGGACAGGATAACCGATGAGCTCATAGAAGTCATGAAGACAGAGCCAAAGATATGCCACTACATAGACATTCCGGTGCAGCATTCAAGCGACAATGTGCTCAAAGCCATGAACCGACGTTCAACCCGACGGTCCATCACAGAGACCATAGAAAAACTGAAAAAAGCAATTCCGGACATTCACATAAGAACCACCCTTATCACCGGTTTCCCAGGTGAGACGGAAGAAGACTTTGAGGATCTTTTGACTTTTGTAGAGGAAATGAAGTTCGCACGTCTTGGAGTATTTGCCTATTCAAGGGAAGAAAATACCCCTGCCGGAGAAATGGAAGACCAGATTCCTCAGGAGATAAAAGAACAGAGGCAGGATGCGATAATGCGCCGTCAGCTTGATATTTCACTGGAATCAAACAGAGAGAAAATCGGCGAAACTCTCGATGTTATCGTAGAAGAAAAAGACGAAGACGGAAGCTATATCGGAAGGACCCAATATGATGCTCCCGAAATAGACAATTCCGTAATTTTTACTTCCGATAAGGAGTTGAAGCCGGGAAATATAGTTAAGGTTTTGATACGGGATGCATTTGATTATGACTTAACAGGTATGGAGGTATAAAGATGAATTTACCTAATAAACTTACGATTGCAAGGGTAGTCGCAGTGCCGTTTTTCATTGCGGCATATTATATGGGCTGGTATATAGCAGCGTTTATAATATTTGTGGCAGCGTCCTTTACGGACATGCTTGACGGCAAAATTGCGAGAAAACATAACTTGGTAACAAACTTCGGAAAGATAATGGATCCCCTTGCGGACAAGGTACTGGTTTATTCGGCGATTTGCCTTATGATTCCTTTTTATGTTCCTGCATGGATGCTCATCATTATCCTTGCCAGAGAGTTTACCGTTGCCGGCATGAGAACCGTGGCGGCGTCGGAGGGGATAGTGATAGCTGCCGGCATGAGCGGAAAGGTTAAGACCGTGCTACAGATGATAGCAGTGTGCCTGTTGCTTTTGGTTCCGGCATTTCCGCTGTTTATGCCTTTGTGGTATGGGGCGCAGGCTTTCCTTTGGGCATCGCTTATCATGACCGTTTATTCCGGTGTGGAATACGTTATGCAGAACAAACAGGTATTTTCGATGAAGTAGGAAGAGAGGGGCATCTATGAGGACAGCTATTCTTACGGTGGGAACGGAAATATTGTTCGGTCAGATTGTAAACACCAATGCGGCATTTTTATCACAGGAATTAAATAACCTGGGATTTGACGTAATGTACCACTACAGCGTGGGAGATAATCCTGAAAGGCTTGAGGAACTCATTCATCTTGCATTCAGAGACTGCGACATGATTATCACCACGGGAGGTCTTGGGCCTACTCAGGACGATCTTACAAAAGAAGTGATAACAAAGGCCATGGGCGATGAGCTCGTAGTGAACGAAGAGGCATTAAGAGCTCTCAAAGACCGTTATGAAAAGGTTAACCGCCCCATGACGGAAAATAACCTAAAGCAGGCAAATCTACCGAGCAGCGCGGAAATTTTGCCCAATGACCAGGGGACGGCTCCGGGATTCTGGCTTGAAAAGAATGGTAAGATTATAGTTTCTCTTCCCGGACCTCCGCGGGAAATGACCAACATGTTTAACAAACAGGTCCGCCCAAGGCTCAAAAGGCTTCAGGACAGTGTCATATACTATAGAATACTCCGCTCTTTCGGACTTGGCGAATCTAAAATGGAAACGGTATTGCTGCCTCTGATTGACGGGCAGACGGACCCTACCATTGCCACTTATGCAAAGGAGGGCGAATGCAGCCTGCGCATAGCTTCAAAACGTGCCACATCGGATGAAGCTGAGGCTGCCGTAGACCGGATGACAAAAGAAGTTCTCGACATAATAGGCGATTACGTTTACAGCCTTGATAACGAGGAACTTATAGATGTGGTAGGCAAATTGCTGAAAGATAAGAATATAAGCGTTTCATGCGCCGAATCCTGCACGGGAGGACTGTTTGCAGGGGCTTTGACCGGCATAGACGGAATATCTCAGGTATTTGAGAGAGGAATAGTTACTTACAGCAACAGAGCTAAAATGGAGGAACTGGGGGTAAGCGCCTCAACTCTTGAACAGTTCGGTGCGGTGAGCAGGGAAACGGCGACTGAAATGGCAGAAGGACTTAGAGCCAAGACCGGATCTGACTTATGCATATCCGTTACCGGAATAGCAGGCCCGGGCGGAGGAAGCGAAGAAAAGCCCGTCGGACTTGTGTTCATAGGCATATGCTATGAAGGAAAGACCGACGTTATAAAGACACAGATGAGAAATGTAAACAGAAACTGGAACAGAAACTACGCGGTTCTGAACATGCTTCATGAAATATATAAGAGGATAAAGTAAAAGGGCAGGCAGATAGAGTCTGCCTTTTTATTTTGAAGAGATATAGTATTAAATTTCGGGAGGTAAAATTTTTTACCTCCCCTTAGGCAAAAAATTTTGCCTGTAGAAAAACAATATATATAACAAAATTCCTGTTGACATATCTGAAATATTAAAATAAAATATTTACATAAATTTCCATAACAAAATTACAAAAAAACCCTTGACCTAATTGGATATATAATGTATCATACAAATAAGAACAAATGTTCGAACAAAAGGAGTGTAAAAATGGCTATAGATAAAAAAGAAAAAGATAAAGCGTTAGAGGCAGCATTATCACAGATTCAGAAACAATTCGGCAAAGGCGCCATAATGAAACTGGGAGACAAGGGCGCACAGATGAATGTGGAAGCCATATCCACAGGTTCAATAAGCCTTGATGTTGCCACAGGCGTCGGTGGCGTTCCGAAGGGCAGAATCATAGAAATATACGGACCCGAATCTTCCGGAAAAACCACATTGACATTACATATTGTGGCCGAAGCGCAGAAGGCAGGAGGAAGGGCTGCATTTATAGATGCAGAACATGCGCTCGACCCTATATATGCAAAAAACTTGGGTGTTGACGTTGAAAACCTTCTCGTTTCTCAGCCGGATACGGGAGAACAGGCTCTTGAAATATGCGATATGCTTGTACGAAGCGGTGCCCTGGATGTAATCGTAATAGACTCTGTTGCAGCTTTGGTGCCCAGAGCAGAGATACAGGGAGAAATGGGAGACGCTCATGTAGGTTTGCAAGCCAGACTTATGTCTCAGGCGCTTAGAAAAATAACGGGAAGTATAAATAAATCAAACACCTGCGTCATATTTATCAACCAGCTGAGAGAAAAAGTCGGAGTGATGTACGGCAGCCCGGAGGTTACAACAGGAGGACGTGCTCTTAAATTCTACTCGTCCATGAGATTTGATGTAAGAAAAGTTGAAACAATTAAAGCGGGGGATAACATTTTAGGTAACAGAACGAGAGTAAAAATTGTTAAGAACAAAGTGGCTCCTCCTTTCAAACAGGCTGAATTTGATATAATGTACGGAGAGGGCATATCAAAAGTAGGGGATATTTTAGACTCGGCGGTAGAAGCTAAGCTGATTGATAAGGCAGGCTCCTGGTACAGCTATAAAGGTGAACGTATAGGCCAGGGCCGTGAAAACATCAAGAATTACTTAAAAGAGCATCCGGAAGTTGTTGATGAATTGGAAGGAAAACTCCTTGACCTTATGAAGAACGATGGCAAGGATGAAAAAGAGCCGGAGGTTTCGGAAGAAGAATTTTCTGAGATAATGGATATGATTATCGATGAAGACGGAGTAATCATAGAAGAATAGCGAACCTGCAATTTAGAAAGTAAAAGAGGCTAAAGCAAATAAAGCGATAGCCTCTTTGATTTTAAATATTTCTGTTTTATAACATGCCGGGATTTATCTCATAGATACTATTTGGCCACATGCAATTTTATTTCCTGAGTTGCCGGAGGGCTGAGTGGTAAAGTCATCGGGAGAAGAGTGAATTATTAAGGTCTTACCGATAATTTCACTTACCGAAAATCTGTCCGTAAATACTGCCGAGAAAGCGTATCCGTTATTGCCAAACAGCGGCGGTAAATCTCCTGCATGGTAAGGGTGAGGACATTGTTCGGAATTGTAATGAGTAAGTGCGTCGGAAAAGGTGTCGCTTTCTGTGCCGGTGCAACTTTCGCCGCTGTGTATGTGAAAAGCAAAGATTTTTTGACCGCAGTTTTCTACGGATGAAGGAAGACCCATTACCTCCGTAACTACCATTACGCCTTTACTCAGTTGATAAAAACGGGTTTTTCCTATTATATTGGGATATTCGGAACTGCCGCTTATTAAGGCTGCGGCATCAGAAGGACGCTTTAAAATTGAAATAAGCTCCATATCCTGTCTGCTTATATGCATAAAATATACCTCCAATGGTTTTGATAGTTATAATATGTATCTGAGCAGTTAAAATTACCATAAACTTTTTCTCCCTAAACCCTTGACATTAAGCCATTTTAATGCTATTATAACCGAGTTGAGCCGCGCAGACCGGGTACTAAGCAATGATATTCATTCACCCGTAATGGCGAGACTGGATAGAGGAGGAGAAATTTATTATGTACGCAGTAATCGAAACCGGCGGAAAACAGTACAGAGTGCAGGAAGGCGACGTAATCACTGTTGAAAAATTAAACGTTGCTGCCGGAGAAAAAGTTGTTTTTGACAAAGTGCTGCTGATGAGCGACGGCAAGGAAGTTAAAGTAGGAACACCTTACTTGGCAGAAGCTGTAACAGGCAGCGTAGTTGAAAACGGAAAAGGTAAAAAAGTTATAATCTTCAAGTATAAGGCCAAAAAGGACTACAGAAAGAAACAGGGTCACAGACAGCCATATACAATGGTAAAGATTGAATCCCTCAGCGGAGACGTTGAAAAGAAAGCCGTTCCTAAGGCTGCAGAAGCACCTAAGGAAGAAGTTAAAGAAGCAAAACCTGTTAAGAAGGTATCAGCTTCAATGAAAAAGGATGAACTGATTGCTTTTGCCAAAGAAAACAATATTGCGATAGATGAAAAAGCCACAAAGGCAGTTATCATCGAAGCTATTGAAGCGGCATTAAAGTAATCTGCCAATATAGTTAGGAGGCGAATTTAATGGCAAGTAAAAAAGGTGTAGGTAGCTCCAAAAACGGTCGTGACTCCGAGTCCAAACGTCTTGGACTGAAAGCCGGAGACGGACAATTTGTAAGCGCCGGAAGCATTTTGGTTAGACAGAGAGGAACTAAGTTCCACCCGGGCAATAACGTTGGTATCGGCGGAGACGATACTCTATTTGCCAAGATAGACGGAGCAGTTAAGTTCGAAAGAAAAGACAGAAACAGAAAGCAAGTAAGTGTTTATCCAAAAGAAGCTTAATTAGAGATTAAAGCCCTGTAATCTATTTTTTACAGGGCTTTTTTATAAAAGTAATAGGAGGTTCACAAAATGTTTGTAGATAGAGCCAAAATTACAATTAAATCAGGCAAGGGAGGCAACGGTGCCGTAACTTTCAGAAGAGAGCCCTACGTGCCTGAAGGCGGTCCTGACGGCGGCGACGGCGGAAAAGGCGGAGACGTGATATTTGTCGCTGACAGAAATTTGAGAACGCTTATGGATTTTCGCTATAAAAGAAAGTATGAGGCAGAAAACGGTCAGGACGGCATGAAGAAAAAACGCTTTGGAAAGGCGGGACAGGATCTTATCATAGCGGTACCGATGGGAACGGTAGTAATCGATGAAGAAACGGGACATGTTATGAAGGATTTGACTGAAGACGGTCAGCGCTTTGTTGCGGCAAAAGGCGGAAAAGGCGGCAGAGGCAATGTGAATTTTAAAAATTCGGTGCGGCAGGCGCCTAATTTTGCAGAAGCGGGAGGCGCAGCAAGAGAAAGAAGCGTAATCCTCGAAATGAAGCTCATCGCAGATGTTGGACTTGTAGGTTTTCCAAATGTGGGAAAATCCTCATTGCTGTCTATTGCCACAAGCGCACAGCCTAAGATTGCCAATTATCACTTTACAACCATAGACCCTAATTTAGGAGTTGTAAACATATATGATGACAGTTTCGTAATGGCTGATATTGCAGGTATCATCGAAGGCGCAAGCGAAGGATTGGGCCTTGGATTCAGATTTCTGAAGCATATAGAGCGGACGAAAGTGCTCATTCATGTTGTGGATGTTTCGGGAAGTGAAGGAAGAAACCCTAAAGAGGATTTTGATAAGATAAATAAAGAGCTTGAGACCTACAGTCCGAAGATACTGAAAAAACCTCAGCTTGTAGCTGCAAACAAAATCGATATGGTTGATGAGGATTCTGAAGAGTATAAAGATTTTAAAGAATATGTGGAAGCCAAAGGTTATAAGGTTTTCCCTATGTCGGCGCCTTTGAACATGGGTGTTAAGGAAATTTTAAGCGCCGCTCTCGAAGAACTTCGCAAAATTGAGGCAAATCCGCCGGAAGAAGAGGATTCGTATGAATACTTCGACTTTGAAAGCGAAGACAAGGATCCTACTTACAGAGATATAACCGTAGGGTATGATGAGACAGACGATGTGTATACGCTGGAAGGCAAACAGCTCAGCAAGATTTTCCGCTCAACCAATTTCAACGACATGGGTTCATTAAGGTATCTGTACAAGTATATTGAAGGAAAAGGCGCAATAGAGAAACTTAAGGAAATGGGTCTTGAGGAAGGCGACTTTATACGAATAGAAGACTACGATATGGAATACTGGGATGAGTAAAACGTAATAAATGTTGGGGTGGACGAAAATAAATCGCCTGCCTCAGCATTTTTTCTTGCCAAGACCACTAAAACAAACCAACATACGAAGCGGTGCATTCTCATAATATTGAAAAGAGGAGGTGCGCCATGAAGTATAATGATAAGATATTGGTTCAGGCTGTAGCATGTCTTGCCATATTCGCTTTGATAAGGGGCTCTGCCATGATAGGCGGTGAAAGGATAGATAAAGTAAAAGAGGAAATTGCCAAGCAGGCGCAAAGAGATTATTCTTTGGAAGAAATCAGGGAAGCAGGAAGCGATTTGCTTATGAAAGCAGCCGACGCTCCGGCATCAATAAACACGGCCTTGACAAATGCAAGTGAGGCCGGTAAATTTTCCGAGCCTATAGATAAAACTTCTGATGATAAGACTTCGGCGGTTCATGCCACATCCGGCGGTGAAGTCATATATTCGGGCATTGACAGAGAACTTGGAGTATGTGTTAAAATTAAGCACGATGAAAAGACTTCCATCTACGGAAATCTTCATACGCTGACTGTGGTGACCGGGGAAAAAGTCAGAAAAGGCGATATAATAGGCACATTTGACAACACGGGAGAAAAAGATTTTTATTATCATTTAGAGTAGGGTGTGGTATAATAATAAATCATTGCAATTGATTTACATCTTCTCAGGAGCAGGTAAGCTCTGCGATTCATTTCTCTCTTTGCAGGGAATTAAAATAACTCGCCTCCCATATAACAGAAAAAGGAGGCTCAAACAGATTTTAATTCCTGCTGCAAAGATTCGCAATTTCATCGGAGCTTACATCTGCCCTTCAAAAGAGTAAATCCATTGCAATGATTTATAAAGCTATAAAAAAGAAGGTGACTATATTTGACTAAGCGTATTTCGGAAGATGAGATAAAAAGTTTATATAAAGAATACCATACTCCGGACAAAGTTATAGCCCATTGCAGGGCTGTTTCGGACGTTGCCGTAAAATTGGCCACGGAGCTTGATAAACACGGTTACAGCTTAGATGTGAGCCTTGTAAGGGGTGCGGGACTTGTACATGATGTGGCCCGAATAGAAGACAAACATGATATGGTAGGATATGAGATATTGAAAAGTCTCGGATATGACGATGAGGCAGAAATAGTAAAGGCGCATATGAAATATTCGAAGTACAATTCTGTGGACAAGCTCAACGAATGCGATATAGTGTGCATAGCAGACAGAGTTGTAAAGGAGAACAAATACGTCGGACTTGACGAAAGAATAGACTATATCTTAAATAAAGCACCCGATTCGCCGGAGGTAAGAGAAAGAATTTTAAAGAAGAAGGAAGAAACGCAAAAGCTCCTTGATGAGATTTCCAAAATAATGGGAAAGAGTTTTGACGAGCTTTTACGATAAACAGATACAAACAAGACAAAGGAGAACTTTTAATGGAGTTGCAAAAGAAACTCGACCATATTTTTAAACAGATAGAGAAGCCGGGCAGATATATAGGCGGAGAAGTCAATTCAATAAAAAAGAATATCGAAAATATCGAAACACGCATGGCGTTTGCATTTCCCGATTTATATGAGATAGGAATGTCATATCTGGGAATGCAGATCCTCTACAATACGGTAAATAAAAGAGAAAACCTGTATTGCGAAAGGGTGTTTGCGCCGGCGCCGGACATGGAGAGTCTGATGAAAAAAGAAGGGGTTCCGCTGTTTACTCTGGAAACCAAGACTCCCCTTAAAGATATGGACATGGTAGGCTTTACACTGCAATACGAAATGTCATTTACGACTGTACTTAACATGCTGGATTTGGCTCATATTCCGCTTTTGTCCAAAGAAAGAGGAGAAGAATTTCCGATAATAGCTGCGGGAGGACCGTGCGCCTTCAATCCTGAACCTCTGGCGGATTTTATGGATATGTTTCTTATCGGCGACGGAGAAGAGCTTCTGCCTGAAGTGCTGGAACTCTATGCTCAATGCAAAAAAGAAAACCTTAGTAAGCGGGAATTTTTGGAGAGAGCGTGCAAGCTTGAGGGCGTGTACGTTCCGTCTTTCTATGATTTTGAGTATAACAATAATGGAACGATAAAATCATTATGTAAACTTAATGAAAACGCCCCGGAATATGTTCTTAGAAACATTATCCCGGAAACCGAATCGCTGGATTTCCCTGTAAAACCTGTAATTCCAATGGTAGAAGCAGTGCATGACAGGGCGGTTGTGGAGACTTTCAGAGGATGTACAAGGGGGTGCAGGTTCTGTCAGGCCGGAATGATTTACAGGCCGGTGAGAGAAAGAAGCAAGGACAAGATAATTGAGCTTGCAAAGGCGCAGATTGAAGCTACGGGAAACGATGAGCTTTCGCTCCTATCCCTTTCCACAAGCGATTATTCCGATTTTCATGATCTGACCTTGGAACTTATGGATTATTGTAAGTCAAATAACGTGTCTCTTTCCCTTCCTTCGCTCAGAATTGATAAATTTGCCTTTGAAGTCCTGAATAAGATACAGGAGTACAAAAAATCCGGACTTACATATGCGCCGGAAGCCGGAACCCAGAGGCTGAGAGACGTTATAAACAAAGGTGTAACCGAAGAGGATATATACACTTCCGTAGAGCAGGCCATAGAGCTTGGATGGAGGCATATCAAGCTTTATTTTATGATAGGACTTCCTACGGAAACCGAAGAAGATTTGGACGGAATTGCTCAAATCGCCAAAAACATAATAGATATAAACAAAAAATACAATGGCCCGAAAGGAGGCCGATTCCGTTTAACGGTCAGCGTTTCCAACTTTGTGCCGAAAGCTGATACTCCTTTCCAGTGGGAAAGACAGAACACGCCGGAAGAATTTGAAGCAAAACACAGATACCTTGAACAAAGACTGAAAATAAAAGGAGTTACTTTTAATTACCACGACAGCTATACAAGCGTATGCGAGGCCGTATTTGCACGAGGCGACAGGAGAACGGGGAAAGCCCTGCTTAAAGCTCATCAGCTGGGATGCAGACTTGACGGCTGGTCGGAACATTTCTATCCTGAAAAATGGAAGGAAGCCTTTAAAAGCAGCGGCATATTGCCGGAGTTTTATGCTTACAGGGAGAGGCAAGAAGACGAAATACTGCCTTGGGAACATATCCGGTGCGGCGTAAGCAAAAAGTTCCTTATGTCAGAAAAGCATAAGGCATATAAAGGAGCTACTACTTCAGACTGCAGATATGGGTGCGTAGGCTGCGGAATAAACAGACGGGTAGATTGTAAATTGGAGGGAATATATGGCTGAAAGATATGTTGTCAGGTTTAGCAAGAACGGATATGCAAAATATACATCTCATTTGGATTTGCTTAGATTTTTCAAAAGAGCTTTTCGCAAGAGCGGTATACAGTTAAGATATTCCCAGGGCTTTAACCCTCATCCTAAGCTTGGATTTGCCCAGCCCTTATCTTTGGGATACAGCAGCTGCTGCGAGCTTCTGGAATTTGAAACCGATAAGAAATATGAAACGGAAGAAATATACGAGCTTTTAAAGAACGAAATGCCCGACGGCCTTGATTTGCAGTGGTGCAAAGGAATAGACGGAGAAATCAAATTCCTTGCGGCATCATGCGAAAGCGCCGAATACAGCGTTACGATTCCTTATGTCCTTTCAGAAAGCGACTTGAAAAAGTGTATTGACGGATACTTGGCTCAAGAGGAAATTACGGCCATGAAAAGGCAGAAGAAAGATAAGAAAATGGTGGCTGTGGATATAAAGAGGATGATAAGAAAGCTTGAAGGGAAAGCATCTGAACACGGAATAAAGCTCAGTATGCTTCTTGATTGCGGCAGCTTTTCAAATTGCAGTCCGGAGTTGGTAATCGCTTCTTTTTGCAGCTTTGCCCAAATTGATATTCCGAGATACGAAATGGAAGTCGAGCGCAGAGAAATAAATTTTTACAATAATTTACAATTTTAAGCTTGACATATCCCGCATCTGAATGTAAAATTCTGTAAAAGGGGTGCAGGGGATATGGAAAAGTTAAAGCAGATTAAAAATCTGAATGATTTAAAAGAGTTTTTGATTTTAAACAAAGAGAGCATAAAAAGAGCAGCCCTGCCTATAACGGTAGCAGCTGCTCTTTTGCTTTTCTGGATTTTAGGAGGGAGTGATAAAGAGGCTTTAAAAGAAGATGCGGGTAAGGATGTTTCCGATATTACGGTTGAGGAAAACAAAGAAACGGAAGAAGGGGAAAATCACGAGAGCTCGGATATTTACGTAGATATAAGCGGCTGTGTATTGAATCCCGGAGTTTACAAGGTGGAGGCAGGTACAAGGCTTTTTCAGCTCATTGAAAAAGCGGGAGGCATTACGGAAGACGCTGACATAAGAGAACTGAACAGGGCGGAGGAGGTCAGCGACGGACAGAAAGTAATAATATATTCTCTCAATGAGAGCCAGGAAGTGCAACATCAGGGACAATCGACCGAAGCCGGAAAAGTAAATATAAATAAGGCAGATGCCTCGGAGCTGCAGACAGTGCCGGGGATAGGACCCGCAACTGCGCAGAAAATAATCGAATACAGGCAAAACAACGGAAGGTTTAATTCTTTGGAAGACTTGAAAAACGTGAAGGGAATAGGCGAAAAGACTTTTGAAAGCATGAAGGAATATATAACCGTATAATATTTTCCAGTTTCGTAAACAATAGTCACGAGGTGATAAAAATGTTTGCAAGACGAAAGAAAAATTACAGGACTTTTATATATGCTGCTTTGATAGTTACGTTGTGCCTTCTCATAATTGCGTTGCTTTGGCCAAAAGATGCCCCGGCAGACGGGAAAGAGGTAAAGGTAAGCACCGATACGGAGGTATCTGACAATGAGAAAACCAACAACGACGAGGTAACAAAACCAAAGAAAAATATCGATACCGAATCTCCCGTGGATGATAAACAAAACACAGACATCAGCGACCAAGGCGGATCATATTATTTAGTTAGGAAAGACGGCGAAAATATTTCCGTGTATTTTGTAGACGAAAAAGGCAATGAGGTAAAGCTGGAAGCTACGGATATATTGTATGAGTTTCTTCCTCCCGATGATCAGCTTGCTTTTGAGAAGGGAGTTAAGGTAAACAGCCAGGAAGAACTTGCTGCGCTTTTGCAAGACTTTGAAAGTTAGAGGCATTTTCATGAGTAAAAACTTAAAAAAATCAATAATCGTTTTTTGTCTTACCATAGGTTTTATAGGAGCTGTAGGAGTTGCAATAAACAATATGAACGAATCCCGGGCATCCGTCGAAGTAGTCAGCGAAAAGACGCTGATTCCGGGAGGGCAGTCGGTAGGCATAAGGATGAATGTCAAAGGCGTTCTCGTAGTGGGGCTTGAAGAAATAGAAACGGAAGACAGCATTGTAAGTCCCGGATATGATGCTGGGATTCAGATAGGTGATATAATCCTTTCGATAAACGGAAAAGAAGTCTTATATGCAGAAGATGTAACTTCAATAATAGAAGATGCCCGAGGCACGGTGGATATACAGATTTGCAGAAAAGACGAGGTTTTCAACTACAAAGTAGAGCCGGTAAAAGAATATAAGACCGGGAAGTATAAGATAGGAATCTGGGTAAAAGAGAAAATTGCAGGAATAGGCACTTTGTCCTTTTATGACCCGGATACCAACGTCTTTGCCGCCCTTGGCCACGGAATATATGAAAGCAAAACGAACACCCTTCTTGAAGCGGGAGACGGCAAGCTTTTGAGAACGGAAGTAAAATCCATAAGAGAGGGAGAAGCCGGCGTTCCCGGTGAAATAAGAGGAATATTTTATGAATATGAACTGCCTTTGGGCGAAGTAAAGAAAAACTGTCAATATGGGATTTATTCTGCCGGAAGCAATATTGAGGGCATTGACATGGCTGAACCCATGGTAATGGCTACCCAGGAGCAGATAGAAGAGGGCCCCGCTTATATCCTCACGACCATTGACGGTCAAAAAGTTGAAAAATTTGAAATAGAAATTACGAAAGTCAACAGGCAAAAAGAGGAGAGCGGCAAGGGATTGGAAATAGAAGTTACGGATGAAAGACTGCTTGCATACTGCGGAGGTATAGTGCAGGGCATGAGCGGAAGCCCTATCATACAAAATAACAGGATTGTAGGAGCGGTTACCCATGTTTTTGTAAACAATCCCACAAAAGGATACGGAATTTTTGCAGAGTGGATGGTAGAAGAATGCAGGAATTTGTACTAATGAAGCACAAAATATGGGTTGAGGTCGAAAGTCGTAACAAAAAGAATGAAAATAATTCACTAAAAAATCAGGGGTTATATTACACTTAGGTTATACTTGATTTGCAAAATTTGACAAAACGGGAAAATCTTTGTGTGTATAGGAGGAAAAAATGAATAAAATCAAGATTGGAGTAGTGGATGATAATCAGGACTTTTGCGATGTTGTAACGGATTATCTGAAAAAACAAGATAACATGGAGGTCATTTTTACTGCGCCTGACGGCGTCAAAGCAATGGAATACTTGAATTCTCAGCAAGAATGCCCTGATATTCTAATATTGGATTTAATAATGCCTCACCTTGACGGTTTCGGAGTGCTTGAGGCATTGAACAGCGCAGAACTTAAAAAATATCCGAGGGTAATCATGACTTCTGCAGTGGGACAAGACTCCATGATACAGAAAGCGATGTCGCTGGGAGCGCAATATTATCTTGTAAAGCCTGTAAACCTCAGCATGCTGACTAAACGGATAAATCAGATAAACGACGCACTGGAAGGAATGCCGCAAGGCGGAGAAAACAGTTCCAACCTGCGTAAATCCCTGGTGATGAAGGATTCTCTTTTAAATAACGATTTGGAGATAGACATCACCAACCTGATACACGAAGTGGGAGTGCCAGCTCATATCAAAGGATATCAATATCTGAGAGACGCTATAACCCTTGTGGTAAACAACATGGACTTTTTGAGCGCAATAACAAAAGAACTGTATCCTGCAATCGCTGCAATGAACAATACCACTCCAAGCAGGGTTGAGAGAGCCATAAGACATGCCATTGAAATAGCATGGAACAGAGGAAAGCTCGAAACCTTGGATTCACTCTTCGGATATACGGTAAAGACGGATAAGGGCAAGCCTACAAACAGTGAATTTATCGCCATAATAGCAGATAAACTGCGCTTGGAAAGAAAAGTGGGATAATAAACGTTTTACAAAAGGGATATTAAATTATATAATTAACTTCTGAAAGACATAAATTTTAAGTCAGAGGAGTTGAACAGATGATAACGCAGGAAATGATAGACAGAATAAACGAACTTGCTCGCAAGAAAAAGACGACAGGATTAAGTGATGAAGAAAAAGCCGAGCAGCAGGTTCTGTACAGGAAGTACATAGATGCATTCAAGACAAATCTGAAAGCACAGCTGGATATGATAGAAGTTACAGACGACACAAAAAACAACAAAAATTAAAATAATTTATATGCGGGCCGAAATTACGACAAGTTTTTCGGCCCGTTTGTTTTATCATTTGAAAAAAGGGATGTTTTTGCAAAAGGGGGATTGCAATGAAAAAACGCAGGGCTGTATGCTTTAGTATAATTTGTCTTATAGTGATATTTACCACCGCTTTTGCCATAGCTTCAGGCGACGAAGCTGTGGTCAAAAATCTTATTTATCAGAGAACCGATACTTTAAGCGGCTTTTACTCCGGAGAAATAGAGAGAGAAGATGCGATAAACAAGATTAAATCCATCGAAACGAGTCACTTAATGGAAGAAGACCTTGAGAACATCGACTTGTATTTCAGAACGGATATAGAACGTGTAAAAAAATATTTGATAAAGGACTTAAATATAACTCAGTCAGACAAAGACATAATATGCGCCGACGTCGCCATAGAATGGCAGTCAGAAGGATTATCCGGCGAAGAAACCTTTACTTGCAATTATAAGGTTATCTGTTTAAAAGAAGAAAATGTTTATAAATTAGCACAATTTTTTGAAGGAAGTGTTTAAATCTAGCAGAATTTTGGTATAATAGATTAGGATAAACAATAAAGGAGCAGTTTTGACAATGAGAAATGTATACTTAGACTATTCAGCAACGACTCCTGTGAAAGAAGAAGTCTTAAAGGAAATGATTCCTTATTTTACGGAAAAATTCGGAAATCCATCAAGTTTATATGATAAAGGGCTTGAGTCAAAAGACGCAGTAACCCATGCAAGAGAGCAGGTGGCGGCGCTCATAAATGCAAAACCCGCCGAAATCTATTTTACGGCAGGCGGAACGGAATCCGATAACTGGGCGGTATTCGGAGCATGTGAAAAGTTAAAGTCTAAAGGCAATCACATAATAACTACTAAAATAGAGCATCATGCGATGCTTCATTCTTGTGCTTTTTTGGAAAAACAGGGATATGAAGTTACTTATTTAGACATTGATAAAGACGGTTTTATAGATTTAAAACAGCTTGAAGACGCTATTACAGACAAGACCATTCTCATAAGCGTAATGCTCGTAAACAATGAGATCGGTACGATTCAGCCGATAAAAGAAGTTGCGGCAATCGCTAAAAAGCACGGTATCCTAATCCATACCGATGCAGTACAGGGCCTTGGAAATCTGCCTATAGATGTAAAAGATTTGGGCGTGGATCTCATGTCTGTATCATCACATAAGATATACGGACCTAAAGGCTCAGGAGCTCTTTATATCAGAAAGGGAGTCAGCATTTCCAACTATCTTCACGGAGGAGCGCAGGAAAACCGCAGAAGAGCAGGCACGGAAAATCTGGCAGGCATAGTAGGTTTCGGAAAAGCTGCTGAAATCGCAAAAAACAACCTGGAAAATCATATTAAACATTGCAGCGAACTGAGGAACTACTTAAAAGACAGAATAATAGCCGAGATTCCGGATACTTACGTTAACGGAACCATGGAAAAGAGACATCCGGGAAATTTAAACATAACATTTAAGTATATAGAAGGCGAATCTATTTTGCTGCTGCTGAATCAGTTCGGAATAAGCGTTTCGACAGGTTCCGCATGTTCGTCAACATCCCTTGAACCGTCCCACGTTCTTTCGGCGCTGGGCGTTCCTGTTGAGATGATTCACGGTACCGTAAGATTTACCGTAGGTGATTTTACAACCAAAGAAGATATAGATTATGTTGTGGATAACCTTAAAACCATTGTAGCAAAATTAAGAGAAATTTCTTCTGTAAATTCAACGAAAGGCTGGTAAGGACTATGGCTTTATATAACGATATTGTAATGGATCATTTTTTAAATCCAAAAAATGTGGGAGAACTTGAAAACCCTGACGGAACGGGCGTATACGGAAGCCCTGTATGCGGCGATATGATGCAGATTCAGATTAAAGTAGACGGCGAAAAGATTACGGACGCCAAGTTCAAAACTTTCGGCTGCGGCAGCGCAATCGCATCATCCAGCATGGCGACTTCCATGATTATAGGTAAAACCATTGAAGAGGCACTTGAAGTTACAAATAAGGAAATAATAGATAACCTGGGAGGATTGCCTCCGGTAAAAGTGCATTGCTCGGTTCTTGCCGATAAGGCAATTAAAAATGCCATTTATGATTATGCTCAGAAAAACGGCAAACATTATGCCGCATTGGAAGGATATGACCCAAATGCGGATGAGGATGACGATCATGGAGACATTGAAGAATAATAAAGTTTTGTTGGGTTTAAGTGGCGGAGTGGACAGCACTACCGCTGCTTTGTTGTTAAAAGAAAAGGGATATGAAGTTACCGGTTATTATTTCGATGTCTTGGGAAATAATAAAGAAGGACTCAGAGAAGCTGAAGAAACGGCTAAGCAGCTTGATATAAGGCTGATTACTGAAGATGTTTCGGAAGATTTTGAAAACATAGTAATAAACAATTTTTGTGAGGAATATCTAAACGGGCGCACACCTAATCCCTGCATAATCTGCAACCCCAACATAAAATTTAAAAGATTGATTGAAAAAGCAGACGAAATAGGAGCCTTTTATATAGCGACGGGGCATTACTGCCGTATTGTTTATGACCAAAACAGGGAAAAATATTTTGTAAAATCGGCGGCAAATGTAAAAAAGGATCAGTCATACATGCTGTACAGGCTTGGACAAGAGGTGTTAAGCCGTCTGATTTTCCCTCTGGGCGAGTTTTGTGACAAGTCCGAAACAAGAGACATCGCAAGAAAAAACGACCTTAAAAACGCAGATAAGAAGGACAGCCAGGAAATTTGTTTTATTGAGCCCGGCGAAGACTATGCAAAGTTTATCGCATCGAGAGGCTTGCAGCCAAAAACCGGCTGTTTTGTGGATAAAGAGGGAAATGTACTGGGAGAACACAGAGGAATAATCAATTATACCATAGGTCAGAGAAAAGGCCTCGGAATCGCCCTTGGCAAGCCGGCTTTTGTTATAAGCATGGATGCAGAGAAAAATCAGGTAGTCTTGGGGGACAACGAGGACTTGTTTGATAATAAAGTCGCCTGCGAAAATTACTTTTTTACGGCATCCAACGCAAATGAATACGACGGAAGGACCGTATTGGCAAAAGTAAGATATTCGGCAAAACCCGCGAAGGCTTCAATTAAAGTTTACGATAAATATATTATGGCAACTTTTCAAGAACCGCAGAGAGCAGCCACTCCGGGACAGTCAATCGTATTTTATGACGATGACAAGGTAGTCGGCGGAGGATTTATAAAAGGATGAATATAAGCGAAATGCTATTATATTCATGGCATATATGACAGCTTTTTTCAAATAATAAATTTTGAAAGGGAGTGATTATATGCAAAAAGCAGCTACAACGATGATGACGATAGCCGCTATCGGTACAGCGGCGGCGGTAGCCTATGGATGTATGAAACCTGCGGCCAAAAAGCAGCTCAAAAGGGATATGAAAAACACCGTCAACGATATGGAAGGTGTCAAACATGAAATGAGCAACGTGGGGCAGGATGTAACTGAAATGGCTCGCAATTTAAGAAATCAAATGTGATATAAGTCTACGGTTTTCCGTAGACTTTTTACTTCTGATATGATAAAATATTTTATTAGTTTAGGAGGAATTTGTACATATGGAAAAATTAGGCTTAAATGAAATAAGACGTTTATTCAGAGAATTTTATATAAGCAAAGGTCACTATGCGGAGAAGAGCGCATCTCTGATTCCGCAGAACGACAAGAGCCTTTTGATAATAAATTCAGGCATGGCGCCGCTCAAGAATTATTTTGCCGGAGTTGAAACCCCTCCGTCAAAGAGGATGACAACATGCCAGAAATGCATAAGAACGGGCGACATCGATAACGTAGGCATAACATCGAGACACGGTACTTTTTTTGAAATGCTGGGAAATTTCTCTTTCGGAGACTATTTCAAAGAACAATCCCTTACATGGGGACTTGAATTTATGACGGAGTGGCTTCATATGCCTTTTGAAAAGATATGGGCTACCGTATACGAAAATGATGATGAGGCAGTTGAAATATGGAAAAAACTCGGAATGCCGGAGGAAAGAATCGTAAGACTGGGAAAAGAAGATAACTTCTGGGAGATAGGACTCGGCCCATGCGGACCGTGCTCGGAACTTTATTTTGACAGAGGCCCCGAATACGGCTGCGGAAGCCCGGACTGTAAACCTGGATGCGATTGTGACAGATATTTGGAATTCTGGAATCACGTATTTACGCAGTTCTCAAAGGAAGAGGACGGCTCCTACAGCAATCTGCAGCATCCTAACATAGATACGGGAATGGGTCTTGAAAGAATGGCCTGCATAATGCAGGGAGTTGATTCCATTTTTGACATAGATACAATTCGCCATATCCTGGACGGAGTAGTGGCAAAATCCGGAGTGGAGTATAAGGACGGACAAGCGGCTACAGACGTATCCATAAGAATTATAACGGATCATTTGCGCTCCATAACCTTTATGATTGCAGACGGTATAATGCCGAGCAACGAAGGCAGGGGATATGTTCTCAGAAGATTGCTCAGAAGAGCTGCAAGACACGGAAGGCTTCTCGGAATAGAAGGTGCATTTCTTGCAGAACTTTCAGACAAGGTAATCGAAGTTTCAGGAGAGGCTTATCCTGAGCTGGTTGAAAAGAAGGATTATATACAGAAAATTATTTCGGTGGAAGAGGATAAGTTTGCAGCTACCATAGATCAGGGAGAAGCTATAATTGCTCAATATGTTGAAGAACTAAAAGCTCAGAACAAGACCGTATTGGACGGAGAAAAAGCTTTCAAACTATATGATACCTACGGATTTCCTCTCGAACTTACCGAAGAGATACTGTCTGAAAACGGCATGAAGGCAGATACAGACGGTTTTGCCGCCAATATGCAGAAGCAAAAAGATCTGGCAAGGGCAAAGCGCAAATCCACTGAAGGAGAAGCGTGGAAAGAGGCTGGATATGAATTGGATGTTCCAAATACCGTCTTCGAAGGATATGACTCTTTGGCTCTCAAAGGACAGATACTTGCAATGGTAAAGGATGCCAAACTTTGTGAAAATGCCCAAGAGGGCGACAATGTCAGCATTATTTTGGACAAAACTCCGTTTTATGCCGTGGGAGGAGGACAGGTAAACGATATAGGTTTTATGTCTACTAAAGCGGCAAGGGTAAAAATAAATTCAGTTGAGAAAAAGGACGGGGTTTATTTCCATAATGGTACAGTTACGGAAGGCCGTGTCTGCACAAATGATGAAGTTCTGTGCCAAGTGGATTGGGCTAAGAGAAACTGCACCGCAAGAAATCATACCGCAACTCATCTTCTGCAGAAAGCTTTGAGAGATGTGCTGGGCACTCATGTACAGCAGTCCGGTTCCGCTGTAAATGAGAAGATGCTGCGTTTTGACTTCAGCCACTTTGAGGCAGTAAGCAAGGAGCAGTTGGACGAAGTTCAGAAAATCGTCAATGACAAGATAAATGAATTCTTGCCTGTAAATATTGCGGAGATGTCCATGGCGGAGGCTCAGGAAGCGGGAGCTATGGCGCTGTTCGGAGAAAAATACGGCGAAAAGGTTCGCGTTGTAAATGCCGGAGGCTGGTCCATTGAACTCTGCGGAGGAACACATGTAAAAAACACCGGAGAGATAGGTGCATTTAAGATAGTTTCCGAAAGCGGAATAGCTTCAGGAATAAGAAGAATTGAAGCTGTAACGGGAACGGGAGTACTGGAAGAAGCAATAAAAGCAGAGAAAATTGCGTTAAAAGCTTCGGAAGCTTTAAAATGCAATGTTTCCGCTCTTGCAGATAAAGCAAAGGCCGTTTCGGAAGAAATCAAAGCTCTCAAAAAAGAACTTGAAGATATTAAAAAAGCAGCTATGGGAAGCGAAGCTGATTCCCTTATTGCAGAAGCTGTAGAGATAAACGGCAAAAGACTTGTTGCAAAGGAATTTTCCGATTACACCATTAACGATTTAAGAAGCATTTCGGATGATATAAAAGCTTCAAATAAAAACGTATGCATGGTATTTGCAAGCGTGAACGGAGAAAAGGTGACTTTCCTCGTATCCCTGACCGACGACTTGGTGGAAAAGGGACTTCATGCAGGAAAAATGGTTAAGGAAATCGCAGCTGCAGCAGGAGGCGGCGGAGGCGGCAAGGCCGATATGGCTCAAGCCGGCGCCAGGGATTCTTCCAAAATAAAAGATGCCTTTGAGGTTGCACAAAAACTATTATCATAGTATAATTTCATAAGGACAGGTATAGTTATCACAGAAAGGATATATCATGGATAAAAATACCAAAATGTTTGATTCTTTTAAAACACAAAGGACAAACAAGCAGATTGTAGCAGAAGTATATGAGTGTCTCAGGGAAAAGGATTATAACCCTATAGATCAGCTGGTCGGTTATATCATATCCGGTGACCCTTCATATATAACCAGTTTTAACAATGCCCGAACGCTTATAAAGAGCGTCGACAGAGATGAACTGGTTGCAGAAATGCTCAGAAACTACATCGGCGTAGAATAAAATAACATAAAATGAAATATAGACCATGCGTATAATCGTATGGTCTATTGGCATGCATAAAGGGAGAGAATATGCGAAAGATAGGGCTTGACGTAGGTGATAAAACGGTTGGTATTGCTGTATCCGATGAACTTGGCTATACGGCGCAGGGGGTAATGACTCTTGAACGTGTAGGCATACGAAAAGATACGGGCAAAATTCTCGATATGGTTAAAGAATACAATTGTGATACCATAGTTATAGGCTTGCCCAAGAAACTTGACGGTACTGACAGCATACAAACGGAAAAAGTATATGAGTTCAGAACCATGCTGGAAAATAAGATGCGCAGCACGGGAATGAAAAATATAGAAGTGGTATGGCAGGACGAGCGTCTAACCACCGTTATGGCAGAAAGAGTTTTGATTGATGCGGATGTGAGAAGGGAGAAAAGAAAGAGCGTCATAGATAAACAGGCAGCCGTAATCATATTGCAAAGTTATTTGGACCGTATATCAAAGCAAAGAATATAAAAGAATATAAAAGAAATATAATTTTGAAAATTTCGCAAAAATGAATAATAAAAGATTTTGCGAAATTTTTTATTGCCGGCAATATGGGTGTGGGAGCCATATTGAAAGGGCATCCGATTTTATGCAGAAAACTATTCCTAAAATCACAATTTTGGGAATAGTTATGGCCGGTAAAACATGCCGGCGCTCCTTTGCCTCAATTCAGGCATTTAAAACATTTAAGCTTCCGGCATATTTATTATAATAACATTTGATTTATCCCAATAAGAAATCCAATATATCCATATTATCAGACCCGTTGCCCTTATATAACTCGGTGTATCCGCATCTGGTGCATGTCACTGTAAAAAACTTTTTATTCTGTATGTCGAATATCTTTGCAAAGTTCCCGCCTGTCGCCTGAAACTGGTCGCTTTCGTAATGTGTGTTTTTACATTTTGGGCATACATACTGCATTTTTTCCATTTTAAACTCCTTTTGATGATCATAGTATATTGTTGTATTATATTCTAACTATACCATAACTTTATGAAAAAGCGAGGCTCTATTTTGCGTTTTAAGCGATTTTTTTTGGAAGCCCAAGTAATTATACCTTCAAATATTCATTAAAAAACGGCAGATTCATCTGTATAAGAAGAAAATGCCGTTTTTTAATATATGTTACTTGATTGGGACCATAATTGTCATTCCTGCATACAGTTCAGATGCAGTTATATCATTTATCTCACATAATTCATGTACAACTTTTCTTATATCTGAATAGTCCGACATGTAAGCATCGGCTATGGACCAAAGCGTATCACCGGATGAAACTTTAACTTCGGCGTAATCCGTTATTGTTGAACTGTCTGCGGTGCTGAGACCTAAAACAAAGTTTGCAACGACAGTTAATAATATAATGGCCATTATGATAAATAAAGTGAATCTTATTCTGCTGTTTATTCTATATCTTATTGTCATGAGCTCTCACCCCTCTTCAAACATTTGTTCTTTTCTATAATATATCAGAATAAACGTTCTTTGTCAACAGAAAAATAAACAAATGTTCGAAAAATATAGGACAAAAATATATTGATTTTATTTATAGATATGGATTATAATTTATTATTATGAGAAAAGATATTTCAGCTAAAAAACGAAAAAGAAGGTATATCATTATCTTTACAGTGCTGTTTTTATCGGCCATAGCGCTTTATTTTGCACTCCACCCTCCTCGCTTTGCAGATAACAAAGATGATGAAAATACGATGCAGGTGAAGACATTTTTGGAAACGGGCATTTTGCATGCACAAGACATTGGAAAATCAGCCGGAGCCGGAGAATTTATAAAAGACGGAAAACCGCAGTACAGCGCCCTCTTTGGAAAAAGCGTGGTTATAGGAGATTCGATAACAGAGGGATTATTGGTATATGGGTTTCTTACTGAAGAACAGTCGGTATGTGAAATAGGCGGTTCGGTCATGAAGAGCGATGAGGCCATAGCTTCCGCGGCAGGTTTATCCCCGGAAAAGGCTTTCTTTTCATACGGAACCAATGATATGGGAATGTACAGCGGAAATTCCCAAGGGTTTATTAAGCAATACAGCGCTGTTATAGAAAAATTCATGGAGATGTCGCCTGACACTAAAGTTTATGTAAATTCCATTCCGAAACCTTCCGACGGTAAAATTTCATCCGGCGGATATTTCTACAAATGGGAGGATTTTAACAGCGAGATAAAAGCCATGTGCGAGAGAATGGATATTGAATATATAGACAATACATATATATTGATAGAACATCCAGAACTTTACGGCGGAGACGGAATACATGTTTCACCGTCATATTATCCTTACTGGATTGGAAACATGATAAAAGGCAGTGTTTAACCACTGCCTTTTCTTTTGCGTTTTTAACTGCTGATCTTGTCATATATCTTATCGAGAAAGGTATTTATCTTTTTTCTGTAAATCAAGCACAAGATGAAAGCGATAACGGCTATTACACAGAGCGCTATCATTCCCACATATTCTTCTTTATGCCACATACTCCCAATCATTATGCTGCCCATCATTCCGGGAAGTCTGCCCACAAGAGAAAGCAATATAAAAGGTTTAAATTTCATTTCGGAAATGCCTGCGGCATAGCTTACCACATCTTTTGGAATTCCCGGAATCAGATATATAAAGAAAACCGCCATATACGCTTTTTTTGAGTTGAGTTTCTGAACATATTCGTGAGTCTTTTCCTTACCGAAGAAGAGATGTACAAAGTCGCTTCCCAGCCACCTGGCAAGGAAAAAGCTTATCACGGTTCCTAAAAAAGCTCCTATGATTGACAGTACAAGCGCCGGTAAAAAAGTATACAGATAACCTGCGGCAAGCTGGAAAACCTGTCCCGGAATTACGCTTATTACTATCTGTATTATCTGCAAGAATATATATATGGGTATAGCTTGCATTTTATAGTCTCTAAGGTACGATACGATATCATTAAAATCTTTAAACTGCATAAGCCAGTCATGTTTAAAGAAATATGCGTACAGAGGAATGCCTATGACTATAATTATGAGCAGAAGTATTTTAAGTACCGATATTATAACTTTTCTTTTGCTTTCCTGATTTTTCAGATTGTTTACTCCCATGTCCTCATCCCCTTAACGTTCTAAAGCTCTATTATTCCCCTTTTAAGTAAAGAATCTATGGATTTGATTACGCCGAATTTTGAGTGTTCATATGTCAGTCCCCCTTGAAAATAAACACTGTAAGGCTCCCTCATCGGAGCATCGGCGCTCAATTCTATGGAAGAACCCTGCACAAAAGCGCCTGCTGCCATTATTACCTGCGATTCATAGCCGGGCATGTCCCACGGAATAGGCGTTACATGAGCATCGACAGGAGCTGCCGCCTGTATTGCCTGGCAGAATATTTCAAGCGCTTCAGGAGTTTTTAACTTAACCGCCTGAATTATATCGCTCCTGCTGTCTTCAGGTTTAGGGCAAACCTCAAAGCCAAGCTTTTCATAAGCTTTTCCGCAGAGAACTGCGCCCTTAACCGCTCCGTTTACAACCTTCGGAGCCTGAAAAAGTCCCTGGAACATAGCTCTTGTCTGTCCGAAAGTAAGACCGCACTCCCCTCCTATGCCGGGGCAGGTCATTCTGTACTGGATTTTATCGATTAAATCTGCCCTTCCGGCTACATATCCTCCTGTAAGAGCCAGACCGCCGCCGGGGTTTTTTATTAAGGAGCCGGCTATGACGTCTACACCTACGTCCGTAGGTTCCTTTATATCGAGGAACTCTCCGTAGCAGTTATCGGTCATTTTTATTATATTCGGATTTATTTCCGATACAAATTGAGCCCATTTTGCTATTTGCTCTATGGTAATCGCTTTTCGCCAGCCATAGCCTGTGGCACGTTGTACCGTTACCATTTTAGTCTTATCTGATATGGCATTTTTTACTCCCTCAAGGTCAATAGAGCCGTCAGGAAGAAGTTCTACCTGTTTATAAGTGATATCGTAGTCCTTTAGAGAGCCGTTGCCGCTGCCTCGTATTCCGATGACTTCCTCCAATGTGTCATAAGGACCGCCGGTGCAGTAAATAAGCTCGTCTCCGGGTCTTAAAATGCCAAGAAGAGTGATTGCAAGGGCATGGGTTCCGTTTACTATAGTAGGTCTTACGAGCGCCTTATCCGTATGAAATATATCGGCGTATACCTTTTCTATTGCATCTCTTCCGGGATCATCGTAGCCGTAACCCGTGTTCCAGCCAAAATGCATGTCGCTTAATCTGTTCTTCTGAAATGCGTCTAATATTTTATACTGATTATAAGCCATTATGTCGTCAAGATGTTCAAATTGAGGGAGAACTTCTGCCTCCGAATCTTCAATTAACTTCAAAACTTTTGCATCTATTTTAAACTGTGTTTTGAGCAATTCATCTGTGTAGTTCATTTATTTCTCTTTCCTTTCTTCTTCCCATTCCATGCCTTTTACCAAATCTCGTTTTACGTTGTTCTTTTGACGAGCGTAGAGCTGGGTGGTCGTAACCTGTTCATGGTCTAACAGCGCAGCCACGTCAAATATGGAGTTTCCCCTTCCGATAAGGCTGGTAGCAGCCGTAGCACGCAGTTTGTGAGGACTGTATCCCGCTTTTCTCGATGTGTGAAGTGCAATGGAGGTGTATTTTTTTACAAGCTCCCTTATTTGACGCTCCGTCATTCGTTTGCCCTGCAAAGATAAAAACAGCGCATCTTTGTATTCTTCATCTATCTGTTCATCCTTCGGCCGCTCATTGTCGATATAATCATACAATACAGAAGTTACTGATTTATTGAGGGGCATTATGGATTCTTTTCCCCTTTTCCTGTATATTTTAAATTCGCCTCTGCCGAAATTGAATGATGAAATGTTGAGCTGCTGCAATTCGGAAAGCCTGAGTCCGTAGGTCAGAAACACTATCAGGATGGCCTTATCTCTCAGTTTGGTCTTTTCCCAATATGCACGCTCATGCTTTGTAAGCCCGCTGCCGCTTGAAACCGCATCAAGCATTATCATCACTTCATCATCCTGAAGAGCCTTTATTTCTTTTTCGCCCGGCCGGGGAACTCTAATGGGGTCGAATCCGTCGGTAATGTTTTTTTCAACGATTCCGTCTCTGTAAAGATATTTAAAAAATACTGAAACGGAGGATTTTTTGCGTGCCAATGTTTTATTGGTATTTTCGTACATATACACCGCATTTTCGGTTTCTACCTTATATCTGCGGCAGTAATCTATGAACATGTTTACATCCACTGCCTGAACCTGCTGCAAATCTTCCGGTTTTATCATCGAAAGTTCTTTTCCGTGGGCAATATCCGTCTCTGATATGAGGTAGTGTAAAAAGAACTTTACATCATGCAGATAAGCAAGCCTTGTCATAGGAAGGACATTGGATTTTAAATAGGAAAAGTATCCACGCAAAAATTTGGGAAGCTCATTTTCAATGGTCTCGCATTGCAGATAAATGTCGTTTTCCCGTTTTATTACATTGTCGGGTTTGTCGCTTTTGTTGTGTATTCTAATTCTTTTTTCAGCCATTTTATCATTTCCTCTATGGCGGCGCTATCGCTGCCGTAATCGCTGATATTCATCCATTTGATGTCATCGTATCTTTTGAACCATGTGAGCTGACGCTTTGCAAAATGTCTTGTGTTTTTCTTGATGAGTTCTATGGCATCATCTTTGGTGTAAAGCTCTTCAAAATATCCTATAACTTCCTTGTAACCTATGCCTTTCATGGAAATATCATCTTCTGAAAGACCCATGTCAAGAAGATTTTTAACTTCTTCAAAGAGGCCTTCGGATACAAGTGTATCTACCCTTTCGTTTATTCTATCATAAAGTTCAGCTCTGTTGCGTGTCAGTCCTATTAAGATTGTTTCATAATCCTTACATTTTTCTTTACAATCCTTGAAATCCTTGATTTTTTCTCCTGAATAAGCTCCTTCAATGGCTCTAATTATCTTTTTTGTATTGTTGGGGTGAATTCTCTCTGCGGCCTTTGGGTCGAGGCTTTCAAGCTTTTTATACAGAAATTCAGTTCCCATTGCCGCCGCATCTTCTTCCAAGGATTTGCGAAGCTCCTCGTTCTTTGAAACGTTGCTGAAATCCATGTCATACAGCAGCGAATTGAGATACAAACCGGTTCCGCCTGCGATTATCGGAATTTTGCAGCCGGCAAATATCTCATCTATGGCATTCTTGGCCAGCTTTTGATACAGCGCAACAGAAAATGGCTGCGCCGGGTCTATGATGTCCACAAGATGATGTTTTACCTCCGAAAGTTCTTCCTTGGTTGGTTTTGCGCTTCCTATATCCATATATTTGTAAAGCTGCATCGAGTCACAAGAGACTATTTCTCCGTTCAGTGCTTTAGCAGCTTCAATTGCGTATTTTGTTTTGCCTACTGCGGTAGGTCCTGCGATAACTATAATTTTTCTCATCAAACTCTCTTGAATAACCTCTCGATTTCGTGTTTTGAAAGCTTAACAAATGTAGGCCTGCCATGAGGACAGCTGAAAGGATTTACGCAGTTTTTCAAATCCTTTATAAGGGCGTTTATCTCATCTTTATCCAGACGATCATTGGCTTTTACGGCGGATTTGCACGATTTCATTATGAGCTTATTGATAACTACGGTGTTTTTCAAATCCTTGTTATCTTTTGCGTTTTCCGTAAAATCATTTATAAAATCTTCAGCTTCCGAAATATCCATAAAGGTAGGAATCTCGGATATTCTGTAGCTGTTTTGACCGAAAGGTTCTATGGAAAAGCCCATTTTACTAAGGCTCTCAAGCCACCGGTCTTCTGTTTCTTTTGTTGAAATATCAACATCAATTATAATCGGGAACAACATGGGCTGGCGCAGCTTTTCATCGTTTTCATATTCTGCCACGAGCTTTTCATAGAATACTCTCTCGTGAGCCGCATGCTGGTCTATGAGATAAAAACTGTCTTCGTCCGTTGCCATGATGTAAGTATCGAATATGGAGCCTATCAATGTGAGGGAATCAAAATCGAAAGGCCTGATTGCCGGATTTTTAAGCTCTATCGGTAAGGATTCTTCTGGTGCCGGAGGAACCGGCGGAGTTTCTATTACGGGCGGCGCCGCTTTTCCGGTTTCTTTGATTTCATATTTAAACTCAGGTTGTTCGCCAACATAAAACGAATCCGGCATAGATTCCTTAAATATATTGGCAGTCCTTACTACGGCTTCCTTAGTTCCCAAAGAACATTTTATTGCCTCGGAAATAAAGTCCTCCACTTCTTTTTCGCGGTTAAAGCGAACTTCTTTTTTATTGGGATGAATATTGACATCCAAATCCGATGAAAGCACATTTAAAAACAGGAAAGTCAGAGGATGTCTGCCTTCAAAGAGCCTTTCTTTGTATCCCTCTCCGATTCCTCTCTCTATTACTTTGCTGTTTACCACACGCCCGTTTACGAAAAATATCTGGCCGTTTCTGCCGGGGCGGCTCATGGATGGCGTTGAAATGTAGCCGTCCAGCGACAAGCCGTCTTTATGATAGTCCACGGGAACAAGATTTTTTATATCCACACTTGGAAATACCCTTGAGATGACATTAAGCCTGTTCCCCTTCCCCTCGGTTGAAAACAGAATATTGCCGTTATTTATAAACCTGAAAGCAATATCCTTATAGGCCAGCGCAAGCTGTGACATAAGGTCTATAATCAGGCCGCTTTCTGCCGAATCGCTTTTCATAAATTTCAAGCGTGCCGGAGTATTGTAAAATAAATCCGTAATTACAATGGTTGTACCGTCGGGACAGCCGGTGGCAGCGTTGGATATTACTTCTCCTCCATGTATTATAAGACGTGTTCCGGTCTTGTCCTGCCGTTGCTTTGTCAGAAGCTCAGTTCTCGTTACTGCGCAGACGGAAGCCAGAGCCTCGCCTCTGAATCCGAGTGTTTCAATGGCCTCCAGGTCTTTTACGGTTTCTATCTTGCTGGTGGCATGTCTTAAAAAAGCTTTTTCCGCCTCATCTCTTGCGATACCGCATCCGTTGTCTGTAACTCTTATATAAGCCTTGCCGCCTTTCTTTATTTCTACTGTTATGGCATCGGCGCCGGCATCTATGGAGTTTTCGACCAATTCCTTGATTATGGATACCGGCCGTTCTATGACTTCGCCGGCAGCAATCTTATCTGCAATTTGTTTATTCAGGATTTTAATCATCTATTGATTCCTTTAATTCTTCAAGAATTTTGATAGCCTGTGAAGGCGTCACTTCCATTAAATCGATTGCTTTAAGCTTTTCTATGACCGGATTTGGCTTTGGATTCATAAACATTGAAAGCTGAACTTCCTCTTCGCATGTGTCCGAAAGATGAGGTTTGGATTTTTGCGGTTCGTTTTCAAGTTCCGAAAGCTTGTCCTTTGCCCTGTCCAAAAGCTTTTTCGGTATGCCTGCAAGCTTGGCCACGTGGATACCGTAGCTTCTGCTGGCGGAGCCTTCAACTATTTTATGAAGGAAGATTATATTTCCGTCTTCCTCCGAAACGTCCACGTTTAAATTTTTAATACCGCGCACCTGCTCCTCAAGAACCGTAAGTTCATGGTAGTGGGTGGCAAATAAAGTCCTTATGTGAGTATTTTCGTTGCACAGATATTCTGCAGCTGCCCACGCTATGGACAGACCGTCGTAAGTGCTGGTTCCCCTTCCTATTTCGTCGAGTATTATCAGGCTTCTCGGGCCTGCCGAATTGAGTATATAGGAAAGTTCGCTCATCTCCACATAAAAAGTCGACTGACCTTGAGCCAGATTATCAGAGGCCCCTATCCTTGTAAAGATTCTGTCAACGACGCCTATATGAGCTTTCTCGCAAGGGATAAAGCATCCTGCCTGCGCCATTAGGACCAGCAAGGCCGTCTGCCTCATATATGTTGATTTTCCCGCCATGTTGGGGCCTGTAATCAAAAGCAGGCTTGAGTCCTTGTCGTTTAAATATGTATCATTTGATATGAAAAGTCCGTTTACGGCCGTCTGTTCGATTACGGGATGTCTTCCCTTTATTATCTGAATCTCCATGGAGCTGTCTATTACGGGCTTGATATAACCTAATTTTTCGCTCACATGGGCAAAGGAGCATAGCACGTCCAGCTCTGCGACAGCGCTTGAAGTCCTTTGGATTTTATCTATAAATTGTTCTATATATTCTCTTACATTTGAAAATATCTCATACTCCATCTGATTTATCTTTGCTTCCGCATTGAGCACCAGATTTTCCATGTCTTTAAGTTCGGGAGTTATGAATCTTTCTGCATTGGCAAGAGTTTGTTTTCGTATGTAATTTTCGGGAATCTGGTCATAAAAGGATTTGGTCACTTCAAGATAATAACCGAATACTCTGTTATAACCTACCTTTAACGTTCTGATTCCGGTTCTTTCACGTTCGGTGCTTTCCAGATTTGAAATCCAGGACTTTCCGTCTTTGATAGAATCTTTAAGCTTATCAAGCTCATCCGAATACCCTTCTTTGATAAGACCTCCGTCTTTAACGGCGAGAGGCGGCTCATCGCAGATGGCTTTATCTATAATAGCGTAAACCTCTTTAAGAGGATTGATTTCATCGTTAATGCTTTTTAATATTGAGGATGTCGAATATTCGAGAGACTCTTTGATTTCAGGCAATAAGGCCAGAGAATTTTTAAGAGCAATCAAATCTTTGCCGTTGGCGTTGCCCAGAGCTATTCTTCCCGCAAGCCTTTCGAAATCGTAGATTCCTTTCAGCGATTCCTTTATATTGTTTCTAATAAGAAATTGGTTATAAAGTTCCTCTACGCCGTCAAGCCTCAGATTTATGTCTGCCGCATCTGTAAGAGGTTCTCTGAGCCACTGTTTCATCTTGCGGCTTCCCATAGCTGTATGGGTTTTATCCAAGACGCCCAACAAGGAGCCCTGAACTTTCTTGTCATATAATGTTTCCGTCAATTCCAGATTGCGGAGAGTAGCCTTGTCCAGTGCCATGTGTCTGCCTGTTTCATACACTTTAAATCCGGTAATCTGTTTAAGGCTGTGTTTTTGAGTTTCCAGAAGATAATTTAACAGAGCGCCCAGAGAATGAATCAAAATGCTGTCTTCTTCTATTCCCAGCGCCACTGTGGAAATGCAGTTAAATTGCGCTTTTATGGCTTCAAGACATGACTTTTCCGAGAAAAATTCATTGGTTACGATGTTTATATAAGCTTCCGTAACTAAATGAATCTCATCTACAGAATATAAAGAAGCGAAATCATCGTTTACTATGATTTCTTTTGCTTTTATCTTTACAAGTTCATTGAGAAGGGTTTCATATAAGTCCCCTTCGCTGTATTCCGTAACTTTAAGTTCGCCTGTTGAAATGTCGCAGTAAGCTATGGACATGGCTTCCGACTTTGAATCCCTGTATATTGCGGCCAGATAATTGTTTTCTCTCTCTGTTAGCATTGACTGAGCCGTTACCGTTCCCGGCGTAACTATCTGAATAACTTCTCTCTTGACAATGCCCTTTGCAGTGGCAGGATCTTCCACCTGTTCGCAAATAGCTACCTTATATCCTTTTTCAACAAGCTTTGCTATATAGCTCTCTGCGGAATGGAAAGGGACTCCGCACATGGGAGCCCTTTCTTCTTGACCGCAATTTTTGCCGGTTAGCGTTAATTCCAACTCTTTTGATGCTAACTTGGCATCGTCAAAGAACATCTCATAAAAATCGCCCAGTCTGAAAAACAGTATACAATCCTGATAATTACTCTTAATTTCAAGATATTGTTCCATCATCGGTGATAATTTCATAATGTCCTTCCTTTAATCCTTGATAAAATATTTAAAATGTTAAAACTATCTGTTATTGTATGCCTTGATACCTTCTTTGATTACGTTGATTCCGGCCTTCATGTCCTCTGCATTGAGAACGTATGCAATACGCATATCGGACTGACCTACTCCCGGTGTGCTGAAGAATCCGCCGGCAGGTGCGAACATGCAAGTCTCACCGTTTACGTCGAATTCGGTGAGCAGGAACATGAGAAATTTCTCTGCGTTATCTACAGGAAGCTGACAGGTTATGTAGAATGCGCCTTCAGGTACTCCGTATTTTATGCCTTCGATTTCGTTGAGAGCCTCAACTGAAACGTTTCTTCTGTGTTCATATTCTTTCTTAATATCGTTGAAGTATGACGGATCCAGGTTATAAAGTGCAGCAGCACCGATCTGGTCGATTGTAGGGCAGCACAGTCTTGCCTGAGCAAGTTTCATAAGGTTGTTCATCAGTTCTTCATTTTTTGAAGCGATTGAACCGATTCTTGCGCCGCAGGCTGAGAATCTCTTTGAAACAGAGTCAACGATTATTACGTTCTGTTCAGCTTCTTTAAATGAACCGAAGGTTGTCATTTCTTTTCCGTCATATACGAATTCTCTGTAAACTTCGTCTGCGATGATGAATAAATCGTGCTCTAAAGCTATATCAACGATAAGTTTCATTTCATCCTTAGTTAAAACTTTACCTGTAGGGTTGCCAGGGTTGATTATGCAAAGAGCTTTGGTCTTAGGAGTGATAACGCCTTCGATTTTTTCTCTTACAGCATACTGATATCCGTCCTCTGCAGTTGTCGGAATAGCTACAACATTGCCGCCTGCCTGACCTACAAAGGTCTTGTAGTTTGTGTAGAAAGGCTCAGCCATAATAACTTCATCGCCGGGGTCAAGCATGGATGTCATAAGCATGTTGATAGCTTCTGAGCCTCCGTTGGTGATAAGAAGGTCTTTCTTTTCAAAATCAAGACCTATTCTCTTGTAGTATCCTACCAATGCGTCCAGCAGTTCTGCAACTCCGTGAGAGTTGGCATAAGCCAATACTTCTTCATCGTAATTCTTTACTGCATCGAAAAATGCCTGCGGAGTTTTAATATCAGGCTGGCCGATATTAAGTCCGTAAACTTTCTTTCCTGCTGCTCTTGCGGCATCTGCGTATGGAACAAATTTTCTGATTGGCGAAAGTTCCATAGATAACACTTTTTCTGATAGTTTCATTTCTTTCTCCTTTGATTTACTAATACTTACTTTTATTCCAACTCCTCATGGGAGGTGTTAACAACTTCTTCGATGTTTAAAAACCCGCAATCTAAATCCGAAGGCGTGTTTTTCTTGCCGTTTATATAAAGCAAATATTCTATATTGCCTTTTGCTCCCGTAACGGGACTGAAGGTAAGTCCTGCCGGATTAAGACCGCTTTCAACTGAATATTTTATCACATTTTCAATCACTTGTACATGGACTTTTCTGTCTCTTACTATACCTTTCTTGCCAACTTGCTCCTTTCCTGCCTCAAATTGAGGCTTAACGAGGCATACAAGCTTTCCCTCCGGTTTAAGGAGAGCTGCGGCCACCGGAAGTACCAGTCTGAGAGATATGAAGGACACATCTATGCTGATGAAATCCAAAGGTTCTATGGCGTCTTTATCTATATATCTTATATTGCATTTTTCCATATTTGTAACCTTGGGATGATTTCTCAGCTTATAGTCAAGTTGTCCGTACCCTACGTCAACAGCATATACTTTGGCTGCGCCGTTTTGAAGCATACAATCCGTAAATCCGCCCGTCGAGGCTCCTATGTCCATACATACGGCGCCTGAAAGGTTGAGATTCCACATTTTTACGGATTTTTCAAGTTTAAGACCTCCACGGCTTACATAGGGACAAAGGTTCTCTTTTACGGTAATTACAGCGTCTGTGTCCACCATATTGCCTGCTTTATCGCTTATATTGCCGTCTACGTATATGATTCCCGCCATTATGGATGCTTTTGCCTTTTCCCTGGAAGGAAACAAGCCTTTTTTGACTAAAAGAGAATCAAGCCTTTCTTTCAATATGTTCACATATCCTTTCTGCAATTTTTTCAGGGGTGAGCCCAAATCTGTCGGTGAGCTGCTCAAAAGTCCCCTGAGGTACAAATTCATCGGGCCAGCCGAATTTCAAAACTTCGGTTGCGGTTCCTGCCAATTGGGAAGACAGCTTGGTTCCAAAGCCTCCGGCAAGGGAATTATCCTCAATGGTAACGATTGTCTCAGGTTTATGACTGAGCTGATAAAAAGGCTCCAAATCCAAAGGTTTGACGGAAGCGACTTCCACCAGACCTGCGCTGATTCCCTTTGAATTTAAGATTTGACATACCTTAAGTCCGCAGTCATACATTTTGCCGCATGCCCAGATGTCAATCCTCTCTCCTTGGCTTACCCTTATGTTGCCTCCTGAATAAGTTGACATAATTTCTTTATCGTAATTAGCCTTTCCCCGAGGGTATCTTATGGCCACAGGACCGTTTAATTCGAAGGCAAAGTCAAGCATAGCTTTAAGCTCGTTGCCGTCTTTTGGCGCCAACACGGTCATATTCGGTATGGTTGAAAGATAGGACAAGTCAAACATACCGTGATGAGTCTCTCCGTCAGCTCCTACACACCCTGCCCTGTCTATTGCAAATATCACAGGTAAATTCTGCATGCATACATCCTGCATAATCTGGTCATAGGACCTTTGAAGGAATGAAGAATATATGCAGACTACCGGTTTCATGCCGCCTTTTGCAAGACCTGCAGCAAATGATACGGCGTGTTCCTCAGCTATTCCGACATCAAAGAACCGCTTCGGAAATTTATTGGAAAATTTATCCAGACCTGTAGCTTCGCACATGGCTGCCGTAATGGCCACTATCTTTTCATCCTTTTCAGCTTTTTCCGTTATAAATCTGCCGAACAGAGACGAAAAAGTTTCCCCGTCTTTTTTCTGAAGGAGAGTTCCCGTAGTAGGGTCAAAGGGCCCTATTCCGTGGAATTTTCCGGGATTGCTTTCGGCGTTTCTGTAGCCCTTGCCCTTTTTCGTTATTACATGTATAAGCACAGGCTCGTCCAGACTCTTTGCATGGCTCAATACGTTTAAAAGGTCGCTTATGTTATGACCGTCAACAGGTCCGAAGTATGTAAAGCCCAGTTCTTCAAAAAGAACTCCGCCGTGGTCCATTATGGAATACTTTATATCGTTTTTAAAATCAGCCAGGCCGTTGACCAAAGATTTTCCTATGCTCGGGATGGTCCTCAGCCTGTTTTTTACGAACTTTTTGGCTCCCAGATAGCCTTTTGAAGTTCTAAGGTTTCCCAAATGTTTTGAAATACCTCCGGTATTGGGCGAAATGGACATGCCGTTATCGTTTAAAATTACTATGACCTTTGACTTGCTGTCGCCTATGTTGTTAAGTCCTTCGTATGCCATTCCTCCCGTAAGGGAGCCGTCGCCTATTACAGCTATGACTTCGTATTTTTCATTGTTTAGGTCTCTTGCGGCGGCAAGCCCCGCAGCGGCAGAGACGGACACGCTGCTGTGTCCTGTATCGTAAATATCGTGCTTGCTCTCCTTTGCCTTCGGAAAGCCGCTCAGGCCGTCCAGCTGTCTGAGAGTATCAAATTCTCCGGCTCTGCCGGTCAATATTTTATGAACGTATGCCTGATGTCCCACATCCCAGATGATTTTATCCTTTGGGCTGTCAAACATCTTATGCAATGCCAAGGTCAACTCCACCACACCTAAATTTGAGGCCAGATGTCCCCCTGTGGCGGAAACCTTTTCTATAAGGAAATCTCTTATTGAATATGAAAGGATTTCCATTTCCGCAACGCTCATTTTCTTCAAATCTTCCGGAAAGTTGTATTGTGTAATATCTGATTTCATTTAAAATCCTTCTTTAAACCGCATATCTATATGCATTTATTTGTTTCTTTTAGCCAAATCCATAACAAGTTTTTTGAAGAATTCGGCGTTATCGTAATAATCTTCTATAGCTTTTACTGCGTTTTCAGTAAGTTCCTCAAGGCGTGCATAAGCTGCATCCAATCCGTTAATTGATGTATAAGTGTTCTTATTCTTCTTTACATCCGAACCTATGGCTTTGCCCAGTTCGTCAGGATTGCCTATTACGTCCAGTATATCGTCTGCAATCTGATATGCAAGTCCGAGGTTATCTGAGTATTTTTCAAAGTTACTTATCATGTCATCGGTAGGATTGCCCAAATAGAGGCCTGCCTTAACGGCAGCTTTAAATAAAGCTCCCGTCTTGTTCAGATGAATGTACTCGAGCATTTCGTTGGAAGCTATGGCATTTTCCGCTTCAATATCGGACAGCTGACCGGCAACCATACCTTTGCATCCTGCCCCTTTTGCTATCTCATATGCAGCATTTACTCTCTTCTTTATCTTTTCGGGAGAATCATAGTAAAGCATCATATCCTTTGTAATAGCTTCAAAAGCGCAGGTCAGCAGACCGTCTCCCGCCAAAATAGCTATGGCTTCGCCGTATACTTTATGATTTGTAGGAAGACCTCTGCGAAGGTCGTCGTTATCCATGGCAGGCAAGTCATCATGAATCAGAGAATAAGTGTGAATATATTCCAATGCACATGCATAAGGAAGAGCTTCTTTTATATCTCCGCCGGCGAAGTCACATGCGGCCAAAAGCAGAGCGGGTCTGAGTCTTTTTCCGCCTGCCGTAAGGCTGTACTTCATGGCCTCATAAAGAGAAATGCTTTTGTTATCGATATTTGGGATAAAATCCATCAAATGATTGTCTATAAGAGTCTTATAATCTTCGTAACTTCTGTCGGTCATACTCATTCAGCTCCTTTTTCATAAATCTCTATTTTTTGGCGGGCGTCGCTGAGAATTTTGTTGCATTCTTCATAGCATTTTATGCCCTCCTCGTAACATTTGATAGCTTCTTCTAAAGTAATGTCTTCCCTTTTTATTTTTTCTGACATTTCTTCCAAGTTTTTCATAGACTCTTCAAAGGTCATATATTTTCACCTTCTCTCTTAAGCTCCGATATAGTGATTTCAACTGTACCGTCTTTAAAGTATATTTTATACCCGTTATCGGGAAGCATATCCTTTGATGATGATATGACGTATCCGTCCCGGTCTTTAATCACCGCATATCCCTTGTTTAGAATGTTGACGGGATTATTTGATTCAAGGGAAATAAAGCTCTGTTTAAGCCTGCTCTCGATGTTTTCCGTTTTTCTGGTGAGAATGCCGTACATATCGTTTATATAATTTTTGGCAAGAAGTTCAAAATACGAAACTTTATTCTCAAGATGAGTGAGCATTCCCCTTTTAAGGTCTGCAATTTTCTCCTGAAGCACCTTGTCATCCGGTACGGCTTTTTCCGCAGCGGCGGTAGGGGTTTCCGCCCTTAAATCGGCAACGAAATCGCATATTGTAAAATCTATCTCATGACCGACTGCCGAAATGATCGGGATTTGGCTTCGATATACAGCCCTTGCCAGTATTTCTTCGTTAAAGGCCCACAAGTCCTCAGTGGAACCGCCTCCGCGTCCGACTATGAGAACATCTATATCGTCAAAATCCCTGTTTATCATATCCAATGTTTCAGCTATATTCCGCGCAGCCTCATTGCCCTGAACAAGAACGGGAAACACGATGATATTCGTCATCTTCGTCCTGCTCTTTATTATCTTTATCATGTCGCGAACGGCAGCGCCGGTTTCCGATGTGACTATGCCTATCGTTTTGGGAAATTCCGGTATGGGCAGTTTATGAGCCGAGTCAAAGAGCCCTTCGTCACTCAATCTGTTTTTAAGAAGTTCAAATGCCATCGACAGATTGCCTTCTCCGCACACTTCTATATCCTTTACAAACAGAGTGTATGTGCCGCCCTTTCTGTATACGTTTATATAACCGTGAACTACTATTTCCAGACCGTTTCCCAAGGCATAATTGAGATTTTTAACGTAAGCTGCCGGTAAAAAGCAGTTTATCTTTGAATTTTCATCTATCATTGAGAAGTACACATGACCGGAGCTGTGAAACTTCAGATTTGAAATCTCGCCTGTTACGGAAATATTGCCCAGCAGCGGGTCTGTGGTAAGAACTCTGCTTATATATTCATTTAACTGTGAAACTGTTACAGGTCTTAAAGCCATATGTTTTTTCCTCCGAGCAATGCGATGCCTATGGCATTATCAGAAGACAGCTTAGTTTCTCCGAAAGCCGTCCTTAAATTTTTACTGAGATTTTCCGCCAAAAAAGTCCGCATATATCTGCTGCACGATACGCCTCCGGCATAAAGAAATTTATCAATATCATATTTTGACGCCAGCTGCAATGTCATTTCTTTTACAGACTCCGAAAGCTTGAAAAACAAATCGCAGACCACATCGGATTGGTTGCAGCGGGATAACATTCTCTGAGCCTGAGTTTCTATCCCCGACAGATTTACATATCCGTCTCTGACCTTAACCGGAGACAATAAATCGGTGTGAATTTTATATTGGGCTGCCATATTATCGAGGGCTTCTCCGCACGGAAAATCAATTCCCATTGAGACGCCTACCCTGTCGAGAACCTGTCCATATGCCAGATCTTTTGAGCCGCCAACTATCTCAAATATTCCCTTTGGCTCGTCTATCAACAGAGCTTCGGTGGTGCCGCCGCTGAAATGGAAGCATATCAGCCGGTTTGCATGTTTAAATTCGGAATAATGTTTTACAGCTTCTATGTGCCCTTCCTGATGAGAAAATCCGTAAACGGGAACATTGAGAGCGGCGCCAATTGTTTTAGCAAAGGATTCTCCCGCCATAAATACGGGCATATATGAGCCTTCTACGGGGCGCGGCCTTACGGATACGCCGACGCAGCCTATTCTTTCTCTTATTTCTTTATCTGCCAAAGCCTCTTTTATAATATGCGGAAGCTGTCTTACATGCTGAAACAGGGCTTCCGATTGCCTAAGTCCTCGTTCGCCCTTTTTTACCGTTAAAAACTCCTGACTGTTGAAGAGTATTTCGCCATTTTCCGTTAAGATTGCTACAGATGTCTTGTAATTGCTTGTGTCTATCCCAAGGGACAAGTTTCCGTTCATCATAATATTACTCAATGTTTTTTAAAACGGCATTTACAAATTTCGAAGACTGCTCTGTACCGTAAGTTTTGGCAAGCTCAACAGCTTCGTTTATGGAAACTGCTTTTGGAATGTCGCTGTAAAGTATTTCGCAAGCGGCTACTCTCAGTATGGCAAGGTCCGCCTTTGCCATTCTTGATACCGGCCAGCCGTCAGAGTGAGCATTTAAAAGATTGTCAATATGTTCAATATTTTCACATATATCTTTTAATAATTTCTCCAGATAAAGCTTTTGGCTGCCGGTTTCGTTCTCTGCAAATTTATCTGCTGCTTCTTTTGTAAATTCTTTTTGCGCCTCCATCTGAAAAACGCATTTCATTGCAAATTCTCTTGCTTCTTTTCTGTTCATCTATTCTCCCTTTGGCAGTGCGACACCCTGTATATGAATGTTCACTGCATTTATGGTTTTTTTTGTTATCTTTGATACCTTTTCTTTCACGGCGGTCTGTATGTTCCATGCCAGCTCAGGTATCTTTGTGCCGTAGTCGGCGACTATAAATATATCTATGGTATATGACTCTTTGTCTTTTGAAAGTTTTATTCCCCTTTGCGCCGATTCTTTGCCGGCTATCATCTTTGTGATATTATCGGCAAAAGTATCGCTGAGGTGGTTGACCCCGGGAACTCTCAAGGCAGCTTTCATGGCCGCATTACATATTATTTCCTCTGAAATTTTGTTTATCGCTTGTTTTTCAGCCATAAAATCACCTCTTTAAAATTATAACAGAAAGCAGTCCCCTTTTCAATTTTTTTATAATAATTGTAAATTTATCACCGGGTATTATTTCACTTTAATGGTGCCGCCGCAATCGTTTGAATTGTAAAGTGCCGCAAATTTAAGAAAATCTCTCATCTGCGGCACTTTTGCTACTTTATTTTCCTCCAAAATGCCGGAAACTAAGAAAACTTTCAAATTTACGGCAGTTTTACCCTTCTTACGGCTTATAAAATGCCGTATTTAAAAGAAATTGTTATTTTCACGGCAATTTGAGCCATATCACCCCTGCAAAAATGCCGTAGTTCCAAGAAAACTTAAAGTTTACGGCAGTCTTGCCGGTTGCTTCCCGCCAGCCGGCCCTGCCCGTAGCTTGAATCATCGCCAACTTCGCACAACAGACCTTTCAGTCGTTTAACATAAGGTTTTTTACCCACCTCCAGAGCCTTAAATTTCGTGTAATATAAATGGAGAGCGAAGATACTTTTAATCGGTATCTTCGCTCTGTTTCGCCATGTCATTTTTATATATTCGCAAAAACAAATACCAGCAACAGCACCAACACGCCGAAATTTACGGCAATGAGCCAGCCTGCCGGTTTTTGAAGCACATCGTCATCCTCAAGGCAATTCCGCGGTTTTGCGGGTTTTACCCTAAACCATTTCTCCAGCATAAGCCTCGGATTATGCAGATATTCGTTGGCACATGTAAAAAAGTCCCCCAGTTTATTGCCCACAAAACATCTGATGCTGTCGCAGGCCGGTGAAAGAGTATTTATGCAAATCTTGAGAGGTTTGCGATAAAACCAGTCAGTATCGAGAGTAATTTTATCTTTAGGCTTCATATGCTCCAGATACATGACAAATGCTACGGCCGCCGCTGCAAACAGCTGTACATATTGAGTCACGTGGTCTACCGTAAAAGGATGACCGTCTATCTGGTTTGGAGTCAGGCTGTATATGATATTCGGCAAAATGCCTGTAATTATACATGAACAAGCTCCCATTATCATGGCAACCTTTCTGTTAAGCGGCACATGGGTGACTTCTATATCCTTTTCGCATTTTCCGAAGAAAACGAAATAATTCACCTTTAGTGTAACCGACATCAACGTTCCTACGCTGGCAATCATAAGCAATATTTCAGCCCAGTGGAAGCCGCTTTCCGCAGCCGCATTCATGATGAGCGACTTGCTGACAAATCCGTTGAGGAGAGGAAATCCCGCTATGGCCATTGAAGCGATTAAAAAGCAGTATGCCGTTACGGGCATTTTTTTTGCAAGGCCGCCCAGCTCGCTTATCTTTCTCTTTCCTGTGGCCGAGATTACTGCTCCTGCGCACATGAGCAAGGTCCCTTTGTAAAGTATGTGGTTAAAGGCGTGAGCTGAGGCTCCGTCTATTCCTGTAGGCGTACCTATGGCAAGGGAAGCCACCATGTAACCTACCTGGCTGATTATGTGATATGCAAAGAGCCTTCTAAGGTCATTTTCTATAAGAGCCATGCATGCTCCCCAGACCGCCATGAAGACGCCGAAATAAAGCAACAGCTCACTTCCCGCAAAGATGCGAATCAGACAGTATACCCCTACCTTCGTGGTAAAGGAACCCATATATACCGTTCCTCCCATTGTGGATTCGGGGTAAGCATCTGCAATCCAGGCATTGAGCGGAGGTATGGCGGCATTTACGGCTACGCCTGCCAGTATGAGCCAGTAAGCAGCATCGGCATTGCCTGTAAGGCACTCTATCATTGTGCTGCCCGAAGCAAGCTTTATCACTATGCCTGCAAGGAGCAGATTTCCTCCCAACAGATGAACGAGCAGATATCTGAAACCGGCTTTGCTTGCGGCTTCTGTTCTTGATGATACTACTATAAGCCATGAAGCGATAGCCATAACTTCCCAAAAGATAAGCATACCTATCCAACTGTCGGCAAAGACCACGCTTATGCTGCTGCCTGCATAGACGGCTTCCGCAGCAAGTTCAAATCTGTCTTTGACGTTTAAATTATATATGGCAGCTATAAGGGAAATCAACGAAAAGATAAGGCCGAACATGACGGCAAGCTTATCTTCATCTGAAAATATTACTGCGGCCATAGTGAAAACAGGACCTGCAATCATTATAACCTTTCTTACCGAATCCGGGACTATGAGCGCAGCAATTCCCGCGACAATCAAAATCAATCCGGGCTGCATAAAGCTATCCAGCATGGTGCTCACCTCCCCTGTCGTCATAGTAATCCTGCTCTCTCTGGAACAGAGCAGAGATTATCTTTTTGGCAAGGAAAATCAATATCCATGCGCCTAAAAATCCAATGATAATATCGGCTCCCGGTATGACGTTCCAAATCATGTGATGATGAGGGTGAGCAAACAGAATTTCTGCTGTCAAAGCTACTGCAATTACGATTAAAAGCAGCAAATACATTCTTTTTTTATTTTGCAAGATAAACGCCTCCTCCCCCGGTGATTTCTTCTGCTGCCATGATTGCCATGTCATACAGATGAAGGCCTGCATTTGGAATGCATCCGAGTATTATGGCTATTACTGCCGTTATAACAAGAGGAATTAGCATGGCAGGCGCAGCGTCTATGCCTGCTCTTCCTCCGTGTCCGTGGCTTTCGTTCAATGTGGCCGCTGAATTTTCCCTACCGAAGAATATCTGTACGACAGGTATCAGATATGTTAAAGCCAGCAGTGCCGCAGCTACGAGAACTACCATAAAGAAAGGTTTTCCCATGATAAGGGCTCCTTCCAGTATGTTAAATTTGCTTACAAAACCGGCCATCAGAGGAAGACCTGCGATTCCCAAAGATGCAGCCGTAAAACATGCGCACGTTACGGGCATACGTTTTGACAGTCCTCTCATGGCGCTTATTTCGGAAAGGCCCGTGGTAACAAATATTGCCCCTGCGCACATGAACAAAGTAATCTTGAGAAAAGCGTGGGCAACTATATGGAACAAAGCTCCTGCTATGCTGTAGGCAGACAGCAGGCTTATACCCAGCACTATATATGAAAGTTGGCCTATAGTTGAAAATGCCAGTCTCGCCTTTAAATTATCCTGTCTCATGGCAACCAGAGATGATAATAGAACGGTAATCGCTGCAAGCCAGCATAAAATTGTCGAGCCGCTGCACCAATAAGCGCTTTCAGGGCCGAACACATAACATACCACTCTGAGCAGGCAGAACACCCCCGCCTTTACTACGGCTACTGCATGAAGCAGAGCGCTTACGGGAGTAGGCGCCACCATTGCGGAAGGAAGCCAGCCGTGAAGCGGCATAACCCCTGCCTTTACCAACCCTCCTATTGTCATCATGAAAAACAGTATGCACATAATACCGCTGCCCATGGAACCGGGTTCGATAAAGCCTCCCGGAGTAAACTCGCAGGTTCCGTACTTTACATATACAAACACTATGGCTACAAAGAAAAGCTGACCGCTGACCAAGGTGTAGGCCAGGTATTTTCTTCCCGAAAATTTAGCCTTTTCATCCCTGTAATGAACCACGAGAGGATAAGTGGCCAATGTGAGCATTTCATAAAATATAAAAAAGGTTATGAGATTTGCCGATAAAGCTATACCTATGGCAGAAGCCAGACATACGGCAAAAGCAGCAAAATATCCTGTCTGATTTTTTTCGTGATGCCCTCTCACATACCCTATGGAATATATGGAAGTCAATATCCAGAGTCCGCCGGCAACGCAGGCAAAAACCATTCCTGCTCCGTCGGTCTTAAGCTTTAAAGACAAACCGTCGGCTATGGTCCAAAGGTTTGAAATGAGAACATTTCCTTTCAATACCTCAGGAACCATGGAGAAAATAAGTCCTGCCATTATTGCCGCTGCCGTCAGGGTTATAGCCTCACGCAGATTGGGTTTTATGCGGTTTCCGAAAAGCAGAATCAGCAAAGCCGCAAGCAAGGCTGTTCCCACAGCCAGAGCCGGTCTAAGGCTTTCCGTAATCATGTCAAAACCACCTCCCATATGGTCGTCTTAAGAACTCCGTTCACAATGTATGCATTGAAAAGTCCAAGCAATATAACAGCCGCAACTACGGTTAAAAGCGGCAAAAGCATCTGCCACGGAAGCTCAAAGCGGCTTTTTTCAGGGAGTTCTTTTTCCCTTGCTGTCTTTTCTCCCATAAAGAGTTTTTCCATAATTCTGAAAAAGTAAATAGCTCCGAGAAGGCTGCTCAATATTAAAACCGCCACATAGAAGTAATTCCCCTTTTCAATAGCTCCCAAAGCCAGATACCATTTGCTGAAGAACCCTGCAAAAGGAGGAAGCCCTATCATTGAAAGAGCACATATAACCATGGTAAGGGATGTTACAGGCATTTTTCTGTAAACCTGTCCCAGCTCGTTTATATCGTGTATTCCGTATTTATACTTTAATGCGCCTGAAGTGTAGAACAGTCCGGCTTTCATAAACGCATGGCTTACAATATGCAAAATTGCCCCTATGATTCCGTAAAAATTGCCTATGGCAAATCCCATGGCTATATATCCCACCTGTCCTATGCTGGAATAAGCAAGAATCTTATTATAAGTGTCATAGCGCAGCGCTTTGAGAGAACCGAACAGTATGCCAATCACTGCCATTACGCCTATGGCATTAAAGAACAGCTGCATAACATGGCTCTGCTCGTCAAATATGCAAAAGAAAAACCTCAGCATGGCATATGCGGGAATTTTAATCATGATACCCGCTATCATCGGATCTGCCGCAGGATGTGCATAGGAATGAGCTGCCGGCTGCCAGCCGTGGAGCGGGAACAAGGCCATCTTTATACCGAAGCCTACAATTAAGCATGCAGCTGACATTACGATTAAAGGGCTGTCCATAAGGCCGGTGAGCCTGTCTGCCAAATCAGCCATGTTCAGAGTTCCTGTAGCTGCATAGAGAAAGCCTATTCCAAGCAGATACATGCAGGCTCCTATTGTTCCCGTCATCAGGTACCGGAAAGACGCTATAGGCCCCTTGTCTTCTCCTACAGCGATAAGGCCGTATCCCGATATGGCCGTTATTTCCATAAATACATATAAGTTAAACGCATCTCCCGTTGAAGACAGTCCCAAAAGTCCCACCGATAAAAAAGCCAACATTGAGTAATACCCGGCAGAATGAATCCTGTCGATTCTTTCGAGCTTTTCAAAGGGGCTGCTGTAAAGTGCAGTCGTAAAGGATATGATTGCCACAAGCAGTATGACAACTCCGTTAAGCCCGTCTATTACAAACTCAATACCTATAGGAGGAGCCCAGCCGCCAAGCCAGTAATGAATAGCTTCTCCTGTAGTTATAACTTGTATCAGCTGTAAAACGGCGCATACTATCGAAAGAAACAGCGCGGTTATTACTGTCCTCTTTCCGGCGTTTATATTGAAGTGACTTATTATGGGACACAGAAGCGTTCCGCAAAGAGGCAATAGAATTACGAGTACAGGCAGGTGGTCTGCTATCTGATTCATTGTTTTTTACCTCCGTCCCCGGTAATCCGGTCTTCCTCAATGGTTCCATATATGTCTTTTATTCTCATAAGCAACGCAAGACCCACCCCCGTTGTTCCGAGGCTGACCACTATGGCTGTAAGCATCAGCGCATGAGGCAGCGGATTTATATATGCTTCGGCTGACAGGACTTCATCTATGGCAACAGGCAGAGTTCCACCGTTCTTTTGCCCAAAGGTAAGGAAAAAGAATATTATGGAAACCTGCATCATGTTCATGCACATAAGCTTCTTCATGTAGTTGCCGCATGCAATCATTCCATAGACGGCAACGGCAAACAATATGAGGGTCAGCATGTATATTCCTCTGTCTGCAAGGAAAAATTCAAGTTTTTCAATTAGTTCACTCATCAAAATCCGTCCTTTCAAGCACTACTTCAAGAATGGCTATAATAACGCCCATAACGCAAACGGTAACTCCCACTTCTATCATGAGGATGCCTGCCGTGTGTAGTTTTACAATACTTTCCGCCGCAAGGCTGCTGCCGAAAGGCAGCTTTGCAAATTCGAGAAAGTTCCCTCCATTGAACATGGGCAGAATTCCGGTAATAACGTAGAAGAAAGCTCCCATACTTGCAATAATCAGCGCAGTTTCCTCCTTTATCTTTCCCCGTCCCATTCTTATGCTCGGTATGATTCTGTCCAAGAGGTATGCGCAGGCAATCAGGGCTCCTGCTTGGAATCCGCCGCCCAAACTGATTTCGCCGTGGAACAGCACGTATATTCCGTAAATAAGTATGATTGGAACTACTATGCGAAAAGATGCATCCATTATGTCGCCGCCGAAAGCCGCGCTGTATTTATCTTCGGCAAGGTTTTTTACCGGCATTTTCGGTACTTTTTCTTTGCCAAAGAGAACCATCATGGTTACCAGCGCTGACAGAAACAGCACACATGTTTCGAACAGAGTATCAAAGCCTCTGTAATCCGCAAGCACCGCAGTAACGATATTGTAAGAATGAGTTTCCTTTACGGCATTGGTTATATAATAATTGGCCACATAGCTGTTGGCAGGCGTGTCCGCATCACCTATGGTAGGCAAAAATGCGCCTATTTTCACTGCGGCTGTTCCCACCGCTATTATTACGATAATCAATCCTGCCGCTAATTTTTTTCTGCTTTTATTTTCTTTCATCATCTGCCCTCTTTCCCTTTATGGATTTTATGGCTATGATGAAATATACCGTGGATATGGTTCCGATTACGGCCTCCGTAAATGCCACGTCCGCAGCTCCAACAACGGTGTAGAGCAGCATTGCGATAAGGCTGAAGCCGCAGTATATGACAGTTGCGGCCAGCAGCTTTTTTCCAAGTATTATTGCCGCAGCTATGGCTATCATAGCTATCAGCAAGAGCCCTTCCAGTAAAAGTATAGGCATGTTATTTTCTCTCCTCTTTCCTTAGTTCTTTTTCGGCAGAGACCTGCAGATGTCTCTTGTATGCTACTCTGGCGATAATATGAGTCCCTATAGGGCTTGCGATAAATACGGCCAGAAATACCATGAAAATCTTTATGCCCGTTATATTAAAGCCTTCATATATAAGAAGTCCTATGCTGCAAAGCACCAGACCTGCCGATTCACATACGCCTGCGGCATGAAGGCGGCAGTAAAAATCTTTCATTCTGAACACGCCTATGGCTGAAGCTGCAAAGCTTATAAAGCCTGCCGTCATAAAAATAACCGTAAGTATATTTCTAATTTCCATTGTTTCCTCCTTTGCTTCCGAGGAACTTGGCAACTATGACGGAACTTATAAATCCAAGTACGGCATATGATATGGCAATATCCACATACATATCTCTGCGCCCGTCTATAAATCCGATGAGCACAAGAATCAGAATCACATTGGTGCACATAACCAATATGCCTGTGAAGCGGTTATAGACGCTTTTTTCCCTGAAGAGAGGTATAAGCATAAGCAAAGTCAAAAATATTATGCCGATGAGATAACAGATAAAAAACGTTTTCATTTATATAAATTTCCCTCCTTTTTCGGAGCCTGTCACGGTCAGTTCGGGCAGCGGTTTGAACTCGCATGTTTCGCCGAACAGAGATGCCACCCTTTTCGGCATGTCGCCGCTAAGCATGTCTTCTGCGGCAGATTTGCTCAAAGCGTGAATTTCAAATATTCCTCCCTCCATGACGTCTATTGTTATGGTTCCGGGAGTCAATATAATCGAATTGGCAAGAGTTACGCTCGCCATGGGGTTTTCATAAGGCATGGAAAAATATACTATGCTGGGTTCATAGTCCATTTGTATCTTTAATATTTCACGTATAACATCAAGACTTGATTTGAAAATTTCTCCGAGAAGCCAAAGACAGTAGGAAAAAAGTTTAAGATAATTTATGCCGAATACAAAGAATTTTTTTCCGCTATCGGGATTTTCAATCATAAGGAACGGCAGACAAATATAAGAAATAACCAAAGAAGAACATAAACCTATGAGCAGAAATTTTATTTCAAATTTTCCCGAAAGCAATATCCATAGGGCAAAGAGCCCAATAGCAAGCCCAAACAGATGAGAAAGCTTCTGCTTCTGTCGTATTCGCATTATACCCGCCCTCCTATCGGTAAAAAGTAAAAATTTTGTAGGGTAATTATACATAAATATACATTCAGTGTCAAGAAATTGCTAAATTTTCAAGACAATAAAAGAAGCGCCTACCGTTGTTATTCCCTCGGTAAGCGCTTTTATGACGGATATATCAATATTTACTTTGAATTATTATCTTGTCTGCGGATTTTCCCGTCTCACGCATAACTATGTCACAGATCTTTGTAACCGTATTTGTATCAAGTTCCTGTAAATCCACGGTTACGCTTATACTGCTCTCGGTGATAAGTACAAATGAATCCGGAAGACCTTTGGACTCTATCAGGCTCTCAATTGCCAGCTCTTTTTCCATATAATCCATTATTCTCTTTTTCTCTTCGGAGGCATTGCTTTTTTCTCCTTCATTGCTGCTGTTGTTTATGGTCGAATCGAGAGTGGCTATGAGCTTGTTCCTCTCAAGTTCGAGCTGAGCACGCATGGAATCAAAATCACCTTTGGCCGCCTGAGTGTCTTCCTCGGATACGGCGAGACTGTCTACCAAAACTTCGCCGTCATGGACAGGAACTTCATCCTTTTTATCTAAATTGGATGACACTATTATACCCGTTCCGAATACAACTACCAGGCCCAGAACAGCCATTCTTTTGCTCTTATACAAAATGTCCTTATAACTAAACTTCTTTTTCAAAGTCATTCCCCCTGTTCTTTTTCAAAAACTATTACGCTTGAAACCGGAATGTTATACAGAGTAGCTACCCCTCTTGTCAAATCATTTGCAATTACGGGGTCTGAACCGCCTTCCGCAGTTACTATGACGCCGGCCACGGTATAATCTTCGTTGTACTGCACCATGACTTCAACCTCACCAACTCCCTTAATGCCGGACAGTACGCTGCAAAGCTGCTCTTCGGAACCTCCGTCGCCGTCTATTATCTGCTTGCGGCTATCCGAGCCTTCCGTAAGAATGCTGAGAGCCAAAATCCCCACGGAAGCTATCAACAGCACCGTTATGATTTTAATGAAGTTTTCCTTTCCGGTAATCTTTTCAAACATCATCTCACTCCTATTTATATGAATGTCTTATTTAATTATTACTCCCCTTTTAATAAATAAATGACAGGACTTGATATTATGGCAAGAATAATAATGGAAAAAATAAACTTGAGATATTTTTCCATCTTTGAGTCCGGAATAAGTATCTGAAAAAAAGACAACGATATGATGACAAGAAAAATATCTTTTATCCAAATATAAACCTGCTCCATTAACCGCCTCCTATTTTTATTATGGTAGTGATAAACATGATAAAGAGCAGCGAAGTAAAAAACATGATTGCGCCTATTGATATAAGGCAGCTGCCCATGTCATTTAACCCGTCCGATATCTTTGAATCGGTAATGGGCTCGGCCAGAGCTGCCGTGATTTTGTATATTACGGCTATTATAAGGATCTTTATAAGAGGCACCAGCATAAGAACCACCAGCAATACGATTCCGAATATGCCCACCACGCTTTTTATGGACGACATGCATCTTAAAAACAATTCCACCGTATCGGCAGTAAATCCTCCCACTATGGGAATAAACGTGCTTAGAGAGTATTTGGCGGTATTTATAAGCAGTCCGTCGGATGTATCGGATAAGAGCCCCTGAATATTTATTACTCCCGTAAGGATTACCAACAGAAGCCCTGTTACGGCCACCGAAGCGTTTCTTATCAGTTTTGCAAGCTTGTTTACATAATCTTTTTTTGTTAAACAATTTATGAGCCCCAAAACAGTTGCCGTAAATAGCGCCGGCAGGACAAATGTTTTTACTATAAAGGATATACCTGTAACCGCCCCTATTATCATGGGACTCAAAATAGTGCCCGATGCCACCGCTCCTGTGGATATCAATATTCCTATAAGTACGGGCATCAGTATTTCCATGGTGTTTACCATGGTATCCACCGAGTCCGCAGCGAGCGAATATGTACCTGTAAAGTTGCTTATGGAAATTCCTATTATAACCATGCTGCATACGAGCATACTTATATCCGATACCGACTTGCTGTTAAAAGAATCTGACAGTCCTTTAAGCACGCCTATTATTATGCAGATGCTTAAAATTTCTACGCTCAGAATCAAAGCGCTCTTTATTTCCAGGAAAAACAGGTCTTTCAGGCTTTCTATGACGGCCGGGCTGTCAAATATGCTTCTGCCCTCTATCATGGCGTTGAATATGTTTTCCATTGAAAACTGCGAAGCTATGCCGGATGTAATGCTTTCTGCCTGCTGGGTAAGCATATCCGTGCTTTGCTCGTCTATCACATTATTAAATTGTTCTTCCAATATTTGTTGATATTCCATTATATTAAACTGTCGAGCAAGTCAAGAAGAGAAGTAAAAACGGGTATGGATGCAAAGAAAATGGCTATTTTTCCCGCAAGTTCTATCTTGCTCGCTATGGATTTTTCTCCTGCGTCCTGACACAGCGCAACCGTAAATTCAGTTATATATGCTATTCCGAGGACTTTCAATATTATGGGAAAGTATTCTTTTCCGTAAGACAACTGCCCGTAAATATCAGATAAAAAGCCGAACCCGTTTTTCAGGCTGTCTACTAGAAAATAAAGAAGTATTATGCTGACGCACAATATCGCTTCCACCGTAAATTCGGGCTTGTATACTTTTATCAGCGAAATTATCACCAGCGCTGCTATGCCTACAGCGCAAATCTTCAGCAGTATCATCATAGTTAAAATTCCAAAAATACTTTTACCGTATCAAAGAACTCGCTTATCATCTTGATAATAATCGCAAGCACGATTATCACACCTGCCAGGGTCGTCATCATGGCTTCTTCGTCACGTCCCGCTTTTGTTAAAATCTGATTAAGCAAAGCTATGGCGATGCCTATCGCCGCAATTTTGAATAAAATATTTACGTCAAAGGACATATGTATGCTACCTCTCAAATAAGTAATATCGCCCCTATGGCTCCCAGAAAAAATCCTATTTTACTGTACATGGGGCCTTTTTTCATAAATTCGCTTTGAGCTTCTTTTATCTGTTTTTTCAGCCTTTCTTCCAAATATGAAAAATGGTATATGTGATTTTCGAAATCGGTTTGACCTATAAATTCGCCGGGATATTTAAATATTTCCATGTCATCCGGTGTAACAGGCTCCTTCTCGTACAAGTATTCTGCCTTCTGAGGCCAAATTTCTACGATTTCACCGTTGTTTTCAAGCAATTCGGTTCGTAGTTCCTCCAAAAGTGAAAAGGCCTTTGAATCGCCTGTTTTCTTCAATTTGCAGAAGATATCGGGCAGAGGCTCTCTGAAGTAGTTTATCTGACCTTTTATCTCAATAATCATCTGAAGAAAGTCTTCTAAAAGGTTTATTCTTCTCTTCAAATCTTTGGACTTCATGATTCCTATCATCCCCGAAGCTATAACGATTCCGAGAAGCCCTGCTGCTTTAAACACTTTTTATCTCCTTTATAGTCCCGGGGCCTTTGTCAGAAGAAAGATATATTATATTTTGAAAAACATTCTTTTCAACCAGTGGCCCTATATCCGATTCCAAGATGTCTTGTTCGCACGAACCGTGTATGGAGGTTATGAGCTTTACGCCTGCATTTTGACATTGCTGTATGGCCTTTGCGTCTCCTGTTTTTCCTATCTCGTCTGTTATAATCACCTGAGGCGACATGGCTCTTATGAGCATGGGAATTCCGTAAATCTTGTCGCATCCGTCAAGGACGTCGGTTCTTGTGCCCAAATCAAAACTCGGACATGAATCGTACATTCCGGCGATTTCAGAACGTTCATCGCATATGGCGACTTTTATCTGCCTGCGGCTCAAAACCCGGGCCATATCTCTGAGCAATGTGGTCTTGCCGCATCCGGGAGGCGAAACGATTAAGGTGTTTACGGGATTTTTATCTTTAATCAGTATGGGAATCAGTGAATTGGCGCAGCCTTTTATTTCTTTTGCAAATCTTATATTCATAGAGCTGATTTCTTTTATCAAAGCCGGCTGGTTGTTCTTTATTACGGCTTTGCCGCAGATTCCCACCCTGTGTCCGCCGCTGATAGTCACGAAACCTTTGGCCAAGTCATCTTCATATGCATAGTAAGAAAACTTTATGAGATTGTTGAGTGTTTTCTGAAGTTCTTCTTTTGTTGTAATTCTCGTAAGATTCTTCTCTCTGTTTCCGTATTGAATCTTAATGCTCTGCCCGCACCTGAGGCGTATTTCTTCAAGTTCTGAAACAACCGTGTCCGGAAGCATTGATAATTCATAGCTTATGCCCGGCGGCAGTCTGTTTAAAATTTCTCCGAAAGCATTCATATGCGTGTCCCCTTTTCTTTAGATTATTACATTCTATGAGTAGGACAAGGTTTTATGACAAAAAAATGCAGAGCCCCCTGCGAGCGGAATACTTATCTATGTTTGAGGTACACTTATTTCCGATTTTGTCATACTTTGTATACGTTTTTTCTCAAATTGTATGCCTGAGGCAGCATTTTTTACGGAAACCCTCATACAATGTATGACGGATTTTGCCGGTAAGCATGGCGGCGAGGAGGCGGCTTTCTGATGTTGGCTTTTTGAACATGTATTTTAAATTTGGCCTACAGAAAACGGTGAAACTGTAGGCCAAATTTGTATCTTAACTGAAAAAAGCCAACATCGACGCATTTCGACGTGGCTTTTGAGGTTTTATGTAAACTTGTGTTGGCTTTTTGCCCTTTAGGCTCAGCAAGAGCCAACATCGCTATCGGAATATTGGCTTTGCTCTTTGGGCAATGTCTTTGTGAGAATTAAAGTGTAAATGACAGTAAGCACAAGCAGGATTAAAATATAAATTATTTGCTTTTCTGATGTAATTCCCGCTTCATTGGAAAAAGTGCTGAGGCTGTTAATGGCAGAATGAGTAATAATACATGGAATCAGACTTCCGCTGCGATAAAATATTGTTACAAACAGAAAGCCTACCGCTACTGCAAAAACAATTTGGCAGAGATTATTTACCAGCTCCATGCCGCTGCCGTTGAACAGGTTTATCAGATGCCCTATGCCAAAAGTCACGCTTGAAACAATAATCGCAGATTTTACATTGTCTTTGGCCATTGCTTTGAAAAGAAAGCCTCTGAAAATAATTTCTTCTACAAATCCAACGCAAAGCATAGCTGCAACGCGGCAAATTATACCCATAAAGGAGTAATTGACAGCTATACCGTTCCAAATATTTTCAGTTGCTAAAATCATCAGCGGTATATAGTAAAGGAATCGTCCGGCAGGAACGGAGGATTTACAAAGTCCATATTTTTTAAGCAAGCCATTTTGCTTCATAAAGGCAAATAGGAAAACAGCCTGCAAGATGCAGAAAACGGCGCTGGCTGAATATGGGATCCCGATTTTTTCGTTCAGCGGATTGGCTAAGGATTGCAGAACACAATAAATCACAATCCAGACAATGGCAAATGTAAGCTGATTTTTCTCATATAATTTTTTCATTTTATTTCCTCCTGTAACGCAAGTATCGCCCCAATATATACACGCTCTAAATGAGCTGCCGCAGCAGATTCGTCAAATTCCAATGAATTATTGGCGATTATACTTGCGTATCCGTGAACGAATAAAGCAAGGGTCAGAAAAACCTCTTTTGTCTGCTTCTCATCTAACTGCATCTCCTTTTGCATTGCGGAAATGACAGGTTTAAGCTCCTCTGCATCCACCATTTGCAGTATGCTGTTTTCAGAGGCAAAACCCGACTGGAAAAGGAAACAGAACAAATTTGGCTCTTTCACTGCAAAACGAATATAATTGAGCCCTATTCCAAGCATGACATCTTCGCATGGATTGACATTCATAAGATATTCCGTATGAAACCAATTTGATTTATCGTAGACAGCTTTTTTCAAATCCTCGATTTTGGCAAAATGATACATGACAGGCTGGGTGGAGCAGCCGAGCTTTTTTGAAACTGTTCGTGCGTTGACATTTTTGGCGCCCGCATCTCGTGTGATTTCAAAAGCTGCATCTATTACCATTTCTTTTGTGATTTTCGCTCTTGGGGGCATGGTTACTCTCCTATTTATAATTCTTGTTATATAACATAAATTATATTTACGCCGTCCCCCTTTGTCAAGCCCTAAGAGAGAGTTTGGAAAATAAAAAAGCGGCAAAGCTTTCGCACTCTGCCGCCTTTTTAAATTTTAATTTTATGCCTACGAGCTCTGTTTTTATTTCTCTTTCCTTTACGGTGAGCTTATTTAAGAACGGCGCCTGTATTTGCTGATGAAACCAGTCTTGAATATCTTTCGAGCCAACCGCTCTTTATTTTCGGCTCAGGTTTCACATAAGATTTTTTGCGCTTCTCAAATTCTTCGTCGGATACTCTCGCATTTATGGAATATTCAGGGATATTGATATCTATTATATCGCCTTCCTCGATAAGTCCTATGGTGCCTCCGTCAGCGGCTTCAGGACTTACGTGTCCTATGGATGCTCCCCTGCTTGCTCCGCTGAAGCGGCCGTCCGTAATAAGGGCCACGGTCTTATCAAGGCCCATTCCTGCAAGAGCGCTGGTAGGATTGAGCATTTCTCTCATGCCCGGTCCTCCCTTAGGGCCTTCGTATCTGATGACAACTACCTGACCGTCCTTTATATCTCCTGCATAGATAGCTTCGATAGCTTCCTCTTCGCTGTCAAAAACCCTGGCAGGTCCTGAATGAACCAGCATTTCGGGAGCCACTGCGCTTCTCTTTACTACGCAGCCGTCCTTTGCGATATTTCCCCAGAGGATAGCTATTCCGCCGGTACTGCTGTAAGGATTATCAATCGGTCTAATGGAATTTTCATCCTTGATAATGCGACCTTTTATATTTTCACCTACGGTCTTGCCGCTGACTGTAGGAAGCGATGTGTCTATCAGGCCTTTTGACGCCAGCTGAGCCATTACTGCAGGAACTCCTCCTGCATTTTCAAGGTCATGCATGTGGGTTCCTCCGGCAGGTGCCAAGTGACACAGGTTCGGAGTTACCTGGCTGATTTCGTTAAACATGTTCAAATCAACTTTAACTCCTGCCTCATGGGCAATAGCAAGAAGATGAAGCACGCTGTTGGATGAACAGCCGAGGGCCATGTCGCATGCTATGGCGTTTCTGATTGACTTTTCGTTTATTATGTCTCTCGCCTTGATGTCTTTTTCAACCAGATTCATAACTGCCATACCTGCATGTTTTGCAAGCATGATTCTGCGGCTTGAAACTGCCGGAATGCTTCCGTTACCCGGCAGCGCAATTCCGATTGCTTCGCACAGACAGTTCATGCTGTTGGCAGTATACATTCCGGAGCATGAGCCGCATCCCGGACAGGTATTCTGCTCATATTCCAGCAGTCCCTCGTCATCTATAATGCCGGCTTTTCTTGCTCCTACAGCCTCGAACATCTTTGAAAGGCTGGTTTCAACGCCGCCTACAAGACCTGACATCATAGGACCGCCTGAACATACTATTGCAGGTATGTTCATTCTTACTGCTGACATGACCATGCCGGGAACTATCTTATCGCAGTTTGGAACAAGAACCGCTCCGTCAAAAGCGTGAGCCATTACCATGGTCTCTACGCTGTCTGCAATAAGTTCACGGCTTGCCAGAGAATATTTCATTCCGATATGTCCCATGGCTATTCCGTCGCAGACTCCTATGGCAGGCACCATTATCGGTGTGCCTCCCGCCATTCTTACGCCTGCTTTTACAGCCTCTGTAATTTTATCAAGATGCATGTGTCCCGGAACTATTTCGCTGTGAGCCGAAACCACCGCTATAAGCGGTTTTGACAGCTCTTCTTCAGTATATCCCATAGCATAGAACAGGCTCCTCATCGGGGCCTTTTCTACGCCTTCGGTAACCTGTTTACTTCTTAATTTCATAGTTAATAACCTCTCGAAAACCGATTATTTCTTTAACCAGCTCATCATGCTTCTCAGCTCAGCGCCAACTTTGCACAACAGGTGAGAAGCTTCCATCTTTCTGGTAGCCAAGAATCTTGCCTTGCCGCCGGCGTTGAATTCCTGAATGAATTCGCTTGCAAAAGTACCGTCCTGGATTTCTCTTAAGACATTCTTCATCTCTTTTCTGGTTTCTTCGGTGATAAGTCTTCTGCCTGTTCTGTAATCGCCGTACTCAGCAGTGTTGGAGATTGAATATCTCATCTTGTCGAATCCGCCTTCGTTGATAAGGTCAACGATGAGTTTCATTTCGTGGATACATTCAAAGTATGCCATTTCAGGTTCATAACCTGCTTCTACCAATGTGTCAAAGCCCGCTTTCATCAGTTCGGTTACGCCGCCGCAGAGAACTGCCTGTTCGCCGAAGAGGTCTGTTTCTGTTTCTTCTTTAAACGTAGTTTCAAGAATTCCGGCTCTGCCTGCGCCGATTCCGCTTGCATATGCAAGAGCATAATCTTTAGCTTTGCCGGAAGCGTCCTGATAAACAGCGATTAAGCTTGGAACGCCTTTGCCCTCTACATACTGGCTTCTTACGGTGTGTCCCGGACCCTTAGGAGCAATCATGATTACGTCCAAATCCTTTGACGGGATTATCTGGTTAAAGTGAATGTTGAAGCCGTGTGCAAAAGCAAGAACATTGCCGGGTTTCATGTGTTTTTCAATCTGTTCTTTGTATAACTTAGCCTGCAATTCGTCAGGTGTAAGAATCATAACGATATCGCCTGCTTCTGCTGCTTCTTCAACGCCCAGAACTTTGATTCCTGCTGCTTCTGCTTTTGCTGTATGAGCTGAGCCCGGTCTTAAACCTACAACTACGTTTGCGCCGCTTTCTTTCAGGTTCATCGCATGAGCGTGTCCCTGACTTCCGAATCCGATTATGGCAACTGTCTTGCCGTCGAGCATACCAAAATTACAATCTGAATCATAATACTTATTTACCATTTTTCTCTCTCCTTTTTATTTTTAATTATTTATTTTTCGATACCGGTGACACCTGTTCTGCAAATATCAACTATATCGTAATCATCAAGTATATTCAGAAAAGCATCCAGCTTATCCGGGGCTCCCGTAAGTTCAAGAACCATCATATCCTTTTCAAGGCTGATAATCTTAGCTCTGTATATATCGGTGATTTCTTTTATTTCTCTCCTCTTTTCCTTGTCTGCTGCTATCTTGACCATGAGGAGTTCTCTGAAGAAACTGTTCTTGCCTTCAAGGGTCTTGATACTTCTGACAATTTCCAGCTTTTCCGTCTGAGCAATAATCTGATTAAGGGTAAGGTTATCTCCCTCAAATACTATGGTTATTCTTGAAATATCCGGGTCGTTGGTCGCAGAAACGGTGAGGGAGTCGATGTTAAAACCCCTTCTGCCGTAAAGGCTCACAACTCTTGTCAATACGTTGGCCTTATTATCAACGTAAATACTAACTACTTCCTTTTTCATGTCTGTCCCCTTTCACCTATTCAAACAACATGTCGTCAATGGTTTTGCCATTTGGAATCATCGGTAACACCTTGTCTTCAACTGCGATGTTGCAGTCAATCCATACGGGACCGTTTATCTTAAGCGCCTTTTCATAAGCTTCTTTAAGCTCTTCCATGGTGTTTACCCTAAAGCCGTGACCTCCGAAAGCTTCTATGAGTTTTACAAAATCGGTCTTTCTTTCGGGAGTCGTATTGGAATATCTCTGTCCGTAAAATGCTGTCTGCCATTGATATACCATACCTAAAACCCTGTTGTTAAAGATTACGGTTATTATAGGCAAATTGTTTGAAACCGCTGTGCATGCCTCATTGAGGTTCATATGGAAAGAACCGTCTCCGGTGAAATGGATTACTCTCTTGTCCGGATTTCCCATCTGTGCGCCTATGGCTGCGCCGTAACCGAATCCCATGGTTCCGAGACCTCCGCTGGAAAGGAAATTTCTCGGTTTTGTCTGTTTAACATATTGAGCCGCCCACATCTGATGCTGTCCTACGTCGGTAACATATATGGTTTCCTTATCAGTATTGTCACAGATATATTCTATGATTTCCTGCGGATTCATCTTTCCATAGCATTCTTTAACCTTCATAGGTTTTTCTTCATTCCATTTGTTTATCTGAGCCAGCCACTGGCTGTGGTCTGCCTCATTGACCATTGGAATAAGCACGTCCAAAACATCTTTGCAATCGCCTATTATGCAATCTGTTACGCTGACGTTTTTGTTTATTTCGCTCTTATCTATATCTACCTGAAGAATTTTTGCTTTTTTACCGAACTGGTCAGGCTTAAGAGCCACTCTGTCGCTGAATCTGCATCCTAAAGTCAAAATCAAATCAGCTTCGGCAATACATTTATTGGCTGCATATGAGCCATGCATTCCAAGCATTCCGAAATATCTCTTATCAGAGGACGGAACTGCTCCCATGCCCATGAGAGTGGTTACCACAGGTATATCTGCCTTTTCGGCAAGAGCAATAACTTCTTTATAGCTTTCTGACGCTATTACGCCTCCGCCCACCTGAATTACAGGTTTGCTTGAGGAATTTATGTATTTGGCAAACTTCTCAGCCTTTGCTTCGCAGTTTTCTGTTTCCACTTTACGCAGCGGATAAGGTTTTACAGGTTCATAGTCAACTATTGCCTGTGTAACGTCTTTGGTTATGTCCACAAGTACAGGTCCCTTTCGACCCTCATTAGCAATTCTGAAAGCGTTTCTTAAAGCATCTGCCAAATCTTCTTTATTGTTTACAAAATAATTGTGTTTTGTAATAGGGAAAGTCACACCGGTGATGCATACTTCCTGAAATGCATCACGGCCTATCAGATGCTTTCCTACATTTGCCGTTATAAATACGGTAGGAATGCTGTCCATATATGCCGTAGCTATACCCGTTACAAGATTTGTTGCTCCCGGTCCGCTGGTGGAAAATGCAACTCCCGTCTTTCCGGTTGCTCTTGCATATCCGTCTGCCGCATGTGCGCCGCCCTGCTCGTGAGCAACCAAAACATGCTTTATCCTATCGCTGTATTTATATAATTCATCATACAAGAACAAAGCTGTTCCTCCCGGATATCCGAACACGGTATCTACGCCGTGTTCCAGCAGCACGTTCATAACCAGTTCTGCGCCTGTCATTTTCATTTTAAATCGTCCTCCGTTCCTTTTATGTAGTCGATAAATTGTCTTGCGCTTCTGCCCGAAATTCCTCCGTGGCGAATTTCCCATTTGGTAGCTTCGCCGTGGAGAACTTCCATATCAGTATGTATGTTTTCTCTTAAAGCCAAGGCTTCTACTATTTTGTGAAACTCTTCTATGGTAGGCTTTCCGTAGTATATCTGCACTCCGAATCTCTCTGCCAGACTGAGTTTTTCTTCCATGGAATCACTTCTGTGCAAATCGCCTGTATGCTCCATGTCCGTTCTGTCCTTCCATGTTTCTTTAATCAGGTGTCTTCTGTTGGAAGTCGCATATATAAGCACGTTTTCAGGTCTTGGTTCAAGACCTCCTTCAATGACTGCTTTCAGGTATTTGTATTCCGTTTCAAAATCCTCGAAAGACAAATCGTCCATGTAAATTATAAATTTATAATTTCTGTTTTTGATTTCAGATATTATGCGGTTGAGATGCTTCATCTGATGTCTGTATATCTGAATCATGCGAAGCCCTTCGTCATAATATCGGCTTGCTATCGCTCTTACGCTTGTTGATTTGCCTGTCCCTCCGTCTCCGTACAAAAGGACATTGTTGGCCGGCTTGCCTTTTAAAAAGGCTGCCGTATTTTCCGTAAGCTTCTGTTTTTGGACTTCATATCCTACAAGGTCGGAAAGATTGACTTTTTCCGTAACTCTTACAGGGGAAAGTCTGTAACTGTCTTCATCGCCTTTTACGGTAAATGCTTTGTTCAGACCTATAAGCCCAACGCCTTTTTCCTTATAGAATGAAACCGTGCAAGCAAAGAACTCTTCATCGTTCTTTGCTGTTTCGAGCATATCTTTCAGATATTTTACGTTTATGCCTTGGTCGGACAGCTTGGCATCGGAGTTTTCGCAATTCTTTAATACCGAAAAGTAGTTCACTTTTAGCTTGTCGTCTAAGAGAGACAAGTCATAGTCGAACAACTCCTTTAAAATTTTCAAATCATGTTTTGCAAGCTCATCCACTCCGCCTTGTTTCGGGGCGCCGGACGTCATTTCATAAGCCAGCGAAAAAGGATTTTCGTTTAACGCTATGTAAAGAGCTATGTATCCGTGCCACAGATTTCCGCTCAGTCCGTATTCAAAAGATGTTTTTATAATTTCCCGGACAACTTCGGAAGCACATGTCCCTGCCTGTTTCTTATGCCCTTCGTCAAGCCTGCCGGGCAGGCTGCAAAGTTCAGCCATTTTTGCCAAAACAGACTGATTTTCATATCCGGAATATATAATTAAATCCTCTGTTAAATTATGCATGTTATCTTATCCTCGCCTTATATTCTGTCTGCAATCAGAGTACCTGCTTCCGACGTGGTTATAAGGGTTTTGCCTTCTGTCATTATATCAGGAGTTCTGTATCCCTCGCCAAGCACTTTCTTGACTGCATTTTCTATGGCGTCGGATTCCTCTGACAATCCGAAAGTATATTTTAACATCATCGCTGCAGAAAGTACGGCCGCCATTGGATTGGCTTTTCCTGTGCCTGCGATATCAGGTGCGGAGCCATGGACAGGTTCGTACATTCCGAACTCTCCTTCAGCAAGGCTTGCCGAAGGCAGCATTCCTATGGAACCTGTAATCATGCTGGCCTCATCCGACAGGATGTCGCCGAATATGTTGCTCGTAACTATTACGTCAAACTGTTTCGGATTATATACAAGCTGCATTGCTGCATTGTCCACATAAAAGTTTTCCAGAGAAACTTCAGGATATTTTTCAGCGACTTTTGCAGTGGTCTTTCTCCAAAGTCTTGAACTTTCCAGTACGTTTGCCTTGTCTACGCTTGTGACTTTTTTATTTCTCTTCATAGCCATGCTGAAAGCGATTTCGGCTACTCTTTCTACTTCCTTTTCGGAATACATTTCCACATCGTAGGCAGCTTTGCCCATATCGTCGGTGTCTTTTACTCCCCGCTCTCCGAAATATATGCCTCCTGTAAGTTCTCTGACTACAAGTATATCAAGTCCGCCTTCCACCTTTTCCTCTTTGAGAGGACAAGCTCCTTTAAGTTCATCGAACATGATTGCCGGTCTTAGATTGGCAAAAAGTCCCAGTGCCTTTCTGAGTCCGAGCAAGGCTTTTTCAGGTCTTTCCTCGCCGGGCAGGTTATCCCATTTAGGGCCTCCCACAGCGCCTAAAAGAACGGCGTCGCTGTCCTTTGCTGCCTTTACGGTTTCTTCCGGCAGGCATTTGCCCTTTTCGTCTATGGCAGCGCCGCCTGCAAGCAGGTAGTTGTATTCAAAGGTGTGTCCGAATTTCTTTGCGACGGCGTCAAGGACTTTGACCGCTTCCCGTGTAACTTCAGGACCGATACCGTCGCCGGGTATCACCGCTATCTTATAATTCATTGTATCTCCTTTCAGGTTCCTACATCAGTACGCTTATCTGTTTAGGTTTATATCCGTCCGCTTCGAGAGCCTTGCATATGGAGTTTTTATGCTCCGGTCCAAAAGCTTCTATGGTTATCTTAAGCTCCACTGCTGCTGTACGGTTGGTACTTACAAACTGATTGTGTTCAAGCTTAATAACGTTGCCCTGCTCTTTTGCTATGATAGAAGCTACCCTCACAAGCTCACCCGGCTTGTCAGGCAAGAGAACGGAAATGGTAAAGATTCTGTCTCTCATAATCAGTCCGAGCTGTACTACCGAAGACATGGTTATGATGTCCATGTTGCCGCCGCTCAGTATGGATACGACTTTTTTGCCCTTTACATCAAGGTGTTTTAAAGCAGCTACCGTAAGCAATCCGGAATTTTCAACTATATATTTGTGATTTTCCACCATATCGAGGAAAGCTACCACTAATTCGTCATCTTTGACTGTAATCACATCGTCAAGGCCTGCCTGCAGATAAGGGAAAATGTTTTTACCCGGAGTCTTTACAGCGGTACCGTCAGCGATTGTGGAAACGTTTTTAAGTGTAACCGGTTTGCCTGCCTTTATGGAAGCTTGCAGGCAGTTTGCACCCTCAGGTTCCACACCTATTACCTTAATCTTAGGATTGAGAAGCTTTGCCAGTGTGGATACTCCCGTTGCAAGTCCGCCTCCTCCTACAGGAACAAGTATGTAATCAACCAACGGCAGTTCTTTTACGATCTCCATGGCGATGGTTCCCTGACCTGTAGCTACTGCCAAATCGTCAAAAGGATGAATAAAGGTATAGCCCTTTTCCTCTGCCAGTTTGGCTGCATGTTCCGCAGCTTCGTCATACACGTTTCCGTACAGGACCACTTCTGCGCCGTAGCTCTTTGTTCTGTCCACCTTCATAAGAGGTGTGGTGGTAGGCATTACTATTACGGCTTTGCATCCGTATGCCTTGGCTGCATAAGCAACTCCCTGGGCATGATTTCCGGCGGAAGCCGTAATCAAGCCTTTGCTTCTTTCTTCGTCTGTAAGAGTGCTTATCTTATAATAAGCTCCTCTCAGCTTATAAGCGCCTGTCACTTGCAGATTTTCAGGTTTCAGATAGACCTTGTTTCCCGTCTGTTCGCTCAAAAAACTGCTGTATACCAGCTTTGTCTGAATTGCAACTTTCTGAACTACTTCCGTAGCCTCTTCAAATGCTTTTAATGTCAGCATATTTTATCCTCTCTTATGTTCGTATTTATTTTATTGAATTCAGAAGTCCGCCTTTTTTTATCATGTTATCTATAAATTCAGGAAAAGGCATGGCTTTATATTCTTTGTTTTTTGTTATGTCGGTTATTACTCCCGTTTCAAAATCCACCGAAACCTCGTCTCCTGCTTCTATGTTTTCGGCAGCCTCCGGGCATTCCATAATGGCAAGGCCGATATTTATGGCATTGCGGTAAAATATCCTCGCAAAGGATTTTGCAATTACGCAGGAAACCCCGCATTCTTTTATGGCTATAGGAGCGTGTTCTCTTGAAGAGCCACATCCGAAGTTAAAGCCACCTACCATTATATCACCTGTCTTCACTTTTTTGTAAAAATCTTCATCCACAGGTTCCATGCAGTGAGAAGCCAGTTCTTTGCTGTCTGTGGTGTTCAGATACCTTGCAGGAATGATTATATCCGTGTCTATATTATCTCCGTATTTATATACGCTTCCCTGTGCCTTCATTTACATTACCTCCTTGGGGTCAGTGATTTTTCCTGTTACCGCCGATGCGGCAGCAACTGCAGGGTTTGCCAAATATACTTCCGAAAGGTTGTGTCCCATTCTTCCTATGAAGTTTCTGTTGGTGGTTGCGACACATCTCTCATGTTCTGCAAGTATGCCCATATATCCTCCAAGGCAAGGTCCGCATGTCGGAGTAGATACGGCGCAGCCGGCATCTATAAATATATCGAGATAGCCTTCCTTGATGCACTCTTTATATATGCTCTGGGTGGCCGGTATCACTATGCATCTTACATCCTTTGCAACTTTCTTGCCCTTAAGTATTTCCGCTGCTGTTTTCATGTCTTCCAAGCGGCCGTTGGTGCATGAGCCTATTACCACTTGGTCTATTTTGATTTCGCCTATCTCGTCTATGGTCTTTGTGTTTTCAGGCAGATGAGGAAGAGCCACAGTCGGCTTAAGCTGAGAAAGGTCGATTGTCACGGTCTTTTCGTATTCTGCATCTTCATCAGGTTCAAACACTTTGTACTCTCTGTTTACTCTGCCTTTCATATATTCTCTGGTGACTTCATCCACCATGAATATTCCGTTCTTGGCGCCTGCTTCTATGGCCATATTTGATATGCACAGTCTGTCATCCATGGAAAGGGATTTTAATCCGTCGCCCATAAATTCAAGGGATTTGTACAATGCGCCATCAACGCCTATCATTCCTATAAGATGCAGGATTACATCCTTTCCTGAAACATACTTATTCAGTTTTCCGGTAAGCTCTATTTTAATTGCTTCCGGTACTTTGAACCAAGCCTTTCCCGTTGCCATTCCGGCAGCCATGTCGGTGCTTCCCACTCCCGTTGAGAAAGCGCCCAAAGCTCCGTATGTACAGGTATGCGAGTCTGCTCCTATGATGCACTCGCCGGAAGCAACCAATCCCATTTCCGGAAGCAGCGCATGTTCTATGCCTACATTTCCTACATCGAAGAAGTTGTCTATATCAAACTTTCTTGCAAAGGTTCTCGTCTGTTTGCACTGCTGCGCCGCTTTAATATCCTTGTTAGGCGTAAAGTGGTCCATAACCAGTGAAATTTTGGATTTGTCGAACACGCTGTCAAAGCCTGCTTTTTCAAATTCATTTATAGCTACCGGAGAGGTTATGTCGTTTCCCAAAACCATATCCAACTTAGCTTCAATCAACTGACCTGCCTGCACTTTTTCAAGTCCCGCATGGTCTGCCAGTATTTTTTGCGTCATTGTCATGCCCATTTGGCCTACCTCCTTAAAATGCTCTGTTTATAGCTGATATAAGTGCGTTTACCGATGCGTAGATTATATCGTTATGAATTCCGACTCCCCAGAAAATTTTACCTTTTTTATCAGATATGGCTACGTATGCCGCAGCTCTTGAATTGGATTCTCCCTCAAGGGCGTGTTCTTCATAAGTTACAAAGTCGTATTCGATGTTATAAGGTCCCTTTCTGAGGGCGTTAGTTACGGCGTCGAGACGGCCGTTTCCTTTGCCTTCCAGCTTATAAGCCTTGCCGTCGATTAAAACTTCTATATCGGCTTCAATTCCGTTGTCGCCCAAGCTTGCCGATTGAGGCAGTCGTTTAAATGTTGCGTCTCTCAAATCGTATTTGTCTTTTCTGTTCACATATTCGCTGTTGAAAATCATGTTGATTTTATCCGGCGTCAGTTCCTTATGTTTAACATCCGAAACGTGTTTCATCAGGTAGCCTATTTCTTCTCTCATGGCGGAAGGTATATGGTATCCGTAATTTGTTTCCAGAATGTATGCCACGCCGCCCTTACCTGACTGGCTGTTTATTCTTATTACGTCTGCCTCATATACTCTGTTTACATCATGAGGATCGATTGGAATATAAGGAACGTTCCACTTGTCCGGCTCGTTCTCTTCTCTGTAGTGCATACCTTTTGCTATTGCGTCCTGATGTGAACCGGAAAATGCCGCAAATACCAGTTTTCCTCCGTATGGCTGTCTCGGAGGGACTTTCATGTCGGTGAACTCTTCGTATTTTTCGACTATGTACGGCATATTTGTAAAATCAAGTTCAGGATCCACTCCGTGGGAATACATGTTCATGGCAACGGTTACGATGTCTGCGTTTCCTGTACGTTCTCCGTTTCCGAACAAAGTGCCTTCCACTCTGTCTCCTCCTGCAAGGATTCCAAGTTCGCAATCGGCTACGGCCGTTCCCCTGTCATTGTGAGGGTGAAGGGATACGATTACGTTTTCCCTGCAGTTAAGGTTATTGCTCATGTATTCTATCTGTGAAGCATACACATGCGGCATTGACATGGACACCGTTGCAGGAAGATTTATGATTACCTTCCTGTCAGGTCTCGGCTGCCATATATCTATCACAGCATTACATACCTCAAGGGCATATTCCATTTCCGTTCCCGTAAAGCTTTCAGGAGAATATTCGACGGTAAAGTTGGTATCGGGATACTTATCTGCATATTCGTTTATCATTTCGGCTCCCGATGTGGCTATCTTTTTTATCTCCTCTTTGCTCTTTCTGAATACCTGTTCTCTCTGAGCTACGGATGTTGAATTGTAAAGATGTATGATTACGTTTTTTGCTCCGTCAACAGCCTCGAAGGTTTTGCGTATTATGTGTTCTCTTGACTGAGTGAGAACCTGTATCGTCACATCCTCCGGTATCAAGTTTTTTTCTATAAGTGTTCTCAGAAATTCATATTCAGTTTCCGATGCAGCAGGAAATCCTACTTCTATTTCTTTAAAACCGAGTGAACATAGTAGTTTGAAAAAGCTCAGCTTTTCATCAAGGTTCATCGGAACTACCAATGCCTGATTTCCGTCTCTAAGGTCAACACTGCACCATATAGGAGCTTTTTCAATGTGGTCTTTTTTCACCCAATTTGTCGATTCCACCGGCGGCATAAAATATCCTATGCTGTATTTTGTGTGGTTTTTCATGCCGGCAACATTACTTGTAATTTCTGTTGTCATTTCTTAAAAATCCTTTCTTTTTCTATAAAAAAACCTCGTTTCTACCGGAAATTAGAAACGAGGTCAATTTTAACATACATATAAGTTCATTTACTCGGATTCAGGCAGAATATCAATGCTTAATTATTTTTGTTTGAGATAATTAGTTCTAATCCGAGTATAATGACCTGTTGCATTGGTATCCTTCTCCTTCTTAAAATTTATACTGATATATTAACTCTTATATGTAATAATGTCAAGTGGTATTTTGTATTTTTTTGTGAAATACTACAAAAAAATTTTTCTTTGATGATTGCTCGGCAACAAATCGGCTGCGGTTTGATAATGCATCCGTCTGTCGAGGTATACATATTTCGGGTTTTCGTATACTTTGTATACGGTTTTTGCTCATGTGTATACCTTGAGTATACCTTTCCGGCGATTTCGTATACTTTGTATACGGGTTTGCCGGTTTTTGTATACTGCGGATAGCTCCCCGGTTACACGATTTGGTGGTTTTATGCAATTATGTTAGCGAAAATGCAAAACGTCGTAGCAGCGCTACGACGTTTTTGTGTTTTCACGTAAAACTGTTATGTTTTTCCGAAATCGTGTTCTCATAGCAACAACGTTTCTGCGATTTCACGCAATTATGTTATAGATTCTGCATATTGTAGTTATCCGGCGCAGGTCGCGGGTCAAGCTGCCCAAATACCGCAGCACATAAAAAGCAGCTACGGTTAAAACCGTAGCCGCTTTGGCTTTTATAGTCTTATATTAAGCTGTAGGGTTTGCAGGCTTTGGAAGTCTGTCTGTGATTACCTGCATCAAGCTGTCTGTGCAAGGTAATTCGTCTACCAAAGCGCCGTCTGCTACTGCTACCAGCTTAGCTTCTTCCGTAGGGGCTAAAGCTCCGCCGAGAACTTCGCCTATCTGAGCATACTTGTATGCGTCAACGGTGTCAGCCATTTCATCGGAAATATCATCTGTTCCGTCCCAGTCGAAATCTTCTTCAAAGATGTGAGCGATTTCTGCTGCGATTTCCCAGTTGCTGAACAATACGTCTTCATCAATAGCTGCCTGAACAAGCTGAATTCTTCTTTCAGTGTTGGTATAAGTACCGTCTGTTGAAGCAAATCCCGTTCCAGGAAGAACTACATCAGCTTTAGCTGCAAGCTCTGTCATATGAGTATCGCATACTGCCAGGAATTCTAATCCTTCAGTATCTATATCAGCATTTTCGCCGAATACTACGAGAGCCTTAACACCTTCAAGAGCTTCTTTGCCTGCTGTGATTCCCATGTCGATTAAGCCCTGAGAATTGTTCTTAGCCTTAACCTGAAGGATACCGTCACGAGGAGTTCCGATATGACCTGATACCAGCGCAATGTCAGCAACCAAGGTTGCAGCGTCCACTGTAAGAACGTTCTGCTGATATACTATCATAGCCTTTTTAGCTGCCATGTATGTATCTGCGATTGCCTTTGCTTCTTCTGAAACTTTTACATCTGCCAGAGAAGCTGCAAATTCATCATATCCTGCTGCCTTCTTAGCTTTGCCGCTGTCAACGATGGCTTTTGCGATTTCTTTAAGGAATCCAAGGTCGTTTTCTCCGTTGCAAACATCGATTACCTTTGCTCCTGCTTCTGCCGCCTGTTTCATCTTAAGAGCGATTACTCTTGAGTTATCGTCAACAAAGCCCACCTTGAGAATTACGTTGGTTGAAAGCAGTTCGTCAATGGTGTTAGGAGAAGCGTCGAAGCCGAGAACCTTTTCAAGTCCGCTTTCTCTGTTGTTCATGCAGAGAACCTTAGCTCCCATAACTTCTGCCATTTTCTTCATTGCGTAAGCTTCTTCGTTGGTATATCTGTCTGAAATTGCTACAGCAATAGCATCTTTTCCGTATTTTGCGCCGACTGTCTGACATCTCTTTGCAACGAGAACCAGTGCTTCATGGTAATCGGATTCTCTGAATCTTCCGTCTTCCTTAACAAACGGATCTTCAAGTTTGTCTTCGAGCATGGAGCAGTCAAATCCCCATTTACCTTTACCGCAGAGAAGACCTTTGTTTACAACTCCGTCCTTATCAGGGTTAGCTTTTACAAGCATATCTGCATAGGATTCAAGCTTGAGGCTGCATCCCACTGAACAGTATGAGCAAGTTGTTTCGGTTTCTTCCGTAGGAAGCGGAGTTTCCTTAACCATGGTGGTTCTTTCCTGCAATGCGCCTGTAGGACATACGCTTACGCACTGTCCGCAGGAGATACATCCTGATTCAGCCAGAGGTTTTTCCATGTTAGGTTTAACTACAGTGTCAAATCCTCTGTGTACAAGTCCGAGAGCGCCTACTCCCATTACTTCATCGCAGACTCTTACGCAAAGACCGCAGAGAATGCACTTGTTAGGGTCTCTTACGATGAACGGATGATCATCTTCAAATTCGATGGTGTTCTTGTCACCTGCGAATCTTTCAGGTTTTACATCGTATTGATTTGCGTAATCAATCAGCTTGCATTCGAAGTAGTCGTGACATCCGCATTCAAGACATCTTGAAGCTTCTGCCACAGCCTGTTCTTCCGTAAATCCGCAAGGAATAACTTCGCTGAAGTTTCCTTTTCTTTCTTCTGCCGAAAGCTGAGGAATTTCAGGTCTGCACATTCTTTCTCTGTCTTCGAATGTCTTTTCCGTAATGTCGTCTCTTTCAACAACGAAAGGTTTTTCGTATTTGATTACTTCGCCGTACAGATAAGCATCGATGCTGTCTGCTGCCTTTCTTGCGTCTGCAATGGCTTCAACGGCTATTGAAATCTTGTCGTTACCGCAGTCTCCGCCTGCAAATACACCAGGAATGCTTGTCATGAATGTATCAGGGTCGTATGCGATAGCGTTCTTTCTCGTCTTGTCGCAGTCAAAGATTGTAGCGTCTACTGCCTGACCTATGGCAAGAATCATAGTATCTATAGCCAATGTTTCGGTTTTGCCTTCTACAGGAATAGGTTTTCTTCTTCCGGATGCATCAGGTTCACCAAGCTCCATAACCTGGAGAACTACTTCCTTGACGTGTCCGTTCTCGTCTTTTACAACTTCGAGAGGATTTGTTAAGTTCTTGAAGATTACGCCTTCTTCTTCGGCTTCTTCGATTTCTATCATGTCGGCAGGCATTTCGTCTTTGGTTCTTCTGTAGATGTTATAAACCTCTTTAGCTCCAAGTCTTACAGCGGTTCTGCATGCGTCCATGGCAGTGTTTCCGCCGCCGACGATAGCAACCTTTTCGCCCATTCCGATTTCTTCGTTTCTTACTACCTTTCTCAGGAAGTCGATACCGCCGATAACGCCTTCAGCATCTTCGCCCTTGCATCCAACTCCTGTGGATACCCAAGCTCCGATTCCCAGAAGAACGGCGTCGTAGTCCTTTCTGATAGTCTCAAACGGCATGTCAACTCCGACTTTGGTATTGGTTATGATTTCAACTCCCATGCTTTCAATGGTAGCGATTTCTTCATCTAAAACAGCCTTAGGAAGTCTGTATTCAGGGATACCGTATCTGAGCATTCCACCTGCGTTAGGCATGGATTCAAAGATTGTAACGGCATGACCCATTTGTCTCAGGAAGTATGCAGCAGACAGTCCCATAGGGCCTCCGCCTATGATTGCAACGCTCTTACCTGTATCTTCTTCACATTCAGGTACGAAAACGTTGTCGCTTTCAAGATCCATATCGGCAGCAAATCTCTTTAACTGCTGAATGGAAATAGGCTCGTCTACCAAACCTCTTCTGCAAGCCTCTTCACAAGGATGAGGACATACTCTTCCGAGAGCGGCAGGCAATGGAATTTTATCCTTTACCAGCTCAAGAGCGGCTTCATATTCACCGTTGGCAATAAGACCTACATATCCCTGGCAATCGGTCTGTGCAGGGCAAGCAAGTACGCAAGGAGGTCTGCAGTCTCCTACGTGATTTGAAAGAAGCAGCTCAAGGTTTGTCTTTCTTGATTCAACTACTCTTTCCGTATTTGTTCTGATTACCATTCCAGGTGCGATTTCAGTTGCGCATGCTTTGCAAAGCTTAGGATTGCCCTCAACCTCGCACATGCACAGTCCGCAGGAACCGTAAATTTTTGTTCTTTCATCATAGCAAAGAGTAGGAATGAAAATGTCATTTTCTCTTGCAACTTCCAGAATGGTCTGGCCGGCAACGCCTGTAACTTCTTTGCCGTTTATATTCAATCTGAATTTATTCATTGTTCTTCCTCCTCCCCTATTTCTTCTCTATTGCGCCAAATTTACATGTTTCGAGGCACTTACCGCACTTGATACATTTTTCTTTATCGATAACGTGCTGGCCTTTAAGAGTTCCTGTGATAGCTCCGACAGGGCACTTCTTTGAGCAGGCAGTACATCCCTTACAAGCGTCTGTAATAGTGTAGCTGATAAGAGCTTTACATGAGCCTGCAGTACATTTGTGATTGTAAATATGGTCTTCGTATTCGTTTCTGAAATATTTCAAAGTTGTAAGAACAGGGTTTGGAGCAGTCTGTCCCAGTCCGCAGAGGGAACCGTCCTTAATCTTCATAGCCAGTTCTTCAAGCTTTTCTATATCTCCGTCCTTACCTTCGCCTCTTGTGATTCTCTCTAAGATTTCAAGCATTCTCTTAGTTCCGATACGGCAGTAGTTACACTTTCCGCAGGATTCGTCACGGGTGAAGTTCAGGAAGTATCTTGCCATGTCTACCATGCAGGTGTCTTCGTCCATTACTATCATACCGCCGGAACCTACGATAGCGCCTGTCTTGTTGATGTCTTCATAAGTTACAGGAGTATCGATAAGTTCAGCAGGGATACATCCGCCTGAAGGTCCGCCCATCTGAACGGCTTTGAACTTCTTGTCGTTCTTGATTCCGCCGCCGATATCGTAAAGAACTTCTCTTAAGGTCATTCCCATAGGAACTTCTACAAGTCCGCCCTTCTTTATCTTTCCTGCCAGAGCGAATACCTTGGTACCTTTGCTCTGCTCGGTACCCATTGCTCCGAAAGCAGCGCCTCCGTTGTATATTATCCAAGGTACGTTTGCAAGAGTTTCTACGTTGTTTATATCCGTAGGCTTCTGCCAGAATCCTTTAGCTGCAGGGAAAGGAGGTTTTAATCTCGGCATACCTCTTTCACCTTCGAGGGAAGCGATTAAGGCTGTTTCTTCGCCGCATACGAATGCGCCGGCACCTGCCTTGATATAAATATCGAAATCAAATCCGCTGCCAAAGATATTCTTGCCGAGGAAACCTTTTTCTCTTGCCTGAGCCATGGCAATTTCAAGTCTCTTGATTGCAAGAGGATATTCTGCACGGCAATAGATAACGCCCTGGTTTGCTCCCATTGCGTATCCGCCTATAATCATACCTTCGATAAGAGAATGAGGGTCTCCCTCAAGGACTGATCTGTCCATGAATGCACCCGGGTCTCCTTCGTCAGCGTTGCATACCAGATATTTTTCTTTTCCCGGGCTCTGCTTTGCTGCATTCCACTTGAACCAGGTAGGGAATCCTGCGCCGCCTCTTCCTCTCAGTCCGGAAACTTTTATTTCTTCGATTACTTCCTCAGGCTTCATTGAGCTGAGAACTTTTTCAATGGCCTTATATCCACCGACTTCTATGTATTCTTCTATATTTTCAGGGTTTATTACACCGCAGTTTCTCAAAACAACTCTCTGCTGTTTTGCTACAAATTGTTCGTCCTCTTTGGAAATAGCCTGTTCTTCGAAAACCTTTCCTCCTACGAGGTGGCTTTCAACTATATCTTTTACCTTATCAGGCTGAACTTTGACATATCTTGTCATTTCGCCGTTATCGTCATATATGTCTACTATAGGTTCAAGGTAACAAGTACCTACGCATCCTGTAGTATCAACCTTGATATTGAGGTTTCTGTCCGCAATCTGTTTTTCAAATTCGGCAGCGGTTTTTTTAGCGCCTGTAGCTATACCGCAGCTTCCCTGTCCTACTACTACTTTCATGCTTTCACCTCCTATGCTCTTTCTCTGATTTCATCGAGAATCTGCTTAACTTTATCCTTTGTAAGATTTCCGTAAGTTTCATCTCCGTCGGCGCTCTTAACCATCATAACGGGAGCAAGTGAGCAGCAGCCCAGACAAGCTACGTTATTTAAGGTAAAGATACCATCTTCAGTAGTTTCGCCGTCTTTAATGTTCAGATGTTCGCATACGGCTTCTTCAATCATTTCAGAGCCGTTTACATGACATGCGGTTCCCTGGCAAAGCATTACAAGATACTTGCCGATAGGCTGCAGTCTGAACTGAGCGTAGAAAGTGGCTACACCGTAAATTTTTGCAGGTTTGATTCCTGTAGCTTCGGATATGTAATTTATGGTATCTATAGAAAGATATCCATATATATCCTGAGCTTTTTGCAAGATAGTAATTAAGCTACCCGGAACTTTTGCATACTGATCCAAAACAGGCTGCAGTTCTTTAAACTGTTCTCTTCTGTTTTCGGCACAGTTGCAGTTACAAACTTTTTCACTCATTTTAGTACCTCTCAAAAAATATATTACATCCATATATAGTACAACAGAATAATTGTATCAAATATATAGTTCAAAATCAATTAATCTTTTTTTTATCAAGCATGTAGATTTTAACTCTTTCGATTCTGCGCTCTTTGATTGACATGATTTTAAATCTATAATTTTCAAACTCAATAATTCTGCCTACGTCATTTTCATCGGGAATTTCGCCCAGAATGTCTATCAGAAAACCTCCTATGGTCTCGCTGCTGTCGGATTGCAAGTCTATTCCCAATTCTTCGTCCAAGTCATCAAGGTCCACATCTCCGTCAACCAGGTATGTGTCCTCGTCTATTTTATCTATAATTTCATCTTCTTCATCATATTCATCGTCAATGTCTCCCATGACTTGTTCGATTATATCTTCCATGGTGACGATTCCGCTGAATCCGCCGTATTCGTCGATAAGAATTGCTATCTGCTGTTTTGATTTCTGCAATTCAAAAAAAAGCGAATCTATATTTTTCGTCTCAGGAACAAAATATGCCTTTCTCAATATGGATTCTATGTCCACATTTTCGAATTTTGTTTCACGGGCTTTTATCAGATAGTCCTTTATGTGGAGAATTCCGATTATGTTATCACTGTCCCCTTTACATACAGGTATACGCGAATGTCTCAGTTTCATAAATTCGTCGATATACTCATCGGGAGAATCTTCTATATCTATCAAAAACACATCCGTTCTCGGCGTCATTATTTCGTAAGCAAGCTTATCATCAAAGGCAAAGATTGAATTTATCATCTTTGTACCCTCTTCTTTGAGCACTCCGGACTCTCTTCCCACTTCCAGCATGGACATCACTTCTTCTTCCGAAAAAGTCTCGTCCTCCAAATGAGTTTCCTGCCTGAAAAGTTTTAAAAACAAGTTGGTTATGAACATGAGCCCCATGGTCAGCGGGCTCAGCACGGCAGAAACCACCGCAACAAAACCCATGGTCTTTTCAGTTATGGATTCGTCATGCTGCAATGCAATTTTATGAGAAAAATACTGTCCGAATATCAATAGACATGCAAAGTATCCTATGGCTATTCGCCAATCGGAAAATGCCAGCCATGCTCCGAAAGATGCTGTCAAAATCATTATCAGCCTGTTGGCTGCCTGATATTTTTCAGTAATACGGTTGGATGCGCCGAGAGCAGTGTTCAAAGCATTAAAAACTCCGTGAACAACTATCAGCAAGATTATGATACATATTCGCAAAGGTATACTGTCTGAGTCACTTAACATATTTAATCCTCTCTTTAAATAATTTATCTGTTTTTCTTTTTTCTAAGCATGAAGAACGGTTTAACCGGTTTTTCCGTTTTTATTCTTATAATCTGCTGCGGATGAGGAGCGGATTCTATGGCCTCTCCCTCTTCATTATACATCTCTTTCAGCTCTTGTGCAAAGAAATCCGAATAAGGACCGAAAATTTCTATTTCATCTCCTATAACCATTTTATTTCTCTGCTCAACCACGGCATATCCAGTTTCCCAATCATACTCTTTTACTATTCCCACAAAGGAGTAGTCCCGTGTATAATCGCTTGTCCTGTAATTCTGGTCCAGATTGGTAGGCTCATGAAAATAGAATCCTGTGGTAAACTCCCTGTGGCTTACCTTGCAAAGCTCCTCCATCCACTCTTCTTTGAAGCTGTAGTTTTCAGGATCTTCGAAATAAGCGTCGATTGCGCGCCTGTAAGCCGATATTACCGTAGCCACATAGAATATGCTTTTCATCCTTCCTTCGATTTTAAAGGAAGAAATGCCGGCCTGTATAAGCTCGGGAATATGCTCTATAAGGCATAAATCCTTGGAATTTAAAATATATGTTCCTCTGTTGTCCTCTTCGACAGGATAATACTGACCCGGTCTCTGTTCTTCCATTAGAGCATATTTCCACCTGCAAGGGTGGGCGCACATACCTCTGTTGGCATCTCTTTCAATCATAAAATTGCTGAGAAGGCATCTGCCCGAATATGAGATGCACATGGCTCCGTGGACGAAAGATTCCAGCTCCATATCTTCAGGTATGTTGTCTCTTATTTCTCTTATTTCTCCAAGGGTCAGTTCTCTTGCCAGCACCAGCCTCTTTATGCCTCTTTTATACCAGAAATTGGCTGTTCTGTAATTGGTCATGTTGGCCTGAGTGCTCAAATGTATCTCTGCATCAGGGATTATCTCCCAAATCATGTCTATTACACCTGGGTCTGCTGCAATAAATGCATCTATTCCTAAATCTTTTACACTTTTCAGATATTCCTTAAACGGACCAATATCTTCATTATGTGCAAAAATATTCAAGGCCAAATGGCATTTTACTCCATGGTCATGCGCAAATTCTATACCTTCTTTCATTTCCTCCAGTGTAAGATTGCCTGCTCCGGCACGCAGTGAAAATGATTCTCCGCCGAAATATACGGCGTCGGCTCCGTACAGAACCGCTATTTTAAGTTTTTCAAGATCCCCGCAAGGGGCAAGTAATTCGGGTTTTTTCATCATTTATACCTACTGAGCGCAAGCCCGTCTCCGCAAGAAAGAACGGCGGTTTCAAGATCGGGATGTTCCGTAATGTATCTTAAAAAGGCTCGCATATTTTTTATATTTGTTTTAAATCTGCCGTTGGGGTCATACCGGTCCGAAGCCGTAGCTGCCTTAAGCAAAACGTTATCGGATATTATCAGTGTTCCCTCATGACAGAAAGGTAGTGCAGCGTCTAAAAATCTCTTATAATGGCTTTTGGCTGCATCTATAAAGACTAAGTCAAACTTTTTGCCCGTCCCCTCAAAATTCGATATTATTGCTTTTTCACCGTCTCCCGTAAGAACTCTTATCCGTGACTGAAGCCCTGCGTTTTTAATATTTTCACAGGCAGCCTTCGCCATGTTTTCGTCTTTTTCTATGGTTACGACTTCTGCACCGCAGCGGGCAAATACCATTGCCGAATATCCTACGGCAGTTCCTATTTCGAGAACCGATTTGGGCTTTATCATATCCAGAAGAAACTTTATAAAGCTTTCCGTTTCTTTTAGGATTATGGGAACTCTCTGCTCCTCAGCCTCTTTTCTTAGGTTGCAGAGAGCCGAATCTATGGGTTTGTAAAAACCGTTTATATATTCAGTAACAACATCATTGGTAATATTCATGTTTCCCTCTAATTTGCAGCGTCATAAGCAGCGCTGTATGCTGCAGAATCTCTTTGGAAATCCTGATAGTTATCGGAAAAATTGGATGTGCCGTCAAGCTTTTCGCTGAGAACAAAATACAGGTAATCCGTATCCGCAGGATTTAAAGCGGCTTCTATGGAAGCCAGTCCCGGTGAACATATAGGTCCCGGAGGCAGCCCCTGATTTATATAAGTATTGTACGGTGACTGTATCTTTGTGTCTGCCACCGTAAGAACGGCCTTCGTTTCTCCCAGTATATACTGAACCGTGGAGCACATCTGCAGCGCCATGCCCTTATCAAGTCGGTTGTATATTACGCTTGCAACCAGCGGCCTTTCTTCTGCAACTTTGCACTCACGCTCTATTATGGAGGCTATTATTACCACTTCATTCATGGTAAGGCCCATTTCTTTTGCCTTTTTATAGTGTTCCTCCGTGATTTCTTTTCCGAATTGACCGAGCATTACATTGATAATTTCTTCTTCGGAAGCGCCTTCGGCTATTGCATATGTGTTCGGGAACAGGTATCCTTCAAGGTGATTGCTGTTTTGCTGCGCACCTGAAAGGAAATCGTAATCAAAGTCTCCCTTTTCCAAAAGTTCTACAAATCTGTCTCTGTCCACCAATCCTTTTTCGCTTAGGGCATCGGCCACCTGGTATATGGTGTACCCTTCCGGAATGGTGAAAGTTACGGTACTTATTTTTCCCCCTACCAGTATATCGGCAATATCGGCAAAGCTCATGGAAGGTGAAAGGGCATATGTTCCCGCTTTGTATTTGCTGTCATAGCCTTTTATCTTCGACCAAAGCTTGAAAGCCGAAGGGTTGTCTATTATTCCCTCATCTTCCAAGGTCTGTGCTATTTGAGCCGTTCCGTAGCCCTGCTCAACGGTAACGCTTACGCTTTCCGTATTGCCGGGGTCAAGGGGTTTCCCTATGTTGCTGAAGATAACAACAATGACAATCAGAATGATAAGCGCTATGGCTGCCGCTGCAATTATTATTTTCTTTTTATTTGTATGTGCTGTATTTGCTGCTGAATTTTTCAAGTCCATTATATACCTCTTATTTTAAAGGCTCTTACCTTAAAATAAAGGACACAACAAAACGTCGCGTCCTTTAAGCCCTGTTGTCAATTATTTTGCTCTTCCTAAGTACTCTCCGGTTCTCGTATCTATCTGAATGACTTCTCCTTCTTCGATAAAGATAGGAACCTGGATAACTGCGCCGGTTTCAACTGTCGCAGCCTTTGTAACGTTGGTTGCCGTATTGCCCTTGACTCCCGGTTCGGTTTCTATAACCTTTAAGTTCACAAAGTTAGGAGCTTCTACCAGGAAGGCGTTGCCCTTGTAGAACTTGATGGTCGCTTCGTCATTTTCTCTTATAAATCTTATAGCGTCTTCAACCTGCTCTTGCATCAAAGGAACCTGCTCGTAAGTTTCCTGGTCCATGAAGTAATAAAGTTCTCCGTCGTTATACAGGTACTGCATAACCTTTGTTTCGATATGAGCTTTAGGAAACTTATCATCAGGGTTGAAAGCTTCTTCTCTCGTAGCGCCTGTAAGGATGTTCTTATATTTTGTTCTTACAAAAGCAGCTCCCTTGCCGGGTTTAACGTGCTGGAAATCAAGAACTACATGAGGTTCTCCGTTAATTTCAAAAGTGATACCTTTTCTGAAATCGCTAGCGTAAATCATTTTTATCTCTCCATTCTTTTCAAATTATCGTTCTATAATCAGAGTATAATCAACTCTTTTTTCGACCTTGTACAGTTTATTATACCAAAATCCGTTACGATTGCCAAGTCCTCAATACGCACTCCGAATTTTTCCGGAAGATAGATGCCCGGTTCTACCGTAACTGCCTGATTTTCCTGAAGGATTTCATCGCTTCTTCCGTTGAGCGTAGGCGGTTCGTGTACTTCCGTTCCCACTCCGTGGCCTGTGCCGTGTATATAAAATTCTCCGTATCCGGCCTCTTCTATAATGCTGCGGGAAGCCCTGTCAACATCTGCGCATCTTACTCCGGCTTTGACAGCTGCAAGACCGGCAAGCTGCGCCTTTAAAACTATATCGTATATCTTTTTCATTTCATCCGTGGCGTATCCTATGGCTACTGTTCTGGTCATATCTCCGCAATAGCCTTTGTACAGAGCTCCCAAGTCCATGGTCAGGAAGTCGCCTTCTTCCAGTCTCTTGTCAGAAGGCTCTCCGTGAGGCTGATTTGAGTTTACTCCCGATACGGCTATGGTTTCAAAGGACAGACCTTCTGCTCCCATAGCTCTCAAAACTCTCTCTATTTCATCTGCGATTTCTTTTTCTGTCATGCCGACCTTTATAAAATCAAGCATATGCTCAAAGGCAGCATCTCCCATCGCTTCAGCTTTCATTATTAAAAGCAGTTCTTCCGGTGTCTTTACTAAATTAGCCAAGCATATCCCCCATTCCCGTGGCTTCTCCGATTATTTCATATACATCCTTCATCATAATGGAAAAGCGCATCTGTGTTTCTATATACTGAGCAGCCAAAGGGTCCTTAAGCAATATGGCATAAAGCTGCTGCACCCCTGCCATGTCCTCAGGAGTAAGCTGCTGTCCTGCCATTTGCTTTGCCTGCAACTCAAATTGTTTTGCCTGAAAATCGTTAACCATCTTTTCAAGGCCTTCGTTTGCTTTTAATTTTTGTTTTGCTTCATCGTACTGTTTAAATTCCTCAGATGATTTAATCGCCTGAGCCAGTCCGTGCGCCTGATCATATACGTTCATAACTTAAACCTCCAGAAAAATCGGTAGAATTATCGGGCTTCTCTTGGTTGCTCCGTATATATAAGAGCCTAAGGAATCCCTTACCTGTGATTTCATATTGTTCCAATCTTTAATCTTTTTCTTCTGACATCTTTCAAGAGCTTCCTCTGCCACTCTTCTCGCCTCATCCATGAGATGCTCGTTTTCTCTGACATAGACAAATCCTCTTGAAATTACATCCGGCCCCGAGACTACTGTCTGACTTTCCTTTTCTATGGCAGCTACCACTATGATGAGGCCCGATTCAGACAGGAGTTTACGGTCACGCAAAACTATGTTTCCCACGTCTCCCACACCAAGGCCGTCAACCAGAATGGCGTCTGCTTCCACATGAGTTTCGGAAAGAGAGGCTTTTCTCTTGTTTACGCTTAAAATATCTCCGTTTTCAAGAACAAATATATTATCCCTGCTCATACCCAGGCTTTCTGCCAATCTGGCATGCTGAATCAGATGTCTGTATTCGCCGTGGACAGGCATAAAAAACTTGGGTTTTATGAGGGAATGAAGCAGCTTCAGTTCCTCCTGACAGGCGTGTCCCGATACGTGAATATCCGCTATATCGGAGTAGATGACCTCCGCTCCCTTTTCAAATAATTTGTTTACTACGTTGGAAACGGTCTTTTCGTTGCCCGGAACGGGAGTGGACGACAGTATGACCATATCTCCCTTTTTCAGCTTTACGGAGCGATGTTCGCCTGATGCTATCCTTGACAGGGCTGACATAGGCTCTCCCTGGCTTCCGGTAGTTATAATAACCAGCTTATCATCGGGAATATTTCTGGTCATCTTCAAATCCACCAGAGTTCCCTCCGGTATATTCAAATATCCCAGTTCTATGGCCAACGCAACAACGTTCTCCATACTTCTGCCCGATATGGCAACTTTTCTTCCCATTTTTACTGCATTTTCAATAATTTTCTGAACTCTGTGAACGTTGGAAGAGAAGGTCGCTATAATGATTCTCGTCTTTGCTGTTCTGAATATATTCTCTATTGTTTCGCCTACAACCTTCTCAGATGCGGTAAACCCTTGTCTTACGGCGTTGGTGCTGTCACACAGCATAAGAGTCACACCTTTTTTCCCGAGCTCTGCAAGCTTTGAAAAGTCGATAGGTTCCCCGTCCACAGGAGTATAGTCTATTTTAAAGTCTCCGGAATGAAATATCATTCCTGCCGGAGTATCTATAGCAAGGCATATGGCATCGGCGATGGAGTGAGTGGTTCTTATGGTCTCTATATTGAAGCATCCCAGCTTTATCTTGTCTCCGGCTTCAATGGTTCTCAAATCTCCCACAACCTGATGCTCTTTTAGCTTATTCCCCACGAGGCCTAAAGTAAGTCTCGTACCGTATACGGGAATCTTAACGTGCCTGAGCAAATACGGAATAGCCCCTATATGGTCCTCATGGCCATGGGTTATTATCATTCCGACTATCTTTTCCCTGTTTTCTATCAAATAGGTAAAATCAGGGATGACAATATCGATTCCGTACATTTCATCTTCGGGGAAGCTCATTCCGCAATCTATAATCAGTATCTGATTATCAAATTCCAGGAGTGTCATATTTTTTCCTATTTCGTTCAGTCCTCCTATGGGAATTACTTTAAGCATGGGAGCTTTCCCGTTTTTAGTTGTTCTTCTTCTCATAAATTGTTTTTCCGTCCTTTTCTTTTTTACTTTATGAAAAGATAACGATGGTTCGCATAATATTTATAATTTATTTTACTACAATGTTAATCAGTCTTCCCGGTACCGCAACTACCTTTATTACTGATTTTCCCTCTAATAAAGCTTTTATTTTCTCATTCTCCAAAGCTATCTTCTCCAATGACTGCTTATCCGCATCGGATGCAACCATGATTTTTTCTTTTACTTTTCCGTTAATCTGCACTACTATTTCAACAGTATCTTTTACAAGAGCGCTTTCATCATATTCCGGCCAGCGCATAACAGTAACGGACTCCTTCTGTCCTATATGCTCCCACATTTCTTCGCATATATGAGGAACAAACGGAGAAAGTATAAGAATCAAATCCTTTACTGCCTTTCCGAGAAGGCCTACGTTTACTTCATCTGATTCTTTATACTTATACATTTCGTTTACCAGCTCCATAATGGAACTGATTGCCGTATTGAAGCTGAATCTTCCGCCTACGTCTTCGCTTACTTTCTTTATTGCAAAGTTAAGCATGTAATTGAGCGATTTGTCAGCTTCCGTCTTTATCTCAAAAGCTCCCGGAACTTCCGGATATTTTGCCTTTATTTCATAGACCAAGCGGTAAACTCTGTTTAAAAATCTGTAGCTTCCCTCTACTCCCGCATCGGACCAATCCAGCTCTCTTTCAGGAGGCGCTGCAAATAATATAAACAATCTTGCAGTGTCTGCACCGTATTTCTTTATTATCTCTTCAGGGCTTACCACATTTCCGAGAGATTTACTCATCTTCTTGCCGTCTTTATTTACCATTCCCTGGGTCAGCAAATTGCGGAAAGGTTCTTCGTCCTTAACCAGACCCATATCGTAAAATGCCATCTGGAAAAATCTCGAATACATCAGGTGGAGAATGGCATGCTCAACTCCGCCGATATACTGATCCACATTCATCCAGTATTCTGCCTTTTTAGGGTCAAACGGCGCATTGGTATTCTTAGGGTCGCAGTATCTCAAGAAATACCATGATGAGTCAAGGAAGGTATCCATGGTGTCCATTTCTCTCTTTGCAGGCTTGCCGCATACAGGGCAGACCGTATTTCCGAAAGTCTTGGAAGTGGTCAGCGGAGACTCGCCCTTGCCTGTAAATTCTACATCGGTAGGAAGCATAACAGGCAGATTTTCTTCTTTTTCAGGTACCCAGCCGCAATCCTCGCAATAAATCATAGGAATAGGTGTTCCCCAATAGCGCTGTCTTGAAATAAGCCAGTCACGGAGTCTGTAGTTGGTGGTCTTCTTTCCTATGCCTTCTTTTTCAACCAGCTCGATGAACTTATCTATGGCAACTCTGTTATTCATTCCGTTAAATTCTCCGGAATTTATTAAAGTTCCTTCAGCAGCACATGCAGCTTTCAGATTGTTTAAATCTATTTCAGGGTCGCCCGGGTCTACTACAGGGATTATATCTATTCCGAACTTTGTGGCAAAGTCAAAGTCTCTCTGGTCATGAGCCGGAACACCCATAACCGCTCCCGTACCGTATCCCATGAGAACATAGTCCGAGATATAGATAGGGATTTCTTTTTTTGTGAAAGGATTTATGGCATATTTTCCGATAAACACGCCGGTCTTTTCGTTGGTGGTTGAAGTTCTTTCGATGTCATTCATGTGCTCAACCTTTTCTATATACTCTTTGACCGGTTTTTCGTATTCGGTTCCTTCTACCATTGAAAGTACCGAAGGATATTCGGGAGCCAAAACCATATAAGTGGTTCCGTATATGGTATCCACTCTGGTGGTAAATACGGTTAAAATCTCATCGCTGTCTTTGATTTTAAAATCAACTTCGGCGCCTATGGATTTTCCTATCCAGTTTTTCTGCATTATCTTAACTTTATTCGGCCAACCGTCAAGAGTGTCCAGGTTTTCCAAAAGTCTGTCTGCATAATCGGTAATCTTTAAATACCACTGTGAAAGGTTTTTCTTTCCTACAGGTGATTTACAGCGCTCGCAGCATCCATCCACAACCTGTTCGTTGGCAAGTACGGTCTGGCAGCTTGGGCACCAGTTTACAGGGTTTTCCTTTTTGTAAGCAAGACCCCTCTTATAAAACTGTATAAAAATCCACTGCATCCATTTGTAATAGTCAGGGTGGCATGTGGCTACTTCTCTGCTCCAGTCATATGAAAGTCCCAGTTGCTTTAACTGGCTGCGCATTTCCGCAATATTATCCCAGGTCCAGATATTGGGATGAATTCCGTGCTTGATTGCCGCATTTTCGGCAGGAAGTCCGAAGGAGTCCCAGCCCATGGGATGCAGAACGTTATATCCGTCCATCTTTTTGAATCTTGCAATAACGTCTCCTATGGAATAATTCCTTACATGTCCCATGTGAAGCTTTCCGGACGGATAAGGAAACATTTCCAGACAGTAATATTTTTTCTTCGAATCGTCTTCTTCTGTCTTAAAGCACTGATTTTCTTCCCAATAGTTTTGCCATTTTTTTTCGATTTCACTGAAATTGTACTTCTCGTTCATTTTTATATCTATTCCTCCACTTCGATGAATTGACAATCTCCCCAAACTTTTTCTATGCTGTATCTTTCTCTCATTTCTTTAGTGAACAAGTTTACTATAATATCTCCAAAGTCAACTAATATCCAGCCGGAACCATGTCTTCCTTCTACAGATTTGACCATAAGACCCTTTTCGGCAAGGCGGTCTTCTATTTCGTCAGTCAAGGTGTTTATCTGTCTTTCGGAGGTTCCGGAGCATATTACGAAATAATCCGCAAAAGTCGCTTTGCCCTGAATATCGATTATCACTATATCTTCAGCCTTTTTATCGGACAGAAGTTTTCCCGCAAGCAATGCGTATTCTTTATTTGTCATATGTTTTCTCCTTTTTATATATCATTTCTTCAAGATATTCTTTGGCATCTATGGTATCATGATCCAGAAAATTGCCTTCGGAACTGACGTATTCTATGGTTCTCGTAAGAGATACGAGGCAAGCCATATCGATGTCTTCTTTAACTATCTCCCTAAGTTCATCCACTCCGGGGTAGTTTCGGCCTGGTTCAATGGCATCCGCTATATATATTATCTTTTCAAGAAGGGTCATTCCGGCTCTTCCGGTGGTATGAAAGCTTACTGCGTCGATAATTTCTCTGTCATCAATGCCAAAATCCCTTTGCATCATCTCGGCAGCAATCTTGCCATGGGATAAATTGGGGGCATTCAGATACTTTTTATCAAGGCCCAGATGCGTGACGTAATAATTCAGTACATTCTCCGGCACTCCTCTGTATAAATCATGAAACAGCGCCGCAAGTTCGGTTTTTTGCAAATCGCATCCGTATTGCTTTGCCAGCTCAATGGCCGTATCTTTAACACCGTAAGTATGAACTCTTCTCTTTTCGGAAAAGTTTTTCTCAATATAAGCTTCTATACGCTTTTTTATGTTATCTGTACAGTCCATTTTCTTTAATATACCTTTCCACAGCCTCAGGAATCAAATGTGATACATCGCCTCCCGACTTAAGTATATCTCTTACAGCCGTCGAAGATACATCCGGCATATGGGCATGTATCTTTATCACCTCAGTGCCGCATTTCTTTTTAACGTCACCTATCTTCTCTTTAAGTTCCTTTTCCTTATACCCCGGTCTTACGCTTACGGCAAAGGAAAAATTCTCCAGAAGTTCCCTTCCTTTATACCATTGCTCAACGTCCAGGAAAGAATCGGTTCCCATGACAAAATACAATTTGTCATCGCTGTAAACTTTTTTCAGATATGCCAATGTGTCGTAGGTGTACGAAATGACAGTGTTTTTTAACTCATAATCCGAAACCGTTACCTTATCGTTGCCCGCAAAGGCAAGTTCCGCCATGGCCTTTCTGTGATAATCCTCAGTCACTTTTTTGCCTTGCTTAAATGGCTGAATGCGGGCCGGCATAACTATGAGCATTCTGAGTCCCGCCTCTTCAACAGCAGCCTCTCCGAGAGCTTTGTGACCTATATGGACAGGGTCAAAAGTTCCTCCCAACACTCCGATTCTTTTATTTGCCATAAAATTCCTTCCAAGTTTTATTTAACTTCAATTCCCAGTTCTTCAAGCTGCGACTTGTCTACAGGTGCAGGCGCATCGCTGACAAGGCACTGTGCATTTTGATTTTTAGGGAAAGCCATTGTCTCTCTTATTGAAGATTCTCCCAAAAGAAGCATTACCAGTCTGTCAAGGCCGTATGCAAGTCCTCCGTGAGGAGGCGCACCGTACTTGAATGCTTCGATTAAGAATCCGAACTTCTCATCGCATTCTTCTTTTGTAAGACCAAGCACCTCAAACATCTTTGCCTGAAGATTTCTGTCGTGAATTCTGATAGAACCTCCTCCAAGCTCCACTCCGTTGAGAACTATGTCATATGCGTCTGCCTTAACCTTTTCGGGAGCGGTGTCGAGCAAATCCACCTGCTCCAGTTTAGGTGAGGTAAACGGATGATGCATGGCTTTCAGTTCTCCCGTTTCATCATCTTTCTCAAACAGCGGAAAATCAACAACCCACAGCAGGTTGTAAACCTTATCGTCAAGCAGCCCCATCCTCTTTGCAATCTCACGTCTCAAAAATCCCAGACTGTCAAATACCACCTTGGCTCTGTCCGAAACGATGAGAATAAGGTCGCCTGCTTTGGCATCGAATACTTCTGCTATTTGTCCGAGCTGCTGCTGGTCGAAGAACTTATTTACAGACGAATTGTATTCTCCGTCGTTTACCCTTATCCATACAAGACCTTTGGCTCCGTAACTTTTAGTCGCATCGGTAAGTTTATCTATATCCTTCCTGCTGAATTTTTCGGAACCGCCGTCTATGCATATACCTCTTACGTCTCCTCCCTTTTCGAGAGCATCCGTAAACACCTTAAAGCCGCATCCTTCTACCACGTGGTTTAGTTTTTTCAGTTCAAAGCCGAATCTGGTGTCCGGCTTATCGGAACCGTATCTTTCCATAGCCTCGTCCCATGTGAGCCTTGGGAGCGGAGTTTCTATCTTTACATTCAAAAGTTCCTTGAAGACTTTTTTTAAGAAGCCTTCCTGAACTTCAATCACGTCATCGGTGTCCACAAAAGACATCTCCAAATCTATCTGTGTAAATTCGGGCTGTCTGTCCGCGCGCAAATCTTCATCTCTGAAGCATTTTACTATCTGCATATACCTGTCTGTTCCGCCTACCATTAAGAGCTGCTTGAAAAGCTGAGGCGACTGAGGCAGCGCATAAAATGAGCCCTGTGACACCCTGCTCGGTACTATATAGTCCCTCGCGCCCTCCGGTGTTGACTTTATCAGCATAGGAGTTTCCACTTCCGTAAATCCGCAGCTGTCAAAGTAATCCCGTGCCAGTTTGGTCACCTTGTGGCGGAAGGTCAGATTTCTCTGCATCTTAAGCTTTCTTAAATCGAGATATCTGTATTTAAGTCTCAAGTTATCATCTACGTTGTCGTCATCTTTGATGTATATAGGCGGTGTATCCGCTTCCGAATAGATGATTAAATCTTTTGCGAACACTTCAATATCGCCTGTGGCAAGATTGGCATTTTTGGCGCTTCTTTCCTTTACGATGCCCTTAATTCCAATCACATATTCGCTGCGCAGCGAATCCGCTTTGTCAAACAGTTCCTGCGGTATGCTATCGTCAAAGGTCACCTGAACGATGCCTGTCTTGTCCCTTAAATCTACGAATATGAGACCACCTAAATTTCTTCGTTTAGCTACCCAGCCGTTAAGAACCACCTCACGGTCTACATCGGACATGCCAAGGGTTCCGCACATATGGGTTCTCTTGAATAAAGTACTCATGTTAATTTACATTCTCCTGTTTATTTACTGATTTCTTCAAAAATATCTTCTATTTTTACTTCTCTCTGTTCCGATTTTGACATATCTTTCAGCGATACTACTCCCTTTTCCAGTTCGTTCTCGCCGATTACCAGCGTATACTTGGCATTCAGCCTGTCTGCATATTTAAACTGACCTTTGATATTTCTGGCCAGCGTATCCATTTCAACGATCATGCCTTTTGCTCTAAGTTCTCTGCAAAGCTTAAGTCCAAAGCATTTTGCTGCGTCTCCCATGACTGCGATAAACGCATCCACGCTGTCATCTTCAGGAAAATATGCGCCGCTAATTTCCATCAGCATGAGCAGTCTTTCGATTCCGAGGCCGAAACCCACTCCCGGAATAGGAGGTCCTCCCAGTTCCTCAATAAGGTGGTCGTATCTGCCTCCGCCGCACACGGTGCCCTGAGCGCCTATCTTTGTGGTAACAAATTCAAAGGCCGTCTTTGTGTAATAATCCAGACCTCTTACTATGTTAGGGTCAATGACAAAAGGAATTCCCATTGCCGTCAAGTTGGACTGCAGTTCTTCGAAAGCGTTTTTGCAATCGTCGCAGAGATAATCCAGCATTCTCGGCGCGCCTTTAACTATGGACTGACATATTTCGGACTTGCAATCTATTATTCTCATAGGGTTGCGTTCAAACCTGTCCTTGCATGTGCCGCACAGTTCGTCGTAATGAGGAAGCAAAAATGCTTTCAGAGCCTCTCTGTACTTGCTTCTGCATTCCGGGCAGCCTACGCTGTTGATTCGCAGTTCTATTTCGTTTATTCCCAAATCCGTAAGGAAGTCATGAGCCAGGCAGATTACTTCGGCATCCGCCATCATATTTGACGTTCCGAAAACTTCTATGCCAAACTGGTGAAAATGTCTAAGGCGTCCTGACTGCGGTTTTTCATATCTGAAACAATCCGTATCATAATAATACTTTGTAGGCTGAACTTCAGCATACTGCTTGTGCTCTATAAAAGCTCTCACAGCTCCCGAAGTTCCCTCCGGCTTTAAGGTTATACTCCTGTTTCCGTGGTCGTTAAAGGTATACATTTCCTTCTGAACCACGTCGGTAGTGTCTCCTATTCCTCTTGCAAAAACTTCTGTATGTTCAAACATCGGTGTCCTTATTTCTTTAAATCCGTACCTTTTACATATATTTCGGAATTTTTCTTCAACATAGTGCCATTTGTACACCTGATTTGGCAATAAATCTTTTGTTCCTTTTGGCGCATTTGTTAACACTTTTTATACCTCCTCAAAAAAATTTTTTCTTTTTCTTTCTATCATTTCATCCAGCCTGTCTATATATATTTCATAATTGGACACGTTGGGAACTCTTTCAAGTCTGTTCTCTTCAGGATAATATCTCTTGCTTATTCCGCCTGCTCCCAGCGCCAGAATACTCTGCCTTTCGTCCATTATCCTTATGTTATAAACACATGACGTATCTTCTTTGCAATATCCGACGTTTTCAAGGGCTCCTGCCATATGTTTCTGCCTGTAAAGATAATACGGAACATATCCTGCGTCTTTCAGTCCTTCCTTAGCCCTTTTAAGCATTTCTTTAACTACCGCATCCTGCTTATAATGATACTCCTCATCGGCTTCAATGAGCTTTGACGCTCTTTTGACCGCCAAGGTATGTACCGTGATGTTTGCCGGTTCCAGCGATATAATTTGCCTTAAAGTTTCTTCAAAATCTTCCGGAGTTTCTCCCGGCAGACCTGCAATCAAATCTGCATTTATGATAAAATTTCCCGATTCTTTGGCCGTTTTAAAAGCATCTCTTATATTCTCAACGCTGTGTGAACGACCTATAAGTTTAAGGGTTTCATCTTTCATGGTCTGCGGATTGATGCTTATACGCTGCACGCCATGCTCTGACAGCACTTTAAGTTTTTCAGCTGTAATGGTGTCCGGTCTACCTGCCTCTACGGTAAACTCAACGGTCTTTGAAAGGTCAAAGCAGGTTTCCACACGGGATAGGAGCCTGTCGAGCTGCCGGGCCGTAAGGGTGGTCGGAGTTCCGCCTCCTATATATATGGATTCCGGATATATATTCGATTCCCTCATAGCGCTGCCTGCATACTCGATTTCCTTAATCAGCGCTTCGAGATATTTCTCTATTTCATCCTCTCCCTTCTGGTTGGATGTAAAAGAACAGTACAAACATCTCGTAGGGCAAAATGGGATTCCTATATATACTCCTGCCGAGCCGCCGGGCACACTTCCCCATGTCCTTTGCTGATACTCATAAATATCCGTAAGAAGCAGAGCCTTTTCATGGCTTAACAGATAAAATTCCGTAAGTTTTTTCAAAACCTCCGTCTTGGAGCCGTATTGCTCAAACACCTCTCTGGCCATTTTTACCGGGCGCACACCTGTAAGTATGCCCCACGGAGGAGCAACTCCCGTAATCTGTGAAAGGCCCATGTAAATCTCGCGTTTTATCTGGTTCTTTTCCGTAAATCCGGCCGTGTTAAATTCGATAAGAGTATCTTCTTCATCAAATTCGTCGCCGTCATATTCCCACTCTGTAAACAGAGAAAATTCCTTGGGCGGAATAAATATTTTTATAAGTTCGCTGAAATCATACTTGTCTGAAATTTTGTGTATTACTATATTATACAAACGGGTTTCCTCTTTTTTCTTCGCCTACTGTCGTCTTTCCCATATGTCCGGGCAAAACAACGGTATCATCAGGAAATACAAAAATCCTGTCCTTTATTGAGTTTATCAGCAGTCTGTAACTTCCTCCGTAAAAGTCGGTTCTTCCTATGGAATAGCGGAACAATGTATCTCCGCTGAACAGATGTCCGTCAACATAGATGCACATGCCGCCTTTGGTATGTCCCGGTGTGAATATGAAATTTAGATTCATATCTCCCACTTTCAGAGCATCCTTATCTTTTACAAATATATCGGCATCTACCGTTATCGCTTTTCCGAACATCTCTACAGATGAATTTATGTCCGGGTTTTCAAGCATTTCTTTTTCTTCCTCATGGGCAACCACTTTTACTCCCGGAAAATCATTTCTGAAGCCTTCTACCCCGCCGATATGGTCTCCATGCCCGTGAGTAAGAATTATATATTCAATATCCAAGCCCTCAGCTTTTGCTTCCGCCGTAATTCGGCTTTCGTATCCGCCGGGGTCTACTATAAAGCCTTTTTTTGTGTTCTCATCATAGACTAAGTAGGTATTTGCCTGTATAGGTCCTGTCATATAACTGCTTATTTTCATTTTAATCTCCTAAAACAATTTTTTACTGTCCAGCAAAATGGTTACCGGACCGTCATTATATATTCTAACCAGCATTTCTGCCTGAAAAATTCCTTCTTGAACGTCTATATTCTTCTCTTTTACAAGTTCTACAAACCGTCGGTATAATGCATTTGCTTCTTCTGGCCTTGCCGCCTTTATAAAGCTGGGGCGTTTGCCCTTTCTTGCGTCTCCGAGGAGAGTGAACTGTGAAACAGCCAAAACCTGGCCGCCTGTATCCTGTAGGGACAGATTCATCTTTCCCTCTTTGTCTTCAAAAATTCTGAGACCTGCGATTTTTTCTGCCATGTAAACGGCATCCGCTTCCGTATCGCCTTCTTCAACTCCCAAAAGGACCATGAGTCCCTTGTTTATGCTGCCCGTAATCTTTTCTTCGACAGTCACGTCTGCTTCTTTTACTCTCTGTACTACTGCTCTCACTTGCTTTTCTCCTAAGATTTTGCCCTGTAAACGTGGGATACGCCTTCAATATTTCTCAAATTTCTGAGAACTTTCTGCATTTCCTGGGTACTGGATATGGAAAGTGTTATGGTCATGGTAAGGCTTCCGTCTCTACCCGTCTTTGCGTTTACTCCCGACAGATGTATATCCATGTCCTCACATACCTTGGATATATCCGAGAGTATGCCTTTCCTGTCGCTTCCGACTATGCATATGTCCGCATCGTAGGATTTGCCTGCTTTAAGGTCTTCCCATTCAACTTCTATAAATCTTGATTTTTCGTGCTCAGGCAAGTTGGTAATATTGGAACAATCGCAGCGGTGCACCGATATTCCTCTGCCCTTGGTTATAAAGCCTACAATATCGTCTCCCGGTACCGGATTGCAGCATCTGGCAAGCTTAATCATAAGGTTATCGGTTCCTTTTACGATTACGCCCGGGCTCTCCTTCTGCCTCCTGTGTTCGGCTTTCTGTCGTTTGGCTTCGGCAGCTTTTATATCTGCCATTATGGTTTCGTCACTCTTATTTTCAACCTTATTGTCTTCGTTATAATAAGAGAACAGAAGGTTGCATAGTTTGCTTACAAGGGAGCCTCCGTTTGCAATTTGCGCATATCCTTCGTCTGTATTTGCAAAGTTCATTGCTTTCATGGCTTTGGTTACATAAGCCGTCTTTGCACATAATGCAGGGTCATAGCCCTTTTTTCTTATGGCCTTGTCGAGAACGTCCTTGCCCTTTTCTATATTATCGGATTTGTTTTCCTTTTTAAGCCATCCTCTTATCTTATTTCTTGCATTGGAACTCTTTGCTATCTTAAGCCAGTCAACGCTCGGTCCCGTAGAATTGGCAGATGTTACGATTTCGACTATATCGCCGTTTTGCAGCGTATGGTCGATAGTAACCATTTTACCGTTAACCTTTGCTCCCACGCATTTGCACCCTATGGCAGAGTGAATTTTAAAGGCAAAGTCCAGAGGAGTAGAGCCTGCCGGCAGTTCTATTACGTCGCCTCTTGGCGTAAATACGAATACCTGAGTGGCAAACAAGTCCATCTTCATAGTTTCGAGAAAATCTTTAGGGTCGTTCAAATCCTGCTGCCATTCAAGGGACTGTCTCAGCCATGCAAGTTTAATATCATCCTTTGACGTCTTTCCCGATGTCTTGCCTTCTTTATATTTCCAGTGAGCGGCAATTCCGTATTCAGCAACCTCATGCATCTCGTGAGTTCTTATCTGAATTTCAAAAGGCTCTCCGTTATCCCCTATTACGGTAGTATGCAGGGACTGATACATGTTAGGCTTAGGCATGGCTATATAGTCTTTGAACCTGCCCGGAATCGGCTTCCACATGGTGTGGACAATTCCCAAAACGGCATAACAGTCTTTTACCGTGTCGACTATGATTCTTACGGCTATAAGGTCGAATATTTCATCTATCTGTTTGTTCTGAAATTTCATCTTCTTGTATATGCTGTAAAAATGCTTTGCACGGCCGTATATTTCATATTTTAAGTCCATATCGGCAAGGGACTCTTCTATTTCTTCTATAACGTTGTTTATGGTTTCTTCCCTTTGTGATTTCTTCTGACTTACTTTTTCCTGTAAATCCTTAAATTCCTGAGGGTGGAGATATTTGAGGGCTATGTCTTCCAGCTCAAATTTTACCGTTGAAATACCCAGCCTGCTGGCCAGCGGCGCATAGATTTCAAGGGTTTCTTTGCACTTTTCTTCTATCTTTGAAGGCTTCATGAATTCTATGGTCCGCATGTTATGAAGTCTGTCCGCAAGCTTTATTATAAGCACTCGAATATCCTTGGACATGGCAAGAAACATCTTACGGAAGTTTTCCGCCTGAATCTCTTCTTTTGATTCAAATTTGATAGAACCCAGTTTCGTAACTCCGTCTACGAGAAGGGCTATATCCTCACTGAAATCCTTGACCAGCTCTTCTCTCGTATAATCGGTATCCTCAACGACGTCATGCAAAAGCCCGCCGACGATTGTATCTTCATCCATGCCAAGATGTGCGAGTATTATGGCAACGTTTATGGGATGGATAAAATAAGGCTCTCCGCTTTTTCTAAGCTGTCCTTCGTGCAGCTTCTGCGCCTTATCAAAAGCTTTGCCAATCATTTCGGTGTTGTATTTAGAATTTATATTTAATATTTCTTCTAAAAATTGGGCTTTTGTTTTCATCTGATATAACTCCTGAATTTCTTATTTTTTGGTCTTTCCTTTATTCTTTGACTGTTTTAAATATTTTGAACCTTCCTCTCCCTTACATAAATCATAATATATCGGGCTGCATACGAATATTGATGAGTAACATCCTATTATTACTCCCGCCATTAGAGGTATGATAAACTCTCTTATTGAGGAAGATACCATGATGCAAAGAGGTATCATCACCGCAAGGGTAGTCAGTGAAGTCATTATGGTTCTGTTTAATGTGTCGTTTATACTTCTGTCGATATTAACTTCACTGCCGTCTTTTCTGTGCAGCAGCTTATTTTCTCTTATTCTGTCAAATATTACAATGGTATCGTTTATGGAATAACCTACCAAAGTAAGTATAGCCGCAATAAACGGATTGTTTACCGTAAATCCGAATATACCGTAAAGAGCTATGACCATGAGAACGTCATGCACAACTCCCAATATTGCGGAGAAGCCGTACTTCCACGATTTGAACCTGAAAATTATATATATCAACATACCTATGGAAGCAATAATCACTGCTTTTACAGCATTGAGTTTAAGTTCGTCTCCCACCGACGGTCCGAACTGTTCGGAAGCAAGAACATCATCGTCTGTTATTCCGAATTTATCTCCCAAAGTTTCTATAACTTCCGCACGTTTATCGTTATCGAGAGATTCTATGGTTTTGATTACAACCTGCGTATTGTTCTCGCCTGAATAAATTATAGACGGATCCAAATCATATTCAGAAATTGCCTTTTCCACTTCCGATATGTCGACCTGCTCATGCAAGTCTACCTGTATCATCGTTCCGCCCGTAAAATCTATTCCGTAGTTGAGACCTCTTGCAAAGGAAAATACCAGGCCTACGATTATAATGGCGGAACTTATTATATAAAATATCTTTCTGTTTTTAATAAAGGCAAATGATTTTTTCAGGAACTGCTTAGGCGTTCCGTCTTCCTTTACGCCAAAGAATTTGTTCTTGGCAAACTTTTTGCTTTCAGCCAGAATTGAAATTAAAAGCTGGGTAATGATTACAGCTGTAAAGATACTTATCACTATACCTATAATCAACGTAAGGGCAAAGCCCTTTACGGATGTGGTTCCTACTTCGTAGAGAACAACTGCCGCTATCAAAGTGGTTATCTGAGCATCAAGGACGGTCTTTAAGGCGTTCTTAAATCCTGCGTTTACAGCAACCCTTATACTCTTTCCTGCGCATATTTCTTCTTTGATTCTGGCAAATATTATTACGTTGGCGTCTACAGCCATACCTATCGAAAGTATCAAAGCCGCTATTCCCGGCAGAGTGAGCACCGCATTAAAGGCCGACATCGACCATATGAACATGGCTACATAAAGCATCAGCGCTATATCTGCAATCACTCCGAGAAGTCCGAAATAAGCGATCATAAGTATAAACACAATAGCTATACCTATGGCTCCTGCCACTATGGATTTGTCAAGAGCATCGGCTCCTATGGAAGCCGACTGAACTGATGACTGCACTTCCACCAAGTCCACCGGCAGTGCACCGCCTCTTATCAAGGCTGCTGTGGTAGATGCGCTTTCTTTTGTATAGTTGCCTGACATCTCACAGTTTCCGCCGCTTATAACGGATTTAACGCTCGGGTGTACTATAATTTCGTTATCCAAAACTATTGCAATCTCATTTGATGCGATACCGTCGATTGTCGGCGTCACTTCTCTGTTAAATGCCTTTCTGGTTCCTTCTTCAAAGAGAGCAGCTCCCTCCTGGTCGAAATCCAAAAGGATCTTATAATATGAACCGTCCGTAGCGATCTGAGCGTCTTTAACATGGCTTCCGTCAACTACGACGCTGCCGTCGGCCAGTATAAACTGAAGCTGAGCTGTCTTTCCTACAGCCGCTATAGCCTCTTCGGCATTTTCGGCTCCCGGTATTTCAACTCTTATTCTCTTGTCTCCTTCTATGGTCACAGAGGCCTCGGCTACACCCATCTGGTTTACACGATTGTTGAGAACCGCCCTTGTCTGTTCCATGAGCTCTTTCAGTTCTTCACCTTTTAGGTCTGTTTGAGCCTCCATTACAACGTAGACTCCACCGTTGATATCAAGTCCGTATTTTAAAGCGTCTTTAGCGGAATTTATGCTTCCTATTCCAAAGATGCTGACATACCATGCAAAAAAAGTAACTACTATTACCAGTATTGCAAGGACTCTTTTAACTGTCTGATTCATCTTTTCAAAACCTTATTTAACCTTTCGAATCTCATTTATGTACAAAAATTGCCATTTTATTTTACATTATATTGTACTACTTTTTAGCCATTGTTACAAGTATAAATCTTTCTTGGTACAGGCACATATAAAGAAGATAATAAAAAGCACATAAGTAGCCTTGTATAACTTATGTGCTTCTATATATTATTTCCCACTCGCTTGCTGAAAATCAGTCAGGCTTTTCCTTCTTACTTGACATATACATTTAAATAGTTTTCATCTTCATATTTGCAAACATATACCTTATGCCCCAGCTCAATCAGCTTTTGAATATAGCAGTCTTTTTCCAGTTCCTTTTCGTTAAACTTATTAGTCATAAAACTATATATCCCTGCATACTTTAAGCTGCCTTTGATTATTTTGTAAAAATTATCGTCATGGGCATTAAAATCATATTGCTGAGGGGGCGTTGTTTTTTCCATTAACAGAAAGCGCTCATAGTGGTTTTTCACTGACTGTGTTTCTTTTGCTAATGAAAGAAACCTTAATATCAAACTATCTATTCTGTTTTCATCATAAAGTTCTTTGACTGAAATCAATGCCTGAGGTGAAGTATTTGATACATAATAGCCCACGAGCTTTTGATTTCTATCCGTAATGGGCCAAATTACACCATATATTGCTTTCAAATCTGCCAATAATTCTTCAGCATTGCATAATTTTCCCACAAAGAACGGGTAGTTTACACTGACAGAATCGAACCCTTTTTCAAAACATTTCACATGAACCAGTTCCTCAACAAGCGCCTTTTGAATAGAAAGGTTTCGGCAAATGACTTTTCTGATAATGTCTTTCCCCTTTTCAGAGGAATCGCATCTGGGAACTCCTTCCGCGAACACATTGAATACATTGGTATCGCTTAAAATGTCCCATTCCTTTGTCGATGAAAAAATTTTGTTGCGTAATACTTCTTTCATTTTCATCACCGCCATTCGCAAATCACATGAAAATACCTATTTACTGATTCTACAACTTATCTTTGATTAGAAAGTACCATGGATTGGTGATAATGTCAAATAAAAACCGAGGTTCCATGCTGAGAACCCCGGCTTTTTTGCTATATTACTTAGGAAGCGATCATTTGCACCGGTCTCCCGACGCCGGATTGCCGTAAATGCTGAAATTTTCTTTAATCACGGCATTTTATGCGCCTTGAGGGAGGTCAAACTGCCGTAAATCTTAGAATTTATCTGAATTGCGGCAGTATTGGCGGTCGACAAGCGGTCAAACTGCCGTGAATGCTGAAATTTTCTTTGATCACGGCATTTCATGTTCTGGTCAAGGGAAATTGTAATAGCTATGTGCTGTTTATGCTACCTTTGCCGGTGGTAACCCACCATTAAATGAATGTGGTCGCTGATTGTTGTACCAGCCATAAGCATAGC
>JAETTD010000006.1 GCA_021769295.1 Bacillota bacterium | reverse complement strand
TTGATTATCTGTTCCTGAATTTGTGGGTCAACGTATGCCATATCATTGCTCCTTTCGTTTTATGTTTATATTTTACAAAAGGCACATTGCTATTACAACTTTATTTTAGCAGCTCAGAGAGAAGCGGCAGACACATATAATCTACTTCGCCCACCCCAACATTTGACATGGAGTCTTTATTTTTTTCACTCCATATGTTATCATAATCAACGACTCAAATATAAGGAGAAAATTTAAGATGAGCTTACTTACTGTACAAAACGTTACCCATGGCTTCGGAGCAAGACAGATACTGGAGGACGCTTCTTTCCGCCTTCTCAAGGGTGAACACATAGGCCTTATAGGCGCCAACGGCGAAGGAAAATCAACATTTTTAAATATAATAACAGGCAAAATCATGCCGGACGAAGGAAACATAACATGGTCCCGCCATGTTACCGTAGGATACCTGGACCAGCACAGCGTTCTGAAAAAAGGAATGACCATTCGGCAGGTTCTTCATACAGCTTTTGACCACATGTATAAATTGGAGCAGGATATGCTCAAATTATACGAAGATATGGCGGATGCAGATGAGAAGAAGATAAACGCAATGATGGAAGAAGCAGGCGAAATCCAGCAGATTCTTGAAACCGGAGGCTTTTATCAACTGGACTCCAAAATAGAAGAAGTTGCCGGCGGACTCGGGCTGAACGATGTAGGCCTCGACAGAGATGTCGCAGACCTTTCGGGCGGTCAGCGCACCAAGGTGCTCTTGGTAAAGCTCCTTCTCGAAAACCCGTCAATATTGATTCTGGACGAGCCTACCAACTACCTCGATCACCCTCACATAGTCTGGCTCACCAGATACCTCAGCGAGTACGAAAATGCCTTTATTCTGGTATCTCATGATATGGAATTTTTAAATTCAGTGGTAAATGTGATATATAATCTTGACGGCGGCAACCTCACCCGTTACACCGGCGACTATGAGAACTTTAAACGTATGTACCAAATCCAAAAAGAGCAGGAGTTAAAAGCCTATCAGAGGCAACAGGCTGAAATAGAAAAGCTTGAAGACTTTATCGCCCGCAACAAGGCAAGAGTCGCTACGAGAGGTATGGCCAACTCCCGTCAAAAGCAGCTGGATAAAATGGAAATATTGGAAAGACCTCAGGAAAAGATAAAGCCCGAATTCAGCTTTTTAATGGCAAGAACACCAAGCCGCTTTATCGTTGAAGCAAAGGACCTTGTACTCGGCTATGACACGCCTCTGACTAAGCCGGTTTCTTTTACCCTGGAAAGGGGAGAAAAAGTAGCTGTCATTGGAACCAACGGTCTCGGAAAGACAACCCTCTTAAAGACAATTTTGGGTAAAATCCAGCCTGTTTCCGGCCGGGTTTCCTTAGGCGACTATCTCTACCCGGGATATTTTGAGCAGGAAGCAGGCAGAGATTCGGAGGCCACAGCTCTCGACACTTTCTGGGCGGAGTTTCCGTCAATGGAGAACAGAGAAGTACGTCTGTGCCTTGCAAAATGCGGCCTGACCAATGAGCATATCACCAGCCAGATGCGGGTTTTAAGCGGCGGAGAAAACGCCAAAGTCCGCCTTGCCATAGTCATGAACAGAGAACATAACTGGCTCGTTCTCGATGAGCCTACCAACCACCTTGACGTGGACGCAAAAGAAGAGCTCAAAAGAGCCCTTTCCGATTATCCGGGAACCGTGCTTCTTGTTTCACACGACCCGTCCTTTTATGAAAGCTTCGTAACACGCATTATCAATGTTGAAGACTGGACGACCAAAATAGTTTAAACACTGCTTCATCCTATGGCCAGAGGAACCACTATAGGAACGGTGATACACATAAGCGCTCCGGTGCAGAAAGAATACACTATGGTTTCAGGCCTGCATGACCTTTCCACTATAGGAAGGCACACATCCATTGCGGCAACTCCCGGTATGGAAACGGCCTCAAGGTAGCCTATCTTTTTGGCTGCAAGAGGTATGATTACTATGCCGAGGGTTTCTCTTATAACATTATGCATAAAGGACACGGCGCCTGCAACGGCAAGGCCCGCCTCCGTTATCATTCCGGGAGCCATGGTGTACCAGCCGAAGCCGGCGCTTATTGCAACTGCTTCGCCTACGCTGAAAGAAGTGATGAGGCCGTATAAAACTCCTGCCACCAAGCTTCCCCCGACTGCGGCTATAGGGATTAAAACTATCTTTATTCCCATACCTTTAAAATTTTCAAATACATTTCCCGATATGCCGAGATTAAAACCTACCGTTGCGAGCAATATGCATATTCCTATGACAAGCCAGTCGCCTGACATATCCTGAAATACGTTCAAATCTTCAAATATCATAGGCACTGCAAAGTAACCGCCCAACATGCCCGCTACAACGAAAGCCAGTATTATGAGAGTGGTTTTCATACCGTCTCCCTGCTTTTCCGAATTTTCCTCAGAAGAGCCTTCCGCCAGATTGGCTTCTCTTTCAGCAACCTCTCTCGAGACTCCCTGGCGGTTAAGACCGATGAGCCGTCTAACGGCAAATACAGCCAGCATACTGCCGCCTACCGTAAAAACCGTAATTCCCACAGACTGCAGTCCTATGGTTCCAAGGCTTGATGTCACCTCTTCGTTGGCGCCCATTCTCAGCCCCATTATCAACACGAGCAGGTATATTACTATATTAAGCATGGATTCCACGAATCCGAATTTATCTGCCTTGCTTCTGAGCTTAGATGCAATTACATAGCAGGCTATCATTATTCCCCAGTATAAAGCCAACAAAGCCATGTATAATAAGTCCTCCCTATCCTATGATAATCGGCACCAGAACAGGTACCAGTATACTCAGCACTACTCCGGAAACAAAGGAATAGATAGCTATATCACTTCGGGTTGCCCTCTCTACTATTGGAAGGCACACATCCATTGCGGCAGCTCCGGGCATACTAACCGACTCTATGTAACCTATTTTCTGCGCCACAAGAGGAATTAACACTATCGAAAACAGTTCACGCATTACATTATGCAAAAAGCATATGGCGCTTGCCGTCATGTGTCCCGCTTCCATTATGATTCCCGGCGCCAAGGTATACCAGCCAAAACCGGCTCCTATGGCAAGAGATTCTCTTGCAGTGACATCAAGGAAAAATGACATTACAAAAGATGCTGTAAGAGTTCCGATAACTACCGCTACGGGAACAGCAAGAACTCTGAGTCCGACGGTTTTAAAATTTTCAACAACCGTACCCTCAATGCCCAAATCCAATCCTACAAATACGAGCAGCAGGCAAAGGCCGATTTTAATGGCAAGCCCGGCTCCGTATTCAAAACTTTCCATATTTTCGGCAAACATTTTTCTCACAACAAAATATCCCAAAAGCATTCCGATGATTACGCAGATAATTATGATGACAGCCATGGTATTACCCTTTTCAGGTTCCGGCGCTTCTTCCCCTTGGCTTTCTTTGCCGCAGCCTGAGGTGCCCTTGCCGGCAAGCCTTCCGAATCTGTCTATATTAAGAATTTTTCTCATAATAACTATTGCGCCTACGGAAAACGCCATTATAACTACGGTCATAAAAAAAGCAGATATTCCTATCGTGCCCAAATTTTCTGTGATTTCTCTGTTTGAACCCATTCGGGCTCCCATAAACAATACCAACAGCATTATGGCAACCGTCTGAACTTTTCCCGTCCATGTAAGCCTATCCTTCTTATCACGCAATTTGCTTCCAAAGAAGTATCCTATCCCGGTCACTCCCAAGTACAAGATCAAATCCGACATTTAATACATTCACGCTCCCTGTCATAAGTTTTTCCATTTATTACATTATACATTCAATATTGACAAAAATCCACCGTCACTATATAATTTTACATGAAAAAGAACATCTTTAAATCGGTACAGAGAGACCGGCAAGATTGACAGAACTTTCGCAGAATTTAAAGTACATACTGACTTTTAAAGAAAATCCGCGATTACCAAGTTTAAGAAGGTCTTGCCCCGGGCAGGGCTTATTTTTATTGCCTCAGGCGCAAGGCTCCCTGAAATCTTAGATGTTCCTTCAAAAAATTTTTCAGGAGGAAATACAACATGAACAACAACGAACCAATCACCGATGTACGCACATTAGGTACAGGCAAGACCATAATTTTAGGTCTTCAGCACACTTTCGCCATGTTCGGAGCAACGGTACTCGTTCCTATTCTGACGGGACTTCCCATTGCAACAACCCTTTTAATGGCAGGACTTGGAACTCTCCTTTTCCATTTCATAACAAAAGGACAGGTTCCGGCCTTTCTCGGCTCTTCCTTTGCCTTTTTAGGCGGATATGCGGCAGTGGCGCCTCTCCTTGAGGACGGCTCCCCCAACACCGAAATGCTGCCTTACGCATGCGGAGGCGTTTTCTGCGCAGGTCTTGTATATCTGATTCTTTCAGCCTTAATCAAAGGCTTCGGAGCAAAGAGGGTTATGAGATTCTTCCCTCCGGTGGTTACGGGACCTATCATCATATCCATAGGGCTCATCCTTGCTCCTTCTGCAATCAACAATTGCGCAACCAACTGGTTAATCGCACTGATAGCCCTCGTAACCGTAATAGTGTTCAACATATGGGGCAGAGGCATGGCTAAAATCGTACCTATCCTCATAGGCGTAGCAGTATCTTATATCGCCGCTATCGCCATGGGAGCTGTGGACTTTACCGGCATAGGTGATGAGCCTATCGTAGGACTCCCTGATTTTATGATTATGAAGTTCGATTTGAGCGCCGTTATAACCATAATGCCAATCGCCCTTGCTACCATGATGGAACATATAGGAGACATTTCAGCCATAGGAGCCACCACAGGGAAAAATTATATCGCAAATCCGGGACTTCACAGAACTTTGCTGGGTGACGGTCTTGCAACCTGCCTGGCATCGGCCTTCGGAGCACCTGCCAACACTACTTACGGCGAAAACACCGGGGTTCTGGCTCTTACAAAGGTATACGACCCAAGAGTAATGAGAATAGCCGCAGTGTTTGCCATAGCCCTTGCGTGTATTCCGAAAGTGGCCTTCGTAATAGAATGCATTCCTGCAGCAACCATAGGCGGAATTTCCTTTATCCTTTATGGAATGATTTCCGCTATCGGAATCAGAAACGTGGTCGAAAACCGTGTCGACTTTACCAAGAGCAGAAACACCATAATCGCCGCCCTTATTCTCGTATGCGCTTTGGGCTTCAACTCAATCGGCGGAATCACCTTTAACGTGTTCGGCGCTTCCGTTACTTTGTCCGGCCTTGCAATAGCCTCCATAGTGGGCATAGCAGTCAACGCTGTTCTTCCGGGCAACGAATACGAATTTAAGGAAGACGTAAACGAAGAAAACGATAAATTCCAGACTTATAACATATAAGGAGAATCGAAATGATACTGAGAGCCAATCTTATGACATCGGAAGAAATGGGAAGAGCTCTGAAAAGAATATCTCACCAGATACTTGAAAACAACAGGGGTGCGGATAATATAGTGTTCCTTGGCATCAGGCGGAGAGGGGTGCCCCTCGCAAAGGTCCTGGCTAAAAACATTAAAATCATCGAAAACAAAGATGTGCCGGTGGGCGAACTGGATATAACGTTGTACCGGGACGATTTGACCGAAATCTGTCATGACCCTGTCATAAACAGCAGCACCATTCCCTTTGACATAAACGGAAAAACCGTAATTCTTGTCGATGATGTGCTTTATACGGGACGTACCGCAAGAGCGGCTCTCGACGCCACCTCAAAATACGGACGTGCCGCCGCAATTCAGCTCGCCGTACTCATCGACAGAGGCCACCGTGAACTGCCCATACGTGCAGATTATGTGGGAAAAAACGTTCCCACATCGAAAAACGAAACGGTAGCTGTAAGCGTCTCTGAGATAGACGGTGAAGAAAACGTAAAATTATTCAGTGAAGAATCTTAATCGGGCGGCAGATGTTTTGAACATAAAATGAGTCAAAGTTTCCACTATTTTGTTCCATTCTTGGGTCAAACATCAAATGATTCCACATATAAATTTAATGCAAACCCTCCCAAAGGCTGAATAAAGCCATTTTGTGAGGGTTTGTATTTTTGGCACGGTACTTGCATAATATATTGGTGTTGAAAAAAATATTACTTACATTAAAAATAAATCGGGAGGTATTCACAGTGAACAAGAAAGAATTATTAGACAAAGCTTTTAACGAAGCGGTAACTGAATTTAACGTTAACGCTGCTGATGGAAAAGATATCATTGAAGAAATTGTTGAAACTTCAATGAAGGCTTTTGCAGAAAGAGAAAAAGTTGACTTTACAGATGACGAAATAAAAGCCACTATCATCGCAGGACTCAACACGATGAAAGAAGTTGGCAAAGACTTCACTTACCAGACTAAGATGATGAAATAATCCCATCATTTAAGTCCTAAAAAATAATAAATAAAACATGGTGCAAGAGGATGCCTATGCGGCATCCTCTTCACTTTTGCATAATCATAAATTGTATTTCAGCTTTTTTCTCGCTAAGGTGGCTTGCGGAATATTCAGAAAATCCGCCGCTTTTCTCGTGGTTTTTTCTTTTTTCAGGGCATATGCAATCAGCCGCCTTTCCTGTTCTTCCATAATCTTTGTAAAATCCACCGTAGGCTGACGGCCTATCTCTTTTTTCATGTCCAACACCATATTTTCGTACATGCTGTCGCCTAAAAGCCTCTCTACCGAAGCTTCATCAATTATCAAATCCTTTTCGCTTATGTAGAGCCTGTGCACCGTATTTTCCAGCTCCCGTACATTTCCCGGCCAGTGATATTCTTCAAGCCTTGTCAGAGCCTCCAACGAAAACTGTTTGTCTATTCCGTATTTTTTACTGTATTTTTTTATAAAGAAATCCGCAAGGCAAACCACGTCTTCTTTTCTCCTTCTGAGAGGAGGTACATCTATCATGCATATATTAAGCCTGTAGTACAAATCTTCTCTGAATCTGCCTTCTTCCACCAGCTTTTTCAACGGTACATTGTTGGCGCATATCACCCTTACGTTTACGTTTTTCTGCTCTGTCCCTCCTACCCTGTAGAAAGAGTTTTCCTGAAGAACCCTCAGAAGTTTTGACTGCATCGCCAAGGGCAGGCTTCCTATTTCATCCAAAAACAAGGTTCCATTGTTCGCCATTTCAAAGTAGCCTTCTTTGCCGCCGCTCTGAGCTCCCGTAAAAGAGCCTTTTTCATATCCGAAAAACTCAGACTCAGCCAAATTTTCCTGTATGGTCGCGCAGTTTATCTTTATGCACGGCTTGCCTCGGCGAGGGCTGTTGTTATGAAGAAGCTGGAGGACCTTTTCCTTTCCTACGCCTGTTTCTCCCTGTATTATTACATTGCAGTCATATTTTGCTACATTGAGAACCGTATCGACAAGCTCAGCGGTCTCAGGGCTCATGAAAATAAAGTCTTCTATGCGCTGAGCGTCAAGGATTTTGCCCATTGACCCGGCCACATTCTGTCTCATCTTCTTTTTAGGTCTGTGAGAAAGGATTATATTCAAAAGGTTAAGGTTTTCTTCAAGATCCTTTATCAGCTCAATGGCAAAACCATATACACCTTCGGCATATCCGTCCAGAGCATAGTTGGTCACTTCCTTGCCAAGGCAATCTATGGCTATCAGGCTTTGAAAATAATTTCTCTTTACTCCCGTATGAAAGAGGAATCCTTTATTTCGCACGAGCATTGCACCGACGCTTTCTGCGCCTTGAATGTCCTCTATATTTATTATGGCGTCCATAGCCTCACCCTTTTCACCTTCAAAGATAAATTCAAAGGCGTCCATAGGTCTTGTCAAATCCGTAAAGTAAACACGGTCTACGAGTGAGTCAAACACTTTCATAAAGTCCGGCTTTTTTATGTATGCAGCCATATTAAAATCCACAGCAGCTATGATTTCCACATTGCTGTCACGGTAATCGTTAATCATCTTGGCGTAGAGAAGCATTTCGATAAGATTACTGCCTATTATGGCAACCTTCGACGGCTTCTTTTCAGCGAACACGTCTCTTATGTCGAGCAGGCTTCCCTCTTCGTCAAGGGCACAGAGAAGCGGCTTAATGTCCACATCTTTGGGCTTAGGCGCAATTTGAGTCGATTCAAAAAGCACTGCATATCCTCTGCACCAGATTTCTCCATAGTTGTAATCTACAAAATCCACTGATTCTATATACATGGGAAGTCCCGCTATAGATGTAAGGCTGATTATTTCATCGCCGACTTTAAATCCGCCGAAATCACAGTCCGGCGACATTTCCTCAATGACTCCGCACAGGATTCCGCTGCTTTCCGTATATGGATTTTGCAGTTTTCCTCTCTTGTTTACAATTTTCAGCAGTCTTTCTTTTATATGCGCATCGTTATATTCGCATGCGCTGCATATCTGATTGAAGTTGTCTCCCTCAAGCTTTATCACTTCTATAGAGACCCTCATTTCTTTTGCTCTGAGTTCCCTTGAGTTGTCAAGCTTCCATGCTGTAGGAGGTATGGTGCCTATTGGTTCTATTACTCTGTTTAAGCCAAAATACTTCATTCGTGCCGCGTGCCTCCATATTGTTAAATTATTGATAATATATTACCCTAAATCATAGGCTGCTGTCAACGTTTTGATTTTTCTGAAAATTAAAACTAAACGTATTTTGTACCGCAAATTGCAGATAATAAAAAGAGCGTCCGAAAAGCGCTCTTTTTTGCTTATAATTTACACACACGGAGGTTTTTATGAATAATAACGGAGAAGGTTTAAGCCTTGGGAAAATTACCATGTTTGCCATAGGAGCAACCCTTGCCAGCGGCGCTTTCAGCCTGTCCGGCGACTTTGCCGCAGAGGGCGCTCACACTCTTGCCGTTCTCGTGGGCTGGGCAATATCAGGCCTTGGTATGCTCACTCTGACCCTTTGTTTTTTCAGACTTAGCGTAGTTAAACCTGAACTTACCAGCGGATTGTACAGCTATGCCAAGACCGGGTTCGGTGAATATATAGGATTCAACTCTGCATGGGGATTCTGGCTGAGCGCTCTCTTGGGAAATATTTCTTTTATAACGCTGCTGTTTGCCTCGCTGGGGAATTTTTTCCCCGTATTCGGCAACGGTTCCAATGCGGTTTCCATAATTGCAGGTTCGCTTATAGTCTGGGCCTTCGGCTTTCTGGTTATGAGGGGAGTCAACGAAGCTATCGCCATAAACACCGTAGTGGTAATAGCAAAGGTCATACCGATAATCGTCATGATCGTGGCCATTATCTTTGCAGGCGCCTTTGACTTCGATATTTTTACACAAAATTTTACAGGCGAGCAGTCGGGGCTTTCCCTTATGGAACAGATAAAATCCACCGTCTATACCACCGTATGGGTATTCATAGGAATAGAGGGAGCCGTAGTTATCTCCGGCAGAGCCAAGAGCACGGCTATCGCCGGCAAATCAACCATTCTTGCCTTTATATCATTATTTATCTTATATGTGCTGATTTCCGTACTGAGCATGGGCGTAATGACCACTGAACAGCTTGCGGCTCTTGGCAACCCGCCTATGGCAGGCGTTCTCGAATATGTGGTGGGGCCTTGGGGCAGCATTCTCGTAAACATAGGCGTTATCGTTTCGGTGGGAGGAGCTCTGTTTACCTATACAATCCTATGTGTGGACAGCGTGTACGCCCCCGCTTTGCAGCATTGCTTCCCGGAAAGCTTTACAAGGCAAAACAAAAAAGGAGCTCCCGTCAACGGAGTCCTCATAACAACGATAGTAACTCAGATATTTTTAATCATAATATATTTTAACGATGCTACTTACCAGGTCTGTTACGCCTTGGCAACCAGCGCTATAATGGTACCCTATGCCCTCTCTGCCTTTTACTGTCTTAAGATAACCGCAAAAGGAGAAGGTATGGAAGGTTTAAACAACGGGCGCAAATTTCTGATATGGCTTTATGCCATAGCAGGCTCCGCCTACGGAATATGGATGCTCTATGCAAGCAGTGTCACCCACCTTTTGATTTCTGCCCTGCTGTATGCTCCCGGCACCGTTTTGTATGCCATGGCAAGAAGAGAGCAAGGCGGCGAAATTTTTCCGAAAAAAGCAGATAAAATCACCTTTGCCTTTCTGATTGCAATGGCTCTTTTATCTGTCGTTCTTCTCATAACAGGAAAAATCAAGCTATAACACCCACAAGAGCCGATTATATCAGAACCTTAACTCCGTAAGTCGCTATGGTAACTATTATTCCTGCGGTGATTACTCCCACCGTTATGGCAGGCATGGCCCTTTTAAGCTGCATATCCAGCATTGCGGCAACGAGGGCGCCTGTCCATGCGCCTGTTCCCGGAAGGGGCACCGCTACCAGAACCATAAGTCCCCAAAATTCGTATTTGAGAACCTGGTCTTTTCGCTTGTCTGCCTTTTCTTCAAATTTATGCACCAGTCTGGCCAATCTTTCGCTCTTTTCCTGCATCCATTTGAAAATCTTTCTTATAAATATGATTATAAAAGGTACCGGAACCAGATTGCCCAATATGGCCACCACAAGAGCTGTACCCACATCAAGGCCGTTGTAAACGCCCAGCGGAATCGCTCCTCTAAGTTCCAATACAGGCACCATGGATATTAAAAACGTCATCAATATATTGCCTGCTGTCGTTCCCCAAAGTGAAATCATTCTTTCCCCTCTCAATATTATTATCTTTCAGACGCCCTTATTGACGCCTGCGCGGCGGCCAGCCTTGCTCCCGGAATTCTCAGCGTCGAGCAGGAAACATAATTTATCTCTGTCTTTCCGCAAAATTCTATGGTCTCGGCATCTCCTCCGTGGTCTCCGCATAGTCCTATCTTGAGCTTTGGCTTAGCCTTGCGTCCCAGATTTGTGGCCATGGCTATAAGGCTTCCCACTCCGTTTTTGTCCAAAGTATAAAACGGATTTTTGTCAAGCAAATCTTTTTTCAGGTATTCTTCTATCAGCGGCTCGGTATCCTCTCTCGAAAATCCGTATACCAGCTCTGTCAGGTCATTGGTTCCGAAGGAAAAGAAGTCTGCTTTTTCGGCTATCTTATCGGCGATAATGGCAGCCCTCGGTGTTTCAATCATGGTGCCTATCGAATAATCCACTTCTTCTCCCATTGCGAGGAAGCAACCCGATGCTGCTTCTTCGACAGTATTTCTCACATTGGCAAATTCACGGGCGCTGCTCACAAAAGGCACCATTATGGATATGTTCGGCTCATTGCCCGTTTCTCTCTTCACTTCTATGGCTGCCGTCATGATTGCTTCTGTCTGCATTTTTACGATTTCCGGATAAGAAACGGCAAGCCTGCTGCCACGCTTTCCTATAATCGGATTTTCTTCATGCATGAGCAATACCTTTGCTGCCAGTCTTTTTTCCGGAATATGAAGAGTTTTTGCCAGCAGTCTTATCTTTAACGTTATCGGCAAGGATCATGTTTATAAAATCCGAAAGCCTCTCCTCACTTGAAAACATCCGCTCACTGCGGCAAAGGCCTATGCCCTCGGCTCCGAGCCTTAAAGCCGCCGCAGCGTCTTCAGGAGTATCTATATTGGCTCTGACTCCCATAGTTCTCAGTTCATCCGCCCATTCCAATATAGTATTGAAATTGCGAACCGTGTCTTCATCTACCGAATCCTCTCCCTTGAGCGAAGCAAGGACCAGTTTATTTATGTCGTCTGCCCTGATGCCGGCAACGGAGGTTTTTCTGTCAACAGTACCCTCTTCGACCATTTCCACAGCAATTCTTACCGCTGCTTCAGGGCTCCTGCGGCCTTTTCTCGTCTGAAGGATATACAGCTTGTTTCGTTCTATGGTGAACTCTATTTCCTGCATATCTTTATTGTACTTTTCAAGAAGTGTCGCTATTGTAAGAAATTTATTATATGCATCCTTAAAGAACTCCGGCATCTCCTCTATTTTTTTTGCCTTTACTTCTGCAAAAATAAGGTCGCCGCCCTGAGCTTTTATCATAAAATCTCCGCAAATGGAGTTTTCTCCGCTGCTTGGGTCCCTCGTAAATACGGTGCCTATGCAGGAATTATCGTTCAGGTTTCCGAATACCATAGACTGAACCACCGCAGCAACGCCTATGTCATCAGAAATTTCATGGAGCTCCCTGTAATTCAGCGTATCCGCACTGTTCCAATACCCAAATACTGCGCTTACGGCCTCGGCAAGCTGCGTCCAAACGTTCTGCGGCAGAGGCTTTCCGCTTTTCTCCAAAATTATCTCTTTATACTCTCTGACCGTGTCCGAGAGAAGTCTGCACTTATCCGAAGGTCTGTCTTCTGAGATTGCCTTTCTCCTAAGCCTTTCGTAGGCCGACAGGAAATTCTGCTGAGGAATTTTTCTGACAATGCTTCCATACATCCGTATAAACCTGCTGTAGCTGTCAAGGGCAAATTCAAGGCTGTCGTTAAGCTCAGCCAATCCCTTTACCGTCTCGTCATTGAGTCCCAGGTTCAATATGGTGCCTGCCATAGTGGGTATGTTTATGACGGAACTTGTCCGCACTGAAACAAGCAGCGGATTTTCTCCGCTGCCAAATTTCTTACCTGTCACTTCTTCAAGTTCCTGAATTTTTTCATGTATACCCTCTGTGATTTCTTCTTTCAGCTTATTGCCCTCTTCCAGAAAGGCTTTGCACGCTTTTGTAGTCACAGTAAATCCAAAGGGTACCGGAAGACCCATTCCTGTCATTTCCGACAAATTAGCTCCTTTTCCGCCAAGAAGCTCTCTCATATCTTTGCTTCCTTCGTTGAAGGAACAGAGAAATTCTCCCATATCCCGGACCTTTCCGTCAGTTAAAATGACAATCTTTCCTCAATGTATGCACGTACTTCTCCTATCGGAATTCTTACCTGCTCCATGGTATCTCTGTCACGAACCGTTACGCATCCGTCTGTTTCAGTGTCAAAATCAACGCAGATGCAGAACGGTGTGCCGATTTCGTCTTCTCTTCTGTATCTCTTTCCTATGGAACCGGATGCGTCGTAGTCCACCATAAAGTATTTTGAAAGCTCTTCATGAATAGGCTCTGCCACTGCTCCCAGCTTTTTAGCCAAAGGAAGCACAGCAGCTTTAAACGGCGCCAGAGCAGGGTGGAATTTCATCACTACTCTCTTGTCCTCTTTGCCGTTTGCATCCGTAAGTATTTCTTCATTGTATGCGTCTACCAAAAATGCCAGAGCCACACGGTCTGCACCCAGAGACGGTTCTATTACATACGGAACGTATTTTTCTCCGTTTTCGGAATCAACATAGCTTAAATCCTGTCCGGAAGTGTTTATATGCTGAGTCAAGTCGAAGTCGGTTCTGTCTGCAATACCCCAAAGTTCACCCCAGCCAAACGGGAACAGATATTCAATATCGGTAGTCGCATTGCTGTAATGCGAAAGTTCTTCTTTCTCGTGGTCACGCATTCTGATGTTTTCCATGGACATGCCAAGGCTCTTGAGGAAGTTTACGCAATACTCCTTCCAGTATGCAAACCACTCAAGGTCGCTGCCCGGCTTGCAGAAAAATTCAAGTTCCATCTGCTCAAATTCCCTTGTTCTGAAGGTGAAGTTGCCCGGCGTGATTTCGTTTCTGAAAGATTTGCCTATCTGAGCTATGCCGAAAGGCACTTTTTTCCTTGCGGTTCTCTGCACATTTCTGAAGTTTACAAATATACCCTGAGCTGTTTCCGGTCTCAGATAAATCTCCGACTTTGAGTCTTCGGTTACGCCCTGGAAAGTCTTAAACATCAGGTTGAACTGACGGATTCCGGTAAAATCTGCCTTTCCGCATTCAGGGCAGGCAATCTTGTTTTCTGCGATATACGCTTCCAGCTTTTCGTTTGACCAACCGTCAACTACGACTCCCTCGATGTTGTTTTCGTGCATATACTCTTCTATGAGCTTATCAGCTCTGAATCTCGCCTTGCATCCCTTGCAGTCAATCAAAGGGTCCGAAAATCCTCCTACGTGTCCCGATGCTACCCATGTCTTTGGATTCATTAAAATAGCGGCATCAAGTCCCACATTGTACTTGGACTCCTGTACGAATTTTCTCCACCATGCCTTTTTTACGTTATTTTTAAACTCAACCCCGAGAGGACCGTAATCCCAAGTGTTGGCCAAACCCCCGTAAATCTCAGAGCCGGGGAAAATAAATCCTCTGTTCTTAGCAAGCGCTACTATTTTTTCCATTGTCACATCTTTTTTCATTTCTGATAAACCCTACCTATCTTTTGTCTTCTATTCTTCTTTCTTTTCTACATCTTCAATAATATCTTCTATCTTTTCTTCTGCGGCGTCGAAAGCTTCTTCACATTCTTCGCAGATGTCTTCTTTCTTTTCTTTTATGCCGCTCCACACGTCTGTCGCCTTATTTACTACGGTGTTATATGCGTCGGCACTCTTTTCCTTTATATCGCGCGCTACTTCCGGAGCTTTTTCTTTGACATCTTCGTATACCGCCGTTCCCTTTGCAACCACTTCGTCTACAACCACAGAGCCCTTTTCTTTGACGTCGTTTGCCAGGTTTTCGGCTTTTTTGCTGATATCTATTACGCTTCCGTCATCTTTGGTGACTTCAATTTTGCATTTGAACCCAAAGGCTGCGATTGCTGCTGCTATGATGCCCCAAGGAGCCACTAAAGTTCCCACGATACCAACATTAACAGGTATGTTTACAATAGTATCTCCGTCTCTCTTAACAGAAATCTTCGTAACGTTACCTTTTTTAACCAGTTCTTTGACCTTCTCAACGGTTTCGTCGGCAAATTCGCTTGCCTTGCTTCCTGATTTCAGGTTCACGGTTTCTTCGATAGCTATGATAGCATCTACGACGCTTCCGTCGGCTGCTTCAAGCGCTTCTTTAGCTTCTTTGTATGAAACTCCTGTCCTGTCCTTGACCAGTTCAATTTTTTCTAAAGTAATTTCCATTTTAATACCTCCGTTTATTCTTTTTCAAATCAGAGAAAGCTTTCGCTTTTAAGCCCTTTTATATCCATATGATAGGATATGTATTCTTTTACCAATTCCTGCAAGGTATTTTGGAGCTCATCGTTGAGCGCAATTTTTTCAAAGGCCGACATGGGACTTTTCTGAAAATACCTTAATATATCTATTATACCAATATCTATCTGATAAATCAATGGTCGCTTGTCTTCTTGCGCATGTTCCTTGGCGCAGTTCTCGCATATTATGCCGCCTTCGTCTATGCTGAAGAGAATTTTGGACTTTGGATCTTGGCCTTCCGGTCTGCCGCAGCAGGCGCATGCGGACAGCTCGGGCATTGTTCCGAGTATGTCCAGCAGCTTTATCATATATGCCATTACTATGGTCTTATGCTTTTTTTCACGCTTTTCAAGGGCTTCAAGAAATTCCGTAAGCAGCGAGAATATGCGGGGCTGGGGCAGTTCTTCGGGAAGAACCTTGTCTGTAAGCTCAAGCACATAGGATGCCGCCATGTATTTGTCGATGTCTTCTCCTATGGCATAATAGCTCTTTATTACTTGTCCGCTGTTCAGGCTGTAATTATCTCTGCTTTTAAAGAGCTCATACCTGCCGTAACTGAACGCACGAATGGCAAGGGCGGTCTTGTTTCTTCCTCCCTCGTTCATGCTCGTTCCCACGCTTATCTTGCCGAATTTTTTTGAAAAGAGTGAAATCATCCTGCGCCCGCCCATGGCTTTCACTTGTCTGAGCACAATGCCTTCTGTATCGGTTACCATTTGTTTAGTCCTTATATCCGAAGTTTGACAGGGCTATATCAGAGTCCCGCCAGTTTTCTTTTACTTTCACCCACAGTTCGAGAAAGACCTTGCATCCCAAAAGCGCTTCGATTTCAAGCCTTGCGCTTTTACCTATACCCTTCAGTTTCTTTCCTTCCCTGCCTATTATTATCCCTTTGTGGGATTTACGCTCGCAGTAAATCACCGCACCTATGCGTGTCAGATTTTTTTCTTCCTTAAAGCTTTCAATTTCCACAGCTACCCCGTGGGGAACCTCGTCGTCCAGATAAGTGAGTATTTTCTCTCTTATTATCTCGCTGACTATAAACCTTTCCGGATGGTCTGTAACCATATCTTCCGGAAAGTACATGGGGCCTTCCTCCAAATATCCTTCTATGCCTTGGATTAAATTCTCCACGTTTTTTCCTTCAAGGGCAGAAGTCCCGTATACGCCGTCAAAGATTTTCATATCTTCATATGAATCGTATATCTTTTTAAACTCTTCGGGGCTCATCTTGTCTATCTTGTTTATGACGGCAATCTTGGGAGTTTTAATATCTTTAAGTATATTTATTATGTATTTGTCCCCCGGGCCCTTATCTATGTCGCTGTCCGAAAGGAACAGCACCACATCCACTTCTTTAAGGGTATTTACGGCCGAGTCCGTCATATAGCTTCCCAGCTTGCTGTGAGGCTTGTGTATGCCTGGCGTATCTATAAACACCATCTGGACGCCCTCGCCCTCCATGGAAGTGTATATGCCTCTTATGGTATTTCTTGTAGTCTGAGGCTTGTCCGCCGTAATTGCAACCTTTTCTCCAAGCATGGCGTTCATAAGGGTTGACTTTCCGACGTTTGGTCTTCCAACTATTCCCACAAACCCTGTTTTCATAGTCTGAAACCCTCCGGCAATAGTTCAGGCAGCGTATAAGTTCTTATGGAATCTATGTCAACGCCTGCTATTATGACAAAATCATCGTCGCAGAATTCTTTCATGAACTGCCTGCAAATTCCGCATGGCCAGGCTTCGCCGCCGCTGGAGGCTATGGCTATTGCTTCAAACTCTCTCACTCCTTCTGAAATTGCCTTTACCATAGCGGTTCTTTCTGCGCATATGGTTCCCCCGAGGGAGGAGTTTTCTACATTTACCCCCGTAAATACCTGACCGTTCTTTGCAAGCAAAGCGGCTCCGACCCTGAAATTGGAAAAAGGCGCATATGACCTATCCAGCATTTCTTCGGCTTTCTTGTAAAGCTCTCTGTATTCCATATTCTTACCTCCTCAAATCTATCTGTTCCATGACTTCTTCTTCTTTTTCTCTCATGACAGCTTTTTCATCTTCTTCCATATGGTCATAACCGAGCAGATGAAGCAGGCTGTGTACAAAGAGATATACAAATTCTCTCTCGAAGGAATGGTTATATGCTTCGGCCTGCTCTTTTACCTTATCTTCGCATATGACCACGTCGCCCAGGCAGATTTCGCCTTGCGGCGGCATCTCATCCTTGCTTTCAAACTGCGGAAATGACAACACGTCTGTCACCTTATCCACGCTTCTGTATTCTCTGTTAAGTTCCTTTATTTCTTCGGCAGATACAAGGGTCAGACTCACTTCTGCCCTTTCGTCATCCACATTTTCTTTTTTAAGCAGCCACTTTGCCGCTTCTTCTATCTTGCTTTGCAGCGCCTCGTCCAAGGCCTGTCCTTCTTCCAGATATATGTTCATCAAATCTCCTGTATTAACTGTTCTTGGTTTTGTTTATCATATACTGTTTTTATAGTACCTGTCATACGCATTTATTATGCGCTTAACGAGTTCGTGTCTTACCACGTCGGCATCTTTGAGATAGCAGAATTCTATACCTTCTACGTTTTTAAGCACTCTTGAAGCCTCCACAAGTCCTGACTTTTTTCCTGCGGGAAGGTCAATTTGCGTAACGTCGCCCGTCACCACCACTTTTGAGCCGAAGCCCATTCTTGTGAGAAACATCTTCATCTGCTCTCTCGTGGTGTTTTGCGCCTCGTCGAGAATTATAAAAGAGTTGTCAAGGGTTCTGCCTCGCATGTAAGCAAGGGGAACTACCTCTATGGCCTCCTTTTCTTTTAGCCGAAGGGCCGCATCTCTGCCGAGGACATCGTACAGGGCGTCGTAAAGCGGGCGCAGGTATGGGTCAACCTTGTCCTGCAAGTCTCCCGGCAAAAATCCCAGCCGCTCTCCCGCCTCAACTGCGGGCCTTGCAAGAATAATCTTCTGTACCTCTTTGTTTTTAAACGCATTTACCGCCATTGCCACCGCAATGTACGTTTTTCCCGTGCCGGCAGGTCCTATGCCGAAGACTATGTCGTTTTTGCGTATGCTCTGCACATAATTTTTCTGCCCCAGCGTCTTGGGCTTGAGCGGCTTTCCCTTATGGGTAAAGCATATTACGTCTTTGGCTATGTCGCTCTCCTTGTAGGAAAGCCCTGCTTTCTTAAGTTCTATCACATATGAAGCCTTCTGCTTGCTCAGCAGTTCTCCGGAAGTCAATATGCTCATAAATTCTTCTATGATGCTCTGAGCCAGAGTCAGGGCTGCATTTTGCTCCTCCTCGGTCTTGCTTTCATCTGCTTTAAAAATAAGCTCGTTATCCCGCTGAAATATATCCACTCCCGTGGCATCTTTTATCAAATCGAGATTAACGTCTAAATTCCCGAAAAGTTCAATTCTGTCAATCTCCTGAACTATCTGAATTTTCCTGTCCAATTAAAATCTCCTGTTCTTCTCCTATTTGTAGGCGTACTTCGAGAGTTACGCTCACTTCTATTATATTTTCTTTATAGGAAAAATTCAAATCTTTATTTAAAATTTGGGCATTTTCGGGCAACTTTTCCTTTGCCCACTGTCGTATCTGCTGATTTACCTTTTCTTTTATCTGCTTTTCGCTTTTTTCGTGCTTGTTTTCAACTATGTTTTCCTTTGTCCCTGACCCTTTTACATATCGCTCTTGGTTAAAGGTCAGCCGATAAGGAACTCTTGCCCATATTTCTCCTTTGGATTTTACAAAATACTCTGTGGGCCAGCCTTCTTCAAACACCGTGGCCTGTATAGGCACATACCCCGAAATCAGCACCTGTCCTTTTTCCACATAGTCCCCTTTTTCAGCCAGTATCATACCTCTGTATGCGCTTATGGTTTCAATGTATCCCGACCGGTTTGCCACTATATTGCTGTAGCTCCTGTCCTTGGATGCGCTGCTTGGTAACAATTCCTCCGTTGACAGATTGTTACCGCTTTCCGATATGTTCAGAAAAATCTTTCTTCCTTCGTAAACAAGCTGCACCCATGTTATCTGAGGAAACACGTCATAAATGTGAGACTCGGCCTCCGCCCAGTCTATTTTGGGTATATAAGTTCCTTCCCTGATTCCCGATTCTGCCAGACACTGCCTCAGTTCCGTCTCCGGGATTCCCTTATATCCGTTCACTTCAATAGTTTTAACAAAAAAAGACTGGCTTATTACAAGGGCTAAAACCAAAATCACTCCTATTATTTTTATTGGAGCTTTTAAAAACTTTTTTATCCTGTATTCGACCCCATAGTGGCTTATTTCCGTAATCTTGTACAAAGCTCCGGCTGCTTTTTTCAGCTTTTTCAAATCATCGGGCGTAACCCAGCACAGAACTTCTATCTCGGAAATCATCTTAATTGAGCGCAAATCAAGGCCGCATTTCATGGCTTTGTCCAAAAGTCTGTCTATCCTAAATCCTTCTATTTTTATCTGCACTCTGTGTGCGGAAAAATTCAATTCCCTGTATTGTCCCTTCAATCAGAAGCCTCCCTTCGAAGATTTCTTTTATGACAAAGCCACTGCCCTTAACAGTGACATATTTTTTGCCTGTTTCCACAGTCAGGGAATTTTCGCCTATCATAACTATGGCGTCTACGTTTTCTATGACGCACAGCTTTTCGCTTACGATGATTTTGGGCTCCTTAAAATCCAAATCGTAAGCCATTTCTTCAATCAAATTCAAAACAAAACCCCCTTTTTTTAATGATATGAAGGGGGTTTTTAATTCATTACTTATAAATATGTTAAACAAGTTGAAGAAAAAAGAAAGGTAAGTTACAATGTTATTGGCAGCAAACCGATATAGTCTCCGGATTTGACCCTTCCGCCTTTTATCACCTTGGCAAAAATGCCTTCGGTGGGCATTATGCATCTGCCCATGGTCTTGCCTATGGCGCAGCTGCTGTGGCATTCCTTGCCAATCTGACTCACTTCAAGCAGCGCCTCGCCGCATTTAAGGCGGGTGCCTACGGAAAGTTCGCTCAAATCTATATCCGCTGCGATTAAGTTTTCGCCGAAGCTTCCGTCTTCGACCGGGGCGCCTTCGGCTTTAAAGTCCCGGATTTTTTCGTAGGACAAGATGCTTACCTGTCTGTGACCTGAGCCGGCATGGGCGTCGCCTTGGATGCCGAAATCCTCAATAAGCAGACCGCTGCCCACATTTACCTTTGCCGTTCCTTTTTTTTCGCTTATACATACTGCTTTTATAACGCCCATTTTATCATCTCCCGAAATAAATTATAATAAATATATGAGGTAAACACAATGAAAAAATTCAACCTTCACACCCATACAACTTTCTGCGACGGCAAGAATACCGCCGAAGAAATGGTAATCTCCGCTATAGAATCGGGGTTTGACCTTATCGGCTTTTCGGGACACAGCTACACCCCTTTTGACGAAAGTTACTGCATGAGCCTTGATGACACGGTCAAATACCAAAATGAAATCTCACGGCTTGCAGAAAAGTACAAATCGCAGATAGACATTCTATGCGGAATTGAGCAGGATTACTACTCAAATCAGCCCACGACTCAATACGATTATGTGATAGGCTCTGTTCATGCTTTTTATAAAGAGGAATTTGACAGATATTTTTATGTGGATTATGACGCTGAAAGTATGCTGAAAGATATAGAAGAATTTTACGGCGGAGACTCTCTTGCCTTTGCAGAGGACTATTTTGAGAGGGTGTCTCACGTATATGAGCAGACCAAATGCAATATAATAGGGCATTTTGACCTGCTCACCAAGTTCAACGAAAAATTTCCGATGTTCGACGAAAGTCACCCTCGTTATGTGTCTGCGGTTGACAAGGCTCTCGCCCGCCTTTTGCCTACGGGCGCAATCTTTGAGATAAATACCGGCGCCATGTCCAAAGGCTACAGAACCGTCCCCTATCCTTCGGAGGATATACTTCGCAAAATACGCCTCGGCGGAGGGAAAATCATAATATCTTCGGATTCTCACGCCTGCGGTACCCTTGACTTTGCTTTCAACGATGCCATATCACTGGCTAAATCCTGCGGATTTGAAAGTTTAATGTCAATCGATTCAACGGGACGTTTCTTTGAAACCTCCCTTTAGCGCTCATTTTGCCGAATGGCCGCATTCCGACGCCCTGCCCGTCATGATTTCGAGTCCGTGCCTCAAAGCGGGCAGTATAAATCCCAGATTTTCCTGTACGGCCTTGGGACTTCCGGGCAGGTTGATTATGAGGGTATTTTTTCTCATTACCGAAACCCCTCTTGAGAGCATGGCTTTGTCGGTTATCTCAAAGGAACGGAATCTCATGTACTCAGCTATGCCGGGTACGTTTTTATCGGCCACCTCGAGGGTGGCTTCCGGGGTGAAATCTCTCGGAGACAAGCCTGTACCTCCCGTGGTAAGTATGAGGTCGTATCCTGACCCGTCGCTCATTCTTATCAGATTGCCTTTCAGCTGCTCCGGTTCGTCCGGTATTATCATCATCTCTTCTACGGTGCAGAGGTTACAGTCTTCAAGCATCTTTTTAATCAGCGGGCCGCTTTCATCTGCACGTTTACCTGCGGCTCCCTTGTCGCTCAAGGTGATTACTGCCGCTTTAAATAAATTATCCACCTTTTACCTCTCATTCACTATTCTGCCGCTTTTGCCGCCGTCCTTTTCGGCAAGATAAATCTGCTCGATTTCCATATTTTTATCGAGAGCCTTACACATGTCGTATACGGTCAGAAGCGCCGTGCTTACTCCCGTCAGCGCCTCCATTTCGGCTCCTGTTTTTCCTGTGGTCTTTACCGTGCACGTACAGCAGATTTGTTTGTTTGTTTCGTCGCTTTCAAAATCTATCTTACAGCTTTCTATTTTCAGTATATGGCACATGGGTATCAGCTCCCACGTTTTTTTTGCAGCCATGATGCCGGCTATGGTTGCAGTTGCAAGTACATCGCCTTTTGCCGATGTACCTTTTTGAATAGCATCATAAACCTCATCATTGACCTTTATTTTTCCTTTGGCTACGGCTATGCGCTTCGTTTCTTCTTTGTCCGTAATATCTACCATTACAGCTTTGCCGCTTTTATCGAAATGAGTAAGTTCCATCGCTTCTCCTTAAGATTATATACAAACAAGGCTCTCTGCTACGCAGAGAGCCTGTAAGTTTTATTTATCCCAAAAATTCCATGACAACCTTTTTTACCGTGTTGCCGTCTGCCAGTCCCTTTACTTTTGCCATAACGGGACCCATAAGCTTGCCCATGTTCTGCTTGCCGCCTTCTATGCCCAGTTCGGCAGCGGTAGCCTTTACGACTTCGAGAATTTTATCCTCTGATAATTGTTCAGGCAAGTATCTGTTCAGGATTTCTATTTCGGCTTTGTATGAATCTACCAAGTCTGTTCTTCCGGCTTTTTCAAAATCAGCAAGTGCATCTTTTCTCATCTTAACTTGCTTAGATAAAATGGCAATGATGCCCTCATCGCTAAGCTCTTCTCTGTTATCCACCTCGTACTGCTTAATGGCAGCTCTGGCAAAACTGATTGTATTCTTAGCTATTTCATCTCTGGCTTTCATGGCTTCTTTGAAGTCCGCCATAAGCCTTTCTTTAATTGTCACTTCTGTCACCTCTATTCTCGGAAGCTGTTTATGCATCCACTTTCAGGTAAGAATGACTGTGTATAAATTAGTATTTCTTAGCCTTTTTTCTTGCAGCTTCAGATTTTTTCTTTCTCTTTACGCTTGGTTTTTCGTAATGTTCTCTTTTTCTGAGTTCTGACATAACGCCGTCTCTTGCGCATGATCTCTTGAATCTCTTAAGAGCGCTTTCCAAACTTTCGTTTTCTCTTACGATTACTTGTGCCATATCCCGATTCACCTCCTGACTAACATGAAATATATAAGCCTTGAGAACAGTTATCCAGCCGATAACGGATATATTATACTATTTTTTTATTCTGTATGCAAGGAGTTTTTGCTGATACTCTTGCACCGGGGTTGAGGGCGCCCGTGGGTGCCGGTGTCTGAATTGCCGGCGGTCGGATTGCCAGCGGTCGGATTGCCGTAAATATTAACTTTTTCTTGATTTGCGGCATTTTTTAGCCGTTTTAAGGCTCTCGACTGCCGTAAATATCAAAAACGGCACTAATTCCGGCATTTTTTGACCCTCAAAGGCAATTAAACTGCCGTAAACTTCAATTTTTTCTTTAGTTCCGGCATTTTGGCTGTTTGAAAAGGGTCCAGACTGCCGTAAATGTAAAAAAATGATTAAATCACGGCATTATCGCCGGGTAATTTATTTAGTTGTTTATTGCTCTTTTTTTCAAAGAAATAAGATAACCAATCACAATACCTAAGCAATAAACAATTATATCGAAAGTATCAAAAAATCCTCTTTGAGTTATACCTTGTATGAGTTCTATTGCGAAAGAAATACACACGGCAACAAATACAACTTTTTTAATTGAGCTTATTCTTCCTAAATAACATCCTAAAGGAATAAACATTACCAAATTCAGAAATGTTTGAAAAAGCATTCTTCGATTATTTAACTCTCTTATAGAATCCAAAGGATTGAAAATAAATTCCCTTGAAATAGCCGTGCGGCAAAATAATACAAAAAACAGAATCAAAATATAACAAATACTGATTAGAATCAATAATTTTCGGTCAATTTCCCTGTTAAGAATAAAGCTCATTATCAGACAGCAACACAAAATCGATGCAATGAGTAAAACAATGCTCATCATATAATATATTTTACCGCCGCTCCCATACATTATTGAAACCACTTCCATTATTACATTATAATAAATCAAATATCCGCATAAAGTTCCAACCACTATTATTATTAAATTTTTTATTGTTTTATTCATTTGCTCTGTCTCCGGATTTGTTGACATTTGTATTTATCTATGTTATATATTAGTTAACATAGGGTTACCGCTTTTGTCAGGCGGTTTAGTCCAAAGTTGGAATCAAAGCCGCCAACTGCATTAGTTGGCGGTTTTAGTTATTTATAGCTCTTTTTGCAAATAGCTATAACGGGCGAATTGTCTTTTTCTTATTATATTGAACGCCTGTTCAGTTTGTCAATTGCAACTCTTACTATTTTAAAGCGAAAGGGGAAACGGCTTTGAAAAATATACTGATAATCGATGACGATATTTACATCGGAAATATGCTTGAAGAAGCGCTTACAAAAGAGGGCTACGGTATTTCCCGGGCCTATTCCGGAACAGAGGCTCTGCTTGTCCTATCCCGGTTCAAGCCGGATCTTGTGCTGCTTGATTTAATGCTGCCGGGATTAAACGGTGAAGAAGTGCTTCCGCAGATAAAAGGAATCCCCGTCATTATATTAAGTGCAAAAGTTGATATTGACAATAAAGTAGATTTGCTGCTGGGCGGCGCTGCCGATTATGTAACAAAGCCATTCAATACAAAACGCCATTCTCAAGCTGCTTATGCAAAACCCCACACAGATTATTACCAAGTCACGGTTGCTGGACCGTATCAGTGAAGACACTCCCGATTGCACGGAAAATTCACTAAAAACACATATGAGTCATTTAAGGGCAAAGCTCCGCAGCGCAAATGACAAAGATTATATCGAAGCGGTATGGGGAATCGGTTTCAAAATGAAAAATTCATAAATCTCAACCCTTTCTCAACCATTTCCTTTACTGTTTTCTTAAGCTTTTTAAAGTAGAATGCCGGTATCACGTAAAGGAGGTTAATCTTATGGATTATGTTCTTAAAACCAACGCTTTAAGCAAACACTACAAACATTTTAAGGCGTTGAACGGGCTGTCTATGAGCGTTCCGAAAGGAGCAATCTACGGCTTAGTCGGAAAAAACGGCGCCGGCAAAACGACGCTTATCCGGCTGATATGCGGTCTGCAAGAGCCCACATCCGGTGATTATATGCTGTATGGCAGGAAAAACACAGATAAGAGAATCGTCAAGTCACGCAGGCGAATGGGAGCTGTTGTGGAAACGCCTTCTATCTACCTTGATATGACGGCAGAGGATAATCTGAAACAACAATATCGCATTATCGGTCTTCCCGCTTATGACGGACTCACCGACATTCTGAAATTGGTTGGGCTCGAAAATACAGGAAAAAAGAAAGCGAAAAACTTTTCACTGGGTATGCGCCAGAGGTTGGGTATTGCAATAGCCCTTGTCGGCGACCCTGATTTTCTGGTGCTGGACGAGCCCGTAAACGGCCTTGACCCGCAAGGCATTATCGAAATGCGGGAACTCATATTAAAACTGAACCGTGAACATCAAATCACCGTTTTGATTTCGAGTCATATTCTTGATGAATTGTCACGGCTTGCCACTCACTATGGATTTATCGACAGCGGAAGAATGGTAAAAGAAATCAGCGCAAAGGAGCTGGAAGCAGCTTGTCGGAAATGCGTTCGCATTGAAGTAACCGATGTAAAAGCCCTTGCCCGAGTTTTGGACGGCATGAAGGTAGAATATAACATCATATCCGAGCGGACGGCAGACATATTTGCAAAGGTCAACTTTTCCCAACTTGCCATGGCGCTGTCTGAAGAAGCCTGTGAAGTAGTTTCTATACAAGAAAAAGATGAAAGCCTGGAAAGCTATTATATCAATCTTGTGGGAGGTGAGAAGGATGCATAAACTGTTAAATGCAAATTTTTCCCGCCTCAGAAAAAACAAGGTCTTTTGGCTATGCATAGCAGCCGTATTTTTGATTGCCGCATTCAACGTTCTGAACTTTTACAGGCAGATAACATCCGTAGACGAAGTAGCTTTCGCCGGGCTGGAAGAACATTATTTTGAACTTTTGCCACTGTTTGGAATACTTTCGTCAATCGTAATCGGCCTGTTCCTGGGAACCGAATACAGCGACGGCACCATGCGAAACAAACTGATTATAGGGCATACAAGGACAAACATCTACCTTTCATCGGCAGTAACCTGCGCCGCAGTATCAGCAGCCGTTACCTTCTCCATGTTTGTCGGTGGGGCTATCGGCATACCTCTGCTTGGCTTTCAGACAATGCCCCTTTCGGCCATATTGCTTTATATGCTTGCCGGAGTGCTGTCATCGGTTGCACTGTCAGCGGTATTCACTCTAATCAGCATGAATTGTTCACGCAAGGCAGAAGGCGCCGTCATCGCCATACTGTCAGCATTGGCCATGATGATTATCGGCTCGGTCATCTACAATATGCTGCAGGAGCCCGAAATGATCAGCGAAATGGTCATGACGTCAAACGGCATTGATCATACAGAGCCTCATTTGAACCCGGACTATGTCGGTGGCACCCTGCGTTCTGTCCTCATAGTATTGCTGCAGATTCTGCCATCCGGTCAACAGATTTTAATGGCAAATTTAGAGCTTCTTCAGCCGACCCGATGTATGTTTTATTCAGTGGGCCTGACAGTGGTTTTAACAATATGCGGAAAGATTATATACCGCAAAAAAGATTTAAAATAAGGGGTTTATTATGAAAATATGGTTATGGGTCTTAATCGTCATCATGTTTGTGATTATCGTTGCCCTGCTTGCAAAAATTCATATCCTGCAAAAATCTGCAAAGGAAATCCAAACTGCCTTTGCCGATAGGCTCATAACCGATACCAATACGCTGATTGATATTTCCACTGGCGATAAATATATGAGAGATTTAGCCGGTTCCGTCAATGCCCAGCTTCGCAAACTTCGCGCGCAGAGGCTTCGCTTTCTTCATGGGGATACGGAACTTAAAAATGCCGTTACCAATATTTCTCACGATTTGCGGACTCCTCTCACCGCCATTTGCGGATATTTGGATTTGCTGGAACAGGAAGATAAGTCGGAAACGGTGGAACGGTACTTGGATATAATCAGAGAGCGGGCAGAAATATTGACACAGCTGACGGAGGAGCTTTTCCGGTATTCCGTTATCCTTTCAAGTGAAGAAAATGCAATAAAAGAGCCCGTTGCGATAGGCAATATATTGGAGGAAAGCATTGCCGCTTTTTATACCGCTCTCAATGAGCGTGGCATTATCCCCAATATACAAATGCCTCAAGACAAAGTTATCAGAACTCTCGACCGCTCTGCCTTATCCCGTGTGTTTTCCAATCTTCTGAACAACGCTGTCAAGTACAGCGACGGCGATTTGGATATTACATTATCCGAATCAGGCGAAATCACCTTTGCCAATACGGCATCCGGATTAAATGAAGTGCAGGTAGGCAGATTGTTTGACCGCTTTTATACCGTCGAAGCCGCCGGAAAATCCACGGGTCTTGGATTGGCCATTGCCAGAACGCTGATTGAGCAGATGAACGGAACCATATCGGCAAGATATGAAAAGTGCAGACTGATTATCTGCATCACGCTTCCAGGTTGATCAAAAATTTGAACTCCCTCTCGCAGGAAAGTCTCAATTATTCTTATTCTTTAGACGCATCGGCATTTTTCTTGCTAAAGCAGCTACTATAGCGTTGGCTTTTTACAGGGCTACCGCTCAAAAAGCCAACATTTATTACAATAATTGTAAATTATCAAGGCTTTTCTCCGGCTTCGTTGGCTTTTTGAGCGCTGCTCCTGAATTTGGCCTACAAAAAACAGCAAAACTGTAGGCCGGTTTTTTGCCGGACCGAAAAAAAGCCAACGCCGATACATTTGGGGGCAGTGCTTCAGGTATTATGTAAACTTATGTTGGCTGATTTCTGGATTTCTCAGGATTACGGCAACATCGACATTTTTCGACACAGAAAATCCACGTTATTCGTTGGATTTTGTTGGCAGATTCAGGTTTATTCAAAATTCTGCCAACATTTGCTGTCGAATCCATTTCTTCGCCCACCTCAACATTCGACATAAAGCCAAAATAAAAACTCCCGGGTAAGTGGGATTAAATCTCCTTTCCCGAGAGTTTTCTTATAAAGTTTCGGTTATCAGCCCGGTGGCCATGTAAGCTTTCTCTTGCCCAATATGTGGAAATGTAAGTGCTTTACAGTCTGGAAAGCATCCGGACCGTTATTGCTTACGACTCTGTATCCGTTTTCCAGACCAAGGTCCTCTGCAATTTTCTTGATTGTCACCATGATGTGTCCCATAAGCTCTTTGTCTTCTTCCTTTACATCGTCTAAAGACTCTATATGCTTTTTGGGAATCACCAGCACATGTACGGGAGCCTGAGGTTCCAAGTCATGGAAACATATTATCTTATCGTCTTCATAGGCGATGTTTGATGGAATTTCATGTTTCGCAATCATGCAAAATATACAATCTGCCATTTAAATTTCTCCTTTCATTCCGTCTTTATATATTTCAATAAGTTTAACCTTTTTAAAACAATTGATTTCGCTGCCCTTGGCATATACTTTTATGTAATTGTCCGTATAACCGGTTACAAGCTCTCCGTCTTTTTCTTCAAAAAGCACGGTTCTTGTATCGCCTATACACGATTTGAAGAAGTTAAGAGACGCCCCATCGCCCGCCTCCATGAGTCTTGCTGCCCTCCGGTTTTTAACCTGTGAAGCAACTTGCCCTTCCATGGATGCCGCTGCGGTGCCTTCCCTCTTTGAATATCTAAAAGAGTGTACCTTGCAAAATCCGGCTGTCTCAATCAGCTTTATGCTGTCTTCAAAATCCTCATCCGTTTCCTGCGGAAACCCTGCTATTATATCGGTGCTTATACCGTAATGGGCGTCACATTTTCTCAGCACTTCCACAATATCGAGATATTCTTTGACACCATAAGGTCTGTTCATCAGCGACAGCACGTGGTCACTTCCGCTCTGTGCCGACAAGTGGAGATGATGACACAGTTTATCGTATTTCATAAGCCTTTCGGCGTATTCTGCATTGATTACTGCCGGCTCAAGAGAACTCAATCTTACTCTGAAATCTCCCGGAAGCTCATTCAACGCTTTTATTACGGTTTCTATACCTTCCGTCCCCGACCTCTCGGGATATTTTGAAGAAAAACCCTCTTCCATGCCATAGAGAGCGGTATTGATTCCTGTAAGAATCAGTTCTTTAAAGCCTTTGCCTATGAGGGTTTTGGCTTCCTCCAATATTTCTTCCGGATTTCTGCTCCTGACTTGACCCCGTGCAAAGGGGATAAGGCAATAGGCGCAGAATCTGTTGCAACCTTCCTGAACCTTTATGTAAGCTCTCGTGCGTGATTCCATGGATGTGATTATCCCTACATCCTGATAGGTGCAGAGTTCCTCATATTTTTTAATATGGGTTTGAGCCTTGCCTTCCTCCATAAAACTCTGTACATAGCTTAATATATTATTTTTTTCTCCCGTACCGGCTACGATGTCAACCTCCGGCATGTCCGAAAGTTCTTCCGGCCTTATCTGCGCATAACATCCTGTCACGGCGATAACAGCCTGAGGATTGCCCTTTTTCATACGTCTGATATACTGGCGTGATTTTCTGTCTGCCAGATTGGTCACGGTGCATGTGTTGATTATATACACATCGGCGAAATCGTTTTCTCCGACGGAAACAAACCCTGCTTCTTCGAACTGCTCTCTCATGGCTTCGGTTTCATATTGATTAACTTTGCATCCCAAAGTGTGAAATGCTACCTTCATTTTATTTCCTTTCTTACTGTCACTCTACCGACATCCCCTGGGTTTATTATATCATACACCACAAGGTTTCGGAATAAAATATTATCTCAGAAAGGATTGTTTGCCTATGAATAAAAAATTTTTATTGCTGTTTTTCATTATCACATGTATGCTGACAGGCTGCCTCTCATTTTTTTGCCCGGCGGGTCCGGCGCTGCCTGCTTCTTCTGCTTCCCTCGTCATACCGGATCATCGCAGTTCCGTTGAGCTTCCCATACTCATGTACCACAGCATAACCGACAACAAAGCCGAGGTAAACGAATACACCATATCGGACAGCACCTTTGAAGCCGATCTCAAATGGCTGGGTGACAACGGTTTCACTTCAATTTCGGCAAGCCAGCTTTCAGACTATGTGGAAAAAGGCACGCCTCTGCCTTCCAAACCCGTAATGATAACCTTTGATGACGGGTATGCCAACAACTATACTCTGGCCTATCCGCTGCTTCAAAAATATCATATGAAAGCGATAATCTCAATAATAGGCTCTCAAAGCGACTCCAGCTCCGATGACATCTACAGAAACCTTTTCAACTCAAACCTGTCATGGGGTGAAATCACGATTATGAGCAGCTCAGGTAACGTGGAAATCGGCAATCACACTTATAATCTGCATACCGATAAAAGCGGCCGAAAAGGTGCGGACATGAAGAAAGGAGAAAGTTTCGATGCCTACTCTCAGATTCTTCAAGAAGACCTTCTGAAAAATCAGGAAAAAATAGCCCTTGCTACAGGCACCAAGCCACTGGTATTTGCGTGGCCTTACGGCGCATATCCCCTTGACGGAAGCGCAGACGGCATCCTTAAAGAAGCCGGTTTCAAACTTTCTCTCACCAGCTACCAGAAGATGAATGTAATCGAGCAGGGCAATCCCGACACCCTATTCGGTCTAAAACGATTTTTACGCACTCCCGATTTTGACATGAATAAGATTATCTGATAAAATGTCCTTATTAGGGGGTGAGCTAAGTGAATTTACCAAATAAAAATGAAAAGACTGCCGATATTACAGTCAGCGTAGACGTTTCCAAAATCGTAAGAAATTTAAGCATTGCAGGTGTTTTGGTCGTTGGCATCATATTCGGATGCAGCACCTATCGCAAGGTTTTGCAGTGGCAGAAAGAAGAAGCGTAAGGCAAAATATTTTTGACTCTGTAACAAAAGAGTGTCCCCAAAGCCATAAAGCTTAGGGGCACTCTTTTTCATTACAATTCCAATTCGTACATTATCATAGCGATAGCCGCAGGCCCTGCGGTTTCGGTGCGCAGTATGGTTTTGCCCAAGGACACTCTCTCCGTTCCGGCGTCTGTCAGCAGCTTGGCTTCATTATCGCTGAAGCCTCCCTCAGGTCCTATGATGACGGCCACCGTCTTTGGTTTGCGGTCAAGCCCACGGAGGCTCTCTTTTATCGTCACATTGTTTTCGTTTTCATAAGGAAAAATCACCAAGTCGTAATCGGACAGTTCCTGCACCATTTGGGAGAATTTAAGAGCTTCATCCACCGACGGAATTATTCCCCTCCTGCACTGCTTCACCGCCTCATCGCTCACCTTCTGCCAGCGCCGCAGTTTCTTCTCAAAGTTTCCCTTATCCACCACTACGGTTCTTTCCATAAAAACCGGCACGATGTTGTGAACACCCAGCTCGACGGATTTTTGGATTATTCCTTCCATCTTCCCCGCCTTGGGGATTCCCTGATACAGAGTTATGCAGAGCTCCGGCTCCCGTGCAAATTTTTGCTTGTCTAAGATGACAAATGTGGCTTTTTCATCATTTATCTGCTCAAGCCTTGCTCTGTATTCCCAGGTCAGGCCGTCGGATATGTCCGCCTCATCGCCGGCAGATAATCTCAGGACCTTTTTCATGTGGTGCAAATCGTCTCTGTTCTTTATAAAAATATATTTTCCGTCAATATCCGTCGGTTCCGCAAAAAATCTACTCATTCTCCACCTCGGGCAAGCTGGCGGCAATGGCACACCACATGCCGTCCTCTCTTATTTCTTTAATTTCAAATCCGCATTTTCTTATTGCGGCAGCTACCCGCTCTTCTTTTTCCACAAGTATGCCGGAGGATATATATATTCCCCCGGGAAGCATATGTTTTGCCGCATGTTCGCTGAGCATCATTACCAGATCCGCCATAAGGTTGGCAACCACCACATCCGCTTTAAAATCTATGCCTTCCACCAGGTCTCCCTGCTGCACTTTTACGGTACTGCCGCATCGGTTAAGTTCAATGTTTTCCAGCGACACTCTGACAGCCTCCGGGTCTATATCCACTGCCAAAGTCTGCCCTGCTCCCAGAAGGGCCGCTCCCACGGATAAAATACCGGAGCCACATCCCACATCGAGAACCTTGTCTCCCGGCATCAGGTAATCTTCCATAAGCCTTAGGCACAGGGAGGTGGTTTCGTGAGTTCCTGTTCCGAATGCCATTCCCGGATCTATCTCCACAACCAACTCGCCGTCTTTGGCCTGGTATTCTTCCCATGTGGGCTTTACCACGATTCGTTTCCCTACTTTTGCGGGTTTAAAGTATTCCTTCCACTTGTCCTTCCATTCGGAATCATCGTCAGCAAACATTTTAATTTCGGCCTCCGGGAAAGCCTCCCTTACGCTGCTGATTACATCTTCCGCATATTTTCTGTTTTCCGGCGTATCTTCAAGGTAAAATGTAACCTTAGGCTTGCCGTCTTTTTTTGCAAGCACATCTTCGGATATGTAGTCCCATTCATAGTCCTCTTCTTTATTCAATAACCTTTCCAAATCCGCCGGGTCTTCCACAACCGTATCTTCGATACCCCTTAGCAGGAGAACGCCGACCACCGGCTCCAGTTCCTCCGCTTTTACTTCTATATCAACCTGTATATACTGCATATCTTTTCCTCCTATGGATATTTTACAACAATATATCCCAACTATCAAAGGGTTTGTCTTTTTTCGCTTAAAATGCTACAATAACCTTGAGGTGAAAGATGAACAAGAATTATTTTACTACGGGAGAATTTGCCAAGATATGCGGCGTGAACAAGCAGACGCTTTTTTACTATGACCAGGAAGGTATTTTCAGCCCCGACATTGTGGGCGAAAACGGCTATCGTTACTATTCCTACACGCAAATCGAGACTTTTACGGTTATAGCCATGCTCAGGGATTTGGGGGTTCACATCAAGGAAATCAAGGCTCACATGGATAACCGTTCTCCCGAAGCGCTCATAGAACTGATGAAATCCAAGAAGTCCGAGATAGATAAAAAGATACGGGCTCTTGAATGGTCAAAAAAATACATAGAAAACAAAATCCGTGTTACCCGTGAAGGGCAGGAAGCGGCGCCCGGTGTCATAGTCACACGGCGTCTTCCCAAGCGTACTATGGTGACTTCCGATTATAACGGACCTGACAATGACGCCGCAGTCATCAAGGCTCTCGGTTATCATCTAAATTACTGTGATTCTTTGGGGCTGTATAATGCCTGTCCAATCGGAGGACTCATTCCTCTCTCGGACGTATCGGAAGCCGGCTACAAGTATTCAAAATTCTATACGGTAGTTGAAGAAGATTTCGGTTCTGCTTCGCTTTGCGCCCCGGAAGGCGATTATATCATCGTATATGACAACCATGGATATGAAAACGTAAGGCCAAACTGCCTTAAAATTATTGAATACGCTTCGCAAAACAATCTCAGGCTGGGAGAATACTTTTACGAGGACGTAATCTGGGACGACCTTTCCACGGAAGGATATTTCAACTATCTTGTAAGACTGTCCATAAATATTTTATAAAAAAGAGCTGTTATCAAAACAGCTCTTTAAATTGGTTTATATCCACTTCTTCACCCTGTTTTCTTCTGTCGAGGGCATCTTTTACCTGCGTAAATACTTCCTTCGTCATCGGGAATTTTCTTATGATAAGGGCTGCAGCAACCATGGCCGCTCCCGGAATTACCACAAAGGCGTTTTCCACCCAAGCGAGGGCTGTATGTGACTGCATTGCCGCATCATTGTCAAAGCCTGCCATTTGCAGAATCAGTCCAAGAGTCTGTACGCCGACCGCTATGGATATGGATTCCGACAGGGCTTGCAGCGAGATGACTGCGCCTGAATGCTTTTCACCGGACACCAGCTCCTCTGCCTCGCACACATCGTATATCATAGACGGCATAAGCTGCCAGTAGCATGCGTTGGCGGCTGCATAAAGGAGGCATACGACAACCAGCACTCCGAAAGAATCCACTCCTATGATTCGTGTTGACATCATAAGAATTCCGCAGATTCCTATCACTCCCATAAATACGTCTTTCTTGTCAAATCTGCCTGCCAGCTTTGTAATGAGCGGAACTGTTGCAACTCCTGCTACGGTTATCATCAGCAGCATGGCGGAAATGGTCTTTTCACCCATTCCCATGTTGAATTTCATAAAGAAGACTCTGTCTGACGAGAAGGTGATATTTGCAATCAGGTACGCCAAACTTGCTCCTATTATCACTCTGATAGGTTTCAGTTTTAATATATTCCAATATTCTTTCATCATGGAAGGCAATGCTCTTATTACAGACTGCCCCTTTTCTTTTTTCGGCTTTACAAAGTTTTTTACATCGTCTGTTTTTATTGAAAGAGCACAGGCAAGCAGAGCTGCGGCACCGCATACGCCTACCATGATACCCACTATCTGCCACGATTGCTGCTGACTCTTTCCTATGTTCATGCAATAGTCTACGACGATAGAAGGCAATACCATTCCTATGCACATTCCGACCTGATTAAATATATACGCAAAAGAACGCAGAACGGTTCTTTCGTTATAGTCGTCGGTCAGATCCGAGCCCCATGCCAAATAAGGGACAAAGAAGGATGAGAAACAGGTCCAAAACATCAGAACCATGGCTATATAATATATTATTTTGACCGTTTCCGTAGCGTCAATTGCCGTAAACAGCAAGCTGGTCACTATTGCAACAGGAAAAGCTGCTGCAAGCAGAAAAGGTTTTCTTCTTCCGTATCTTGTTATCGCAGTATCGGACTTAAACCCCACTACAGGAGCACATAAGGCTTCCCACACTGAGCCTATCGCAGAAATCGTTCCGGCAACGGCAGGGTTTACTCCCGCTACAGTAGTTAAAAACAGAAGCAGGTAAGTACCTGCGAGCATATACATGGCGTTATCACAGATTGCGCCTACACCGTAAGATAGCTTTGTTTTAAAGCTAAGTTTCATTTTATTCACCTCTTTCATTGGTAATTACAGTGTAAAGTATATAGTTACCATATAGTCAAGAGGTTTTTTCAAGATTTTCCAAAAAAATGGGCGCACTGCCGAATGTGGGGGTGGCGGAACAGGCGGGCACGGCCGAATGTTGGCAGAAAATGGTGCCGCCGCAACTGTCTGAATTGTAAAGTGCCGCAGACTTAAGAAAATCTCCCATCTGCGGCACTTTTGCTGCCTTATTTCCCTCCAAAATGCCGGGAACCAAGAAAAATTTTAAATTTATGGCAGTTTTACCCTTCTTATGGCTTGTAAAATGCCGTATTTAAAAGAAATTGCGAACTTTACGGCAATTTGAGCCCTATCAACGCTGTCAAAATGCCGTAATTCAAAGAAAATTTAAGATTTACGGCACTCTTGCCGGTCGCCGCCTGCCTGATGCCGTTCTAATGCCGCTCTAATGCAGTTCTCTGTGCTCAAGGGTAACTCTCCAGCCTTCTGCCGTAAATATCTTATAAAGTTCGTTGGCCAGCGTTACAGAGCGATGCTGTCCGCCTGTGCAGCCGAAAGCTACAGTAAGGCTGTACTTTCCCTCCTTGACGTAGCACGGTACCAGCTTCTTGATTATCTCCTGAAGTCTGTTGACAAACTCTATGGTTACGTCTTGCTTAAGGACGTAATGGGCTACCTTTTTATTGTTTCCCGTAAGCTTCTTCAGGCTGGAAACATAATATGGATTCGGAATAAATCTTACGTCTATCACCCAGTCTGCCTCTGTCGGCATTCCATGTTTATATCCAAAAGACATAAACTTGAGCACGAAAGAATCCTTTTTAGTTTTGGAACTGAATATCTTTTCAAGCTCTGCGTTGAGCTCTGCCACCTTTAAACTTGAAGTATCTATTACAAAATGAGCATGACTCCTAAGCTCCTCAAGAAGCTTTCTTTCATTTTGTATGGCTTCTCTGGTTATGGATGAAGCAGAAAGAGGATGATTCCGTCTCGCTTCGTTAAATCTCCTTATAAGAGCTTCATCCGAAGCTTCTATAAAGACAATTTTAAAGTCAATATTTGCATCTGATTCAAGAGCCGTTATCATCTCTCTCATGTCACCGAAAAACTCCCCGCCTCTTATGTCAACCACAAAAGCAGCTTTCGATATTTTCTTCTTTCCGGTCATTGCCAGCTCTATGAAATTTTTTATTAGCGCAGGCGGCATATTGTCTATGCAATAATATCCCTTGTCCTCAAACCAGTCGGAGGCCTTGGTTTTACCTGCTCCTGACAAACCCGTAATGATTACGACTTCCATACTATATCCTTTCAATATTAACTATGCGCTCAGGCTCAAGCCCTGCTTCAAGGGCTCTCATAAGGGGTTCTTTAAAGTCTCCTACCTTTTCCGGCACATGAGCGTCACTTCCTATGATAAATCTTATGTCGAACTTTGCTGCAATTTTTATTTCATCCACGGTCAGATGCTTGTGCTTTGCGTTGATTTCCACCATTGTTCCCGTATCTTCGCAGGCTCTTGCAATATCGTATATGTCAAAAGGGCCTTTATCGCCGGGATGAGTAAGCACATCGATGTTATTCTCATACAGAGCATTTAAAATCATATCGGTATTCTGCACCATAAGGCTCGATTTTGAACCTCTGAACAGTCCCGTATGATTGCTTATATAATTGGGAACCATGCCGGCCTTCATAATTCCGAAGTGATAACCGGCAAGCAGGATGTCAAACTTTTCTTTATCTTCCTCAGTCACGTCGATATACGGAGGTACCCTGAGGGTATTTGCCTCCACTCCCAGCAGTACCTTGACCTGCGGGTACAGGGCGCCGGCCCTTGCAATGTCATCCCTCATCTTTGAAACTTCCGACATTTTGATTCCGTATGTCAGATGACCGGGGCCGTGATCCGTTATGGCTATGGCTTTCAGTCCCTTTGAAGCCGCTACCCTTACGTTGTCTTCAATAGAGCCCTTGCCGTGGGAATAGACGGTATGGGTATGATAGTCATATATCATCCTGTATTCAGATGCTTTTTTATCGTATTTATCCAATAATTCTTACCTCCGGTTTCAACATAACTCCTGTTTCGTCATATACCCTGTTTTGAACCAAAGTAATCAGATTGAGGATATCCGTTGCCGTCGCATTATCCCTGTTTATTATAAATCCGCTGTGAAGAGTGGACACCTGAGCTCCTCCCACGCTGACTCCCTTAAGTCCGGCATCTTCTATCAGCTTGCCTGCAAAATATCCTTCCGGCCTTTTAAAAGTGCTTCCTGCTGAAGGATACTGAACGGGCTGCTTGCTGTTTCGCTTTTCTGACAGTTCCTTCATCTTTGCGGCAATTAGGTTATAATCTCCCTTTTGCAGCTTCAGAGCTGCTTCAACTGCAATATATCCGTTTTCTTCAAGGCGGCTGTGTCTGTAACCGAAATCCATTTCGTCGGCAGAAAAAACCTTTTCACAGCTTCCGTCAGGTGAAATCGCCTTAACAGACATCACGATGTCTTTCATTTCTCCCCCGTAAGCTCCGGCATTCATAAACAGCGCTCCTCCGAGACTTCCCGGAATTCCTCCGGCAAATTCAAAGCCTGTCAGCTCCTCCTTGAGAAGTATCTTTGCCAAGGTGGAAAGCAGTATCGCTGTTCCTGCTTTGACCACAAAGCCGTCCTCACATCTTTCAACGGAAACGCCTGCAAAATTATCCGAGAGCTTTATTACGACCCCGTCATATCCGCTGTCTTTAAACAGCGTATTGGAGCCGTTTCCCAAAATCATATGAGGTATGTTCTTTTCGGCTACGGTTACAAGTACCGTCTTAAGTTCCTGTATGTCCTTTACCTCTATAAGCGCTCCGGCGCTTCCTCCCGCCTTAAATGACGTATATCTGCTCATGGGAACGTTTTCAGCAATTTCAATCTTGCTGTTCTTCCTCAGTATATCCTTCTTGAACTCCTCTAACTGAAACACACGCTTCTTTTCCAAAGATATCCTCCTTATTGATTTTATATTTATCGAAGTTTTCATATATCTCCGTGTTTTTCGGGAGATTTTTGCTTACAAGTTTATTATTTACATATCTTGACAAATATACATAGATTATGGCCATGGTAGGCACGCCTAAAATCATTCCCGCAAAGCCGAACAGGCCGCCTCCTACCAATATTGCGAACATAACCCAGAAACTTGCCAGTTTGGTGGTCTTTCCGAGAATCTTAGGTCCTATTATGTTACCGTCAATCTGTTGCAGAACAACAACCATAATCGCAAATTCAAGCGCATTGACAGGATTTATGAATGTAAGCAGTATAATCGACGGAACCGCTCCTATGAAAGGTCCGAAAAACGGAATTATATTTGTAACTCCAACTACCACGCTTATGAGAACCGCAAGAGGCAGTTTCATTATGCTCATAGCTATGAAACACAATATTCCTATTATTATGGAATCTATGATTTTGCCGTTGATAAAACCGCCGAAAGTATCATTGCAGATTTTTCCGAATTCAAATATATCGTCTGCCTTTTTCGGTGAAAATACGGCCAGTATCAGTTTCTTTGCCTGAGCCTGAAATATCTCCTTGCTGTTTAATACATATATGCAGATAACCAGCGAAACAAATATATCTATCACTGCTCCGAAAGTGCCTTTGATTCCCACGGATACACCGGACAAAATCGCTTCGGCTCCCGGCAGGACGTTGTTCTGGCCCCAGTCAATCAGAGTCTGGAATATATTGTCAACCCTGCCCTGAAGCAAGGAAACAAGCTCATCGTTTCCGACTATGTTTTCATTTATCCATGACGTAACTTTATCAAGGGCATCGGGAATCATTCCTACAATTCCTATTATACTTTCTATGAGTTCCGGAATTATCAACATAAAGAATCCTGCAATAATACCAATCAGAACTATAAACGATACCAGGCTGGCAATCAGCCTTGCCACACGATAATCCCTCACATAAGTCTTGAACCTGCCTTTGTTTCTCCTGTAAACGCACCTGAGCGTTCCGTTGTATATCGGGCAAAGCAGGTATGCCAATATTATGCCCATGTAAAACGGAGTCAGTATATCGTTTATCTTGCTCAGCATTCCCTTCACGTCGCCCGTGTTATAGAGAATGTAATAGCATATCAGCAGGCTCAGGCCTGCAAAAAATATAGAAAGACTCAGTTTGGCGTATTTACTTTTTACCTTTATCTTACCGTCACCCATATTACCTCTCCTGTTACGTTTATAATACTCCAAGTTTAATAGGCGGTCAACTGAATCATCAGGTTAAGCCTATTCAAAATTTCCTTTTTAAACAGCTCTTTAAAAGCCGCGCAGTCTTTGGTTTTCATATAATTTGCGGCCATTTCGTTGTACTCCTGCTCTTTTATGTCAAATACCATGGCCGGGTATCCCTTTGTTATCATATAATATGTGGCTGTCGTCCTTGCGAGAATTTTGTCCTTTTCTCCGTAAGGCAGAATTTCAAGCAGTTTATTGTGTATCTCTGCGCAGCATTCAAAGCAGTCCTCGCTGAGACTCTCTGCTTTTGAAGCCTTATCCAAAGTTTTTTTAAGCTGCTGCATGTGCGCCGGAATATCGGCGGCAATCACAGGTGTGTAATCCCATTCCGATATTATTATACTGCGCCTTCTGTAAGGCGTCCCTCGTTCTTCCCCCGTTATAAGGCTGTGCAGTTCATCTATCAGCCTCAAATCGAGATTGCTTTTTAAAGATGCAAGGCTGTATACCCTGCGAAGAATCGTTTCAAGGTTCTGCGCCATAATGTGCTCGTATGCGGGAATATCCAAGAGCAGTTCTCCCGACAGCATGCGAACGGTTCTTTCCTTCGAAAGGGCGCTGCCTTCGAGTTTCATGTTGTTATATACCCATGCGTTTCTTTCGGTCTCGGCAAAGTAGCTTTTCGTATCTTGGCCAAAAGGCATACGATTATTGAGAATAACCATTTTTTTCTTGATTTCTCTCAGCATTTCCCTTTTCTCCTCTCAAAGTCCGCCTTTATTATATTTTATCATACAATATTTGTTTTTTCTATGTTATACTATAACATAAAGAAAGGATTATTTTATGAGAATTCTTGTTATCAGCGACACCCACGGCAATCTTGAACGATTTTGGGAAGTTTTTAAAAAATTACAGACGGAAGACCCTGTACAGACAATCGTGCACTGCGGGGATTTATACGAGGACGCCGAGTCAATCCGGCGCCGTTGCGGCATACCGGTAGTTTCCGTCAAAGGCAACTGTGACGGTGAATTTTCAGAAGATTCTTATGCGGTTTTGGAAACGGAAGCCGGCAATTTTATGGTGGCTCACGGGCATATGGAAAGAGTCGGTTTCGATTTGCAGCGTATATACTACAAAGCCCTCGAAAAAGACTGCATAGGCGCACTTTTCGGACATACTCACCGAAGCGCCTACGTCGATATGGACGGTATATATCTTATGAATCCCGGAAGCCTTACACGCCCCAGAGACGGCTCGGGAGGAACTTTCGGAATCCTTCATACGGATGAATCGGGAGTTTGGGGTAAAATATACAGATACGAAGATTTTATATCCTCCGGAGAAGGCAATAAGAAAAAGGCCAAAGTCTCCGGCGGTCATTTGAGAAATTTGCTCAATTACAGCGACAGATTCTAATCGGAGGTTATTTATGGACATCAAAAAAATAATGATTGCTCATCCGGAGGTTTCCAAAATGGCAAACTACGAAGAAATCCTCTGGATAAATCCAAAGTCGGGTTCCGAAGCGTCGATACCTTTCGGCATGAGCGATATAGACGATGCGGAGGCTCGCCTTGCAAGGTTTGCCCCTTATATTAAAAAAGCTTTCCCCGAAACGGCGAAAACCGGCGGAATCATCGAATCGAACCTGGTTGAAATTTCCAACATGAAATCTCAGCTTGTCAAGATGACAGGCAACTTCGACGGCAGGCTCTTTTTGAAGCGTGACAGCCACCTGCCTATTTCCGGTTCAATTAAGGCCAGAGGCGGAATTTATGAGGTGCTCAAACTGGCGGAAAGCATCGCAACGGAAAAAGGTCTGCTTTCTCCCGACGATGATTATTCCAAACTGGACAGCGACGAATTCCGCAAACTGTTCAGCCAATATTCCGTTGCAGTGGGTTCAACGGGCAATCTTGGTCTTTCCATAGGAATTATAAGCGCAAAACTGGGCTTTGACGTAACGGTTCACATGTCCGCCGATGCCCGCCAATGGAAAAAGGATCTTTTGCGCTCAAAGGGCGCCAAGGTCATAGAATATCCCGACGATTATCAAAAAGCGGTGGCCGAGGGTCGCAAGGAAGCTGCGTCAGACCCTATGTGCCACTTTGTCGACGACGAAGGCTCAACGGATTTATTTTTAGGCTACTCGGTAGCCGCAAAGAGAATCGTCCCTCAGCTTAAAGAAGCAGGTGTTGCAGTCGATGCAGAGCATCCTCTGTTCGTTTATATCCCATGCGGCGTAGGCGGCGCTCCCGGCGGAGTTGCTTTTGGACTTAAAGAAATGTTCGGCGAAAATGTACACATTTTCTTTGCAGAACCTACCCATGCGCCTTGTATGACCCTCGGTCTTGTTACAGGCCTCCATGACGGTATCGCCGTTCGTGATATAGGTCTTGACGGTCTTACAGACGCCGACGGTCTTGCAGTAGGCCGTCCGTCCCGTTTGGTCGGAACCGTTATGGAAACCCTCCTTGACGGCTGCTATACGATAGAAGATGACAAGTTGTATCCTTTCCTTGCACATCTTGCTGACAGAGAAAAAATATACATCGAGCCGTCTGCCTGTGCATCGTTTACAGGTCCTGCTCTTGTATCCGCAGCAGCGGAGTATCTAAAGGAAAAGGGGCTTGCAGACAAAATGCAAAACGCTTCTCACATTTTATGGGCTACAGGCGGCAGCATGGTTCCGGACAGTGAAATGAAATTGTATTATGAGAGAGGTAAATGAGTTATGAAAGAACTTTCAGCAGAGCTTGTATCCCGTGCCGTATCTTTCTTTAAAGTAGTGGGTGACGAAACCAGAATGAAAATCATCTGCACCATTGCCCACGATGAAGTGTGCGTCAACGATATTGCTGAGAATGTAGAAATGTCAAAGTCTGCCGTTTCTCATCAGCTCAAAATATTAAAGGACGAAGGCCTCGTTAAGGCACGGCGTGACGGAAAAAATATTTTTTACAGTTTGGATGACCAGCATGTGGTAGATATAATGGATATTGCCTTTATCCATATTGAACACAAGTCTCACGATAAAGGCTGCCAGTGTGAACATTGCAAATAGGCAAAGCCGTGGTTCTCTGCGGAGAACCACGGCTTTTATTTTTTGCTGTGATGCCTCGGTACTTGGCTTCACCTAGGTCGTCCGAGGCCGGATTGCCGTAATATTCATGAATTTCTTCAATTGCGGCAGTTTTGGCGGTCGATTAGCGGTCAAACTGCCGTAAACGCTGAAATTCTCTTTAATTGCGGCATTTTATAGGCTTTGAGGGCGGCAAAACTGCCGTAAATCTTAAAATTTATCTAAATTGCGGCAGTATCGCTTGTCGATGAGCGGTCAAACTGCCGTAAACGTCCGAAAATTCTTCAATCACGGCAGTACGGCCGGTCGCCTTTTTGACCGGCCGTACTGCCGCATTATTTATTCCACTATTTTTATAATCCCCTTTTTTTCAACCTTACCTGCAGGTTCTTCGCTTCCGTAGCCGAGGGCTGCTGCCCCGTAGACCACATGGTCGTCCGGAATTCCCCACTTTCTCAATATATTTCGTATCGCAGGCTCATCGTATACGTGTCTGAGCTGATTTATCCACACCGAGCCTATTCCCAGAGAATGAGCAGCTAAGAACATGTTCTCCAGCGCGCATGCGTTGTCCTCCATTCCCCATTGGCTTTGGCGCTCGTTGGAAGGAATTATAAGCACAGCCGGCTTATAAAAGTCATATCCTTCTCTGCCAAGAGCTTCCCCTACGGCAGCTGCCAGCTCCTGAATCTTCGCTTTGTCGGTGACGGCCGTAAATTGCCACGTCTGCATGTTCATGCCGCTTGGCGCATATATTGCCGTTTCCAGTATCAAATCCAAGTCCTCACGTGAAATCGGATTTTCATTAAAACTTCTTACGCTCCGCCTTGTAAGCAGATTCTTGATTGTTTCGTTCATCTCTAACCTCTCAACATTTTAATAAGTGTACTTGGTTTAAGTATTTCGCCTCTGTAAAGGGCCAGCGACTTGTAAATCTTGCCTGCCGCCAGTGTGGCTGCAAGGGTCGTTGCCAATGTTACGGCAAAGGAGCCTATGGTCTTCCAGAGAGGCAACGCTCCCATAAGAATTTTTGAAGGAGTTATCATCACCGATGTAAACGGTATCCAGTCAAGCCAAGGCTTTGCTTCGCCGTCAAGGCCGCCTCCGTATATGGCTACAATAAAGCTTACGACCAATACGAGGGTAAATATTACATTGGCTGACGATAAATCTTCTGCCTTGCTTGCCATTGCTCCTCCGATAGCTGCCAGCGCACAGTATAAAAGCATTCCGGACATTACGACCAGCATCGCCATTATGCAGTTTACAGGAGAGAACATGCCGCTTGTAACTTCTTTCAAGAAGCTGAACAGCTGTATTATAAACATATCCGTTTCCGGATTTATGCTTTTGACTGCAAAGGTTCCCACGGCAAAGCTGATTGCCAGAGAGAAAATCCAACTGAAAAGCTGCAAGATTCCCGTGGCGGTTATCGCTGCCAGTTTGCCTAAAACTATTGCTGTAGGCTTAACCGATACAAGGAAGTTTTCCATAAGCTTTGAGCTTTTTTCCATGACAACGCTGTTGGCAACGCCCTGACCGTAGATGAGCACAAAGAAGTAAAGAACCATTACATTCAGGTAGCTCATTATCATCATTGCCATTGAATCCATGCCGCTCATGGAATCATCTTCTCCCGATTGACCGCCGTCGACATCGTAATAATTGGCTGAACCTCCGCTGGCAACGCTCAGTCCGTCCGCATATGCCATAAGCAAATTATCAAAGCCGTATGCCACGTCCTCCGAAAGCCCACTGTCTTCCGGAATCACTATGGACATCGTATATTCCCTTCCATGCTGCTCTGTCACTATCAGCAAGGTATCGCCGGTGCCCTTTGAGTCATTTCTAGCTTTTTCAAAATCATCGCCGTAGTCGGAAACCGTAATATCAAGGTTCATCGCTTCCTTTGCAACTGCGGGAAGCTGGGACAAGTCTGCCTCCCTTTCCTTGCTCAAGTCTACTGCAATAATCTTCTTTACGGAAGTGAGATCTGCGGCATATTCCTGCTGTACCCCTTCTTCTTTGGAGGGTTCCGCTTCGGTCTCACCGCTGCTTTTCATTTCGATTCCTACCATGATAATAGCCGGAATGAGCAGGCACAAAAGAGCTATTACTATAGTGCTGTTTTTATATCCCTTGTTCTTTACATGCTGTGAAAACGTAAAGGAAAAAATCTTGGAAAAACCGCGTAATTGTTCTTTCATTTTATTTCCCCTCCTTTCTTCCCATTGCCATGGACATAATTTTGCCCACTTTCAGCCGGTTGCCGTTGTACATTATCAGACTGTCATAAACCCTTCCGGATAATCTGTGTATGAGCAATATGCTTATAATCTGAATAACCCATGATGCAATCATGATTCCCATTCCTATGTCGCCCGTGGCATAATAGGCAGGCGCTGCAAAGGATGAAATAAACGGACACAATGACATGAATACCGCAGGTGTGCTTCCGAAAGGTGTGACGAACACAACTGCAAGATAACATGCCAAGATTATCATGGTAGCTGCCATATTGGCTGATTCCATATCCTCCATATTGGAACATCCTGCACCGCTTAAAGCTGCTATCAGCGATAGGAGCACACATGCCAGAAGGGCAGAGATTATTGCAATTACAATGAGCCCCGGGCCGATATTCAGAAAATCTGCGCTGATTCCCATTCCTGCCAAAGCTGCTCCTATAAATGAAGTGTCGGTAAACATTCCCGTAACAAAATACGACAGCACAAACGAAATTATCATGAGCATAATCATAGAAAATACAAAGGTTATTATCGCCAGAATCTTTCCTAAAATCATTGCCTCCGATTTGATACTCACCAGCAGGGTTTCAACCAGCTTCGATGATTTTTCTTCCAGTATGGAGCGAACGATATATGTACATGAGAAGACGCATATTATCATCACCAGTATAGAATATCCGTACTGAATAAAATATCTTGAATCGAAGCCCACCTCATCACGATTCAGAAAATCTTCCATGGTTGAAACTTCCGTATAAAACGCCAATCCGGATTCAGCATCTCCTCCCATAAAAATTGACATTACGGGCACTGCAAGGAGCGCTATCAGAATAAATATTCCGAAGGAGATGAGATTTGATTTGTTTTTAAAAAGCTGAGAAAGGGTGAATTTATATACCTTCCCAATCCCTGTAAATGCTCCCTTCTTATTCATGCACTTCACCTACTTTTTCTACAAAAATTTCGTGAAGCGAAGGCTCTCTGAGGTCGAAGGTTATAACCATAATTCCGGCAGCTATCAGCTCGGCCAGCAATTTGTTCGCCTGCTCTTCGCCCGTAACCTTAAGCTGGTATTCACATTCCTTTTCCGTAAGAATCTTTGCCCCTTGAGCTTCGATTATATGGGTTGCATCCTGCTCCGTTTTAAGATGCAGGTTGACCCTGCCGTAGCTCTTCTTGATTTCGTTGAGGTTGCCCTGAAGAACAGGTTTTGAACGGTCGAGAATGGTGATGTCTGTACAGAATTCTTCGACGGTTGCCATTTGATGACTTGACATGATGAGGTACTTTCCCGCTGCTATCTGCTCTCTTATTATTCCCTTAAACAAATCCGTGTTTACGGGGTCAAGGCCTGAAAGAGGTTCATCCAATATGATGAGCTCCGGGTCTGATATGAGCGCTATCATAAACTGTATCTTCTGCTGATTTCCCTTTGACAGCTGGTCCGCCAGCTTAGGCTTGAAGGCCTTCTTCCTTGCGGACTTATACTTTTTCTTTTCTTCCAAGGCGGGCGCAGGGGATGCGGAAGGATACAGATATTCTTCTGCTTCAAGTCTTTTTGCCCAGTATTTTATCCTTTCTTTCGCTTCTGCTTTAGGTACTCCTCTGAGTCCTGCAAAATATATGAGCTGGTCCATAAGATTGTATTTCGGATATAAGCCTCTTTCTTCTGCCAAATATCCAACATTGCAGTTGTCTGTCGTCAGCGGCCGGCCGTTCCACAGAACTTCGCCGCCGTCTCTTGCCAGCATATTGAGTATCATTCTTATTGTGGTTGTCTTTCCTGCGCCGTTGGTTCCAAGCAGCGCATAAACGCCGGGGCCGGGCATTTCAAAACTGAGGTTATCAACCACCACTTTTTCCCCATAAGTTTTTTTCAGATTTTTTACTACCAAACTCATCTTTTTTCTCCCTTTTATTCGTTTATTTTTTCTTTGTCGAGTTTCATCGCTTCCAAGCAATAGGATACGGTCATTGCAAGCCAAACCGAGCCTGCCACGATTGCAGGCAGAGGCCCGTAATCAAAGAAAAAGCTCAGCATTACCATTGCCAGAAATGCCGCCACGCAAGCTTTGTTGGCTGTCTGATAAGCTTTATATGAAGCCTTATATATCATAAGCTTTTCCATTTCGTCACAGCTGTCTTCCCACTTTTCTTTGAATTTCAAATCGTAGACGCTTCCCTGCTTCTCAGGGTTGAGAACCTTTTCAAAGTCTATCATCATCTGCTGTAATTTTACGGCAAAAAATTCTTCTGCTACAAAAAATATAATTGCAATTATCAGTAAATTTCCGTTTCCGTCCAGGTATCTGTCTATATATGAAACCACGGTTCCGAAAAAGATGAATGAAACTATCACAGCAACGCTCACGGTCAGCATGCCTAAAGATATTTTTCTGTCCACGGCTGCCAATATTTCTTCTTCTACTTCATCATCCGTCCGGCACTGTTCTTTGCTGTGCAGAAACTCTTTTTCCGCAGATTTATAAAAGTACCATGCGATTAAAATACCTGCCGTACCGGTTAGCACAACTCCATAAGGTGCAATCAGATATAAGAGTTCTCTTAAAAAATCGCTGATATTTGCGGCAATATCCTTTGCTCCGTCGGTGCTTGCCATACCTCCCACGATTCCGCCTACTACTGCTGCGGCTATTATGATAGGAATAAATACTTTTAAAGCTTTTCTGTTTTCCCGTCTGTTTCTCTCGTTGTTCACAATATTATTCCTCCTCATAAATAAATATATCTTCTACCTTAGCATTGCATATTTTGGCGATTTTAAGAGCGAGTGTCACTGACGGTGAATAGTCCCCACGTTCTATCTGACTGATAGTCTGCCTTGAGACTCCTGCCAGCCTGCCGAAGTCCGACTGGTTGATATTCATCCCGGCACGATACTCTTTTAATCTGTTCCTGAGCGGCATTTGTTCACTTTCCTCTCTTATACGGGGAAAGTAATGCCCCCCCCCGCAGATTTTTTGACTATTTTCCTTTACATTTTGACAAGTTTAGTTGTCAACTGATAGCAGTATAGCATTGCTATGCCGCCCTGTCAATAATTTTTTTAGCTGCGGTTTATTATACTGCGATCCGGGCGGCAGGGCGTTGGCTGTAACCCGTTTGCTGTAGCTCCCCGGGCAGCACTTTAGCCTCAGCCCGTCATACAATGTATGCCACTTTCCTCAAAAAGTGATGCCCACGTCATCACTTTCGGGGCAAATCGCTATACAATGTATGACGGCGCCCCAATATATGTATGCCGGTGAGGCGCATCCACACAGTATACTCACAAGTTTTGTAAAAATATGTATTTACATTTTTTACCATTTATGGTATGCTCAATTCATGAAGAAATATTTAGAATTAACAAGATTGGACTTGGACACACAGCTCAAGCTTTTGGCTGCTTACAAAGCACGCCGGGCAACGCTTCCGAAATACAACATGATACGCCAGACAATCAGGGGTAAAGAGCGTTATTATCTCTTAAAGGGCAAGAAGCGCTGCTATCTTTCGGCTGATAAGACTGAAATTATCGAGAACGTAAAAACGCAGCATTTTCTAAGCGCTGCAATCAAAATTCTGGAGAGAAACATCGCTTTGCAGAAGAAACTGCTGCAAGAATACAAGTCATATGATTATGACTATGTCAACAGCGTTTTGCCAAAGGCTTATAGGATGTCTGCTCCAAAAGCTGCTGCGCCCCGCAAAGCGCCGGAAAACATCCTGCTTCACCGTACTTCCTTTGGCTTGTATGTTCGCTCAAAGTCGGAGGCCATAATCGCAGAAGTCCTCCATTCCGAAGGAATTCCCTTTGAATATGAAATGCCTCTCGCACTGTTTGATAACAAGCGCAAAGTCACCCTTCACCCGGACTTTACCTTCGTCACAGAAGCGGGCGAAAAGATATACTGGGAGCATATGGGCATGGTGACCAATGATTCATATAGGGAAAAGGCCATGAAAAAGCTCGCATTGTACTTAGACAACGGTTTTACTATTCCCAATGAGCTCATCATCACCATGGACACAAAAGACGGCGCCATTGACATAGCATCGATAAAATCACTTGCCTCATCCCTGGCGCTGTTCCTCCCAATATAAAAGGCACTTCGTTAAAAGTGCCTTTTGCTGCCTATTCAAGCTCAAACGCTCCCGTATACAGTTGATAGTACCTGCCCTTTTCTTCCAATAGGTGTTCGTGATTGCCTCTTTCTATAATTCTGCCCTTGTCCATAACCATTATTACATCAGCATTTTGAATGGTGGACAATCTGTGGGCTATGACAAATACCGTTCTGCCGTGCATCAGATTATCCATTCCCTTCTGAACTATGCTTTCGGTTCTCGTGTCTATGGATGAAGTGGCTTCATCCAGAATCATTACAGGGGGGTCTGCCACCGCCGCACGGGCGATTGAAATCAACTGCCTCTGCCCTTGAGACAGGCCGCTTCCGTCTCCCTCAAGTATGGTGTCGTAGCCGTCAGGAAGCATTCTGATAAAACCGTCTGCATTGGCAAGTTTGGCTGCCGCAATGCATTCCTCATCGGTGGCATTTAGCTTTCCGTAGCGTATGTTATCCATGACGGTGCCGGTAAACAGGTTTACATCCTGAAGGACTACGCCGAGAGAGCGGCGTAAATCGAACTTCTTTATGCGGTTTATATTGATACCGTCGTACTGAATTTTGCCGTCATCTATATCGTAAAATCTGTTAATCAGGTTTGTTATGGTAGTTTTTCCTGCGCCTGTGGCCCCTACCAGCGCAACTTTTTGTCCCGGTTCTGCGTATATGGTTATATCGTGGAGAACCAACTCGTCATCATTATATCCGAAATCAACTTCTTTAAGGTTGATTTTTCCATGCATAGGGATAAGCTTGCCGCCGTCTTTCCAAGCCCATACGCCTGTTCTCTCCTCGCATTCTTCAAGTTCTCCGGTCTCGCTGACATGGGCATTGACCAGAGTTACGCTTCCATGGTCCTCTTCAGGCTGCTCATCGAGCAATTCGAATATTCTCGAAGCGCCTGCCATAGCCATGATGACCGAATTAAGCTGCTGAGAAACCTGCGCTATCGGGTTTACAAAGTTTCTCGAGAGGGTAAGGAAGGAGGCTATGGTGCCCAAAGTCATGGTCGCCTGACCGCCTATGGAAAAGTTCGAAATTCCTGCTATTCCCATGGCTCCGCCCACTACGGCTATTATTACATAAAGCAGATAGCCCATTCCTCCGGTTACCGGCATCAGCACGTTGGCAAGAGTATTGGCCATGGCAGTGGTTTCACGCAGGTTTTCATTCTTCTCTTTAAACCTTGCCTTTGCCTTTTCCTCGTAGCAAAAGACTTTCACTACTTTCTGGCCGTTTACCATTTCCTCAATGTATCCGTTTACATCTGCTATGCTGCGCTGCTGCTTCATGAAATAGCCGCCGCTTCTTGAAGCAATGGCCTTTATCACAACAAGTATAAGCCCTGTAAAGGCCAGCACTATGAGAGTCAGCCATATACTCAGATGAAGCATTGAGATAAATACCGCTGTCATTGATACCACCGATGAAAACAGGTTTGGCAAACTCTGAGATATCATCTGCCTCAAAGTATCAGCGTCGTTGGTGTAATAGCTCATTATATCTCCGTGAGTTCTCGTATCAAAATATTTGACAGGGAGCTGCTGCATCTTGGTGAACATCTCATCACGAATATCCTTCAAAGTGCTCTGCGCAACTATTGCCATAGTCCTTGCGTAGAAAAGCGAAGCCAAAATTCCTCCGGCGAATACTGCCGCAATAGACATTATGGCTTTTAGAAGTCCGCCGAAGTCAGGAACCGCCTCTATTAACAGCGGCGTTATATAATCGTCTATCAGCGTCTGCAAAAACAGGGAAGACGCAACGCCTGCAGCGGAGCTTATCAATATGCAGATTACTACCAGTATGAGCCTTACCTTGTATCTCTTCAGGTAAGACAGCAATCTTTTTATGGTGCCGGGCTTGAATTTCTGACCTTTCGGTAAGGGTGCGAAGCCACGGCCATGCCTTTTACCCATTGGCATTCTGCGGGTTTCGTTACTGCTCATCTGCCACACCCCCTTTGTTCTGCGATTCGTAAACTTCTCTGTATATCTCGCTGGTCTTCATAAGCTCATCATGATTTCCCACATCTGCAATGCGTCCGTCGTCGAGAACGACAATCTGGTCGGCATCCTGCACCGAAGCTATACGCTGAGCTATGATTAGCTTTGTGGTATCGGGTATTTCTGTGCGGAAAGCTCTGCGAATCATGGCATCGGTTTTGGTGTCCACAGCGCTGGTTGAGTCATCCAAAATCAAGATTTTAGGTTTCTTGAGCAGCGCTCTCGCTATGCACAGTCTCTGTTTCTGTCCGCCTGATACGTTGGAACCGCCCTGCTCTATATATGTCTCATATCCGTCCTCAAATTCACGGATAAATTCATCGGCACAGGCAAGCTTGCAAGCCTTTTGAATTTCCTCATCGGTGGCATTCTCATTGCCCCACCTCAGGTTTTCCGATATGGTGCCCGAAAACAACGTATTCTTTTGCAGTACAACGGCAACCTGATTTCTGAGGCTCTCGATATGGTAATCTCTTACATCTATGCCTCCCACCCTGACTGAGCCTTCGGTCACATCGTAAAGCCTTGGAATGAGCTGTACAAGGCTGGACTTTGCCGAACCTGTGGCCCCGATTATTCCTACGGTTTGACCGCTTTTTATATGAAGGTTTATATCGTTTAATACATCTTTATTCTTGGATTTTCCGTATCTGAAATGTACATTTTCAAAATCTATGGAGCCGTCAGCCACATCGAATACGGGATTTTCAGGGTCGTGAATGGTGCTTTCTTCATCAAGAAGCTCTGCAATACGCTCTCCCGAAGCTCTTGCCATGGTAAACATAACGAATATCATGGAAATCATCATAAGACTCATCAAAATCTGCATGGCATAAGTAATCAAACTTATAAGTTCGCCCGTTGAAAGCCCGAGAGCTGCGTCGTTACCGCTTGCTACTATGGCTCTGGCTCCAAACCACGAAATGAGCAGCATTGAAGCATACATGCAAAACTGCATCAAAGGCTGTGCAAAGGCCATGGTCTTTTCTGCCTTGGAAAAGTCCTTATATATCTTGCCGGAAGTTTCCTTAAACTTCTCAACTTCGTGTTCCTGGCGATTAAAGGATTTCACTACCCTCATGCCGTATAGATTTTCCTGAACCACATTGTTCAGCTTATCATAAGTTTTGAAAACTCTGTTGAAAACAGGGTATACAATCCTTATCATGCAATAGAGGCCAAGGCCCAGCACAGGCAGAATTGCCACATAAACAAAAGCAAGTTCGGCATCTATGCTGAATGCCGCTATAAGAGCAAATATCAGCATTCCCGGCGCTCTGATTGCAATTCTGGTGCACATCTGAAAGGCCATTTGCACATTGGACACGTCTGTTGTCAAACGTGTTACTATGCTGGCGGTAGAAAACTTATCGATATTTGCAAAGGAGAACTCCTGCACATGGTCGTACATGGCGCTCCTCAAATTGCTTGCAAATCCCGATGAAGCCACCGAAGCAGTCCTGCCCGCTCCGACTCCGAAAGCAAGAGCAAACAGCGCCGAAAGCAAAAGAGCTATTCCGTATTTGATGATATCAGGCATGGAGCCCCCGTCAATCCCCCTGTCTATAAGCTCTGCCATAATGAGTGGAATCAGTATTTCCAGCACTACTTCCATAAGCACCAAGAAAGGCGTTACGATTGCTGTTTTCTTATATTCCTTTACATGAGCCAATAATTTTTTAATCATATCTACACATTCCCCCTTTTCATGTTGTCCTTCATACGTTTCAGATATGAATATAGCTGCGCCTTCTCTTCTTCGGTAAATCCTTCCGTGAGTCTCGCCTCCATACGCTCTCTGTTTTCTATAAGAGTCCTCCTCATCTCCTCGCCCTTTTCCGTTATGGCAATTTTTTTAAGCCTCGCATCTCCTGCAACAGTCCCCCTCTTTACCAAACCTTTTGCCTCCATAAGCGAAAGAATTTTGGAGGTGGTAGACCTGGTTATGTCAAAAGCCTCTTCCAAATCTTTTTGGAAAACGTCTCTATCCTTATTTTCGTACAAATAAAATAATATATATCCGTTGGCTGCTGAAATTTTCATCAATTCGCTTGAGCTTTCGCTCTCTATGGTTCTTTTTACCAGGTGCGTAATAGCTCCGAGCTGCCTTCCTATATCTTTGTTTTTCATCATATCACCTTTGTTTAATAATTGTCATACATCAAACTGTTTGACATGCAACAATTATAGCGTCAAGAAGGCTATTTGTCAAGGTATACGTCTTCGAATTGTTTGGCTGAATTGCGGGAGAGCGGAAAATTAGTTTCATGGCGAATGTTGGGTAGGGCGGGAAAACAGCCCCAATGGCGAATGTTGGCGGAATCTTGAAAAATCCAAAAAACAGCCAACATAAGTTTACATAATACCTTTCAAACCTGCGCCGACCTGCGCCGAAATGTATCAACGTTGGCTTTTTTTCGATGAGAAACAAAATTGGCCTACAGTTTTACCGTTTTTCGTAAGCCAAATTCAGGTGAGGAGCTCAAAAAGCCAACAAAGCCATAGAAAGCTCCTGATAATTTACAGTTATTGGAATAAACGTTGGCTTTTTGAGAGGTGCCCTTTCAAAAAGCCAACGCCGCAATTATAGTTCCTTCACATTATTTCAAACATCTCAGAGCATTGAGGATTGCAAGCATTGCTACTCCCACATCTCCGAATACGGCCACCCACAGGCCTACCATGCCGAGGGCGCTTAAAATGAGAATCGCAATCTTTACGCCGAGGGCAAAGACGATGTTCTCGTATACTATGGTCATGGTTTTCTTGGATATCTTAATAATCTGCGCAAGCTTTGACGGACGGTCATTCATAATTACCATGTCAGCAGCTTCAATGGCAGCGTCGGAACCCAATCCTCCCATGGCGATTCCTATGTCAGCTCTTGCCAATACGGGTGCGTCGTTAATGCCGTCGCCTACAAATATCAGCTTTCCTTTTTCCGACTTTGTACTCATAAGCTCTTCCACAATCGCTACCTTGTCGGCAGGCATCAATCCGGTATAAACCTTGCTTATTCCCAACTCAGAAGCAGCTTTTTCTCCTGCCTCTTTGCTGTCGCCGGTAAGCATGACGGTCTGTATACCTGCTTTTTTAAGCAGCGCTATGGTTTCCTTACTGTCATCCTTAACTTTGTCAGCCAGCAGTATACAGCCTCCGTATGCACCGTCTACGGAAACATATACCTGTGTACCGCCTTTGCGAATCGCAAATTCGCCTTTGAATTCCGTCTCGTCGTCCATAAGTTTTCTGTTTCCTACCGCTATGCGTCGTCCCTGAACGTATGCCACCACGCCTTTGCCCGCTATTTCGGAAACATCGCTTATCTGCGATTCGTCTATTTCCTTGCTGTAAGCCGTCTTCAATGATTGGGAAATAGGATGATTTGAATAACTTTCTGCCATTGCTGCGTATTCCAATATTGACTCTTCCTCAAAGCCTTCTTCTGCAAAGATATTCTCAACATGGAATACTCCTTCAGTCAGAGTTCCCGTCTTATCCATAACCACATATTCAGCCTTGGATACAGCTTCAAGATAGTTGCTTCCCTTGACCAGTACACCTGCTCTGGATGCTCCCCCTATTCCTCCGAAGAAGCTTAAAGGCACCGATATTACCAAAGCGCACGGACATGACACTACAAGGAAGTTGAGAGCTCTGTAAATCCAATCCTGCCACAGCGCACCTTCTATGAGCAGAGGCGGCAGAATGGCCAGCAGCAGGGCAGCGCCTACTACCAACGGCGTATATATAACCGCAAACCTTGTTATAAAGTTTTCTGTCTTGGCCTTCTTAACCGCGGAGTTTTCCACCAGATCCAGAATCTTGCTGACGGTAGATTCTCCGAACGGCTTGGTGACTTCAACGGTGAGCAAACCGTTTACGTTGACGCATCCGCTTAAAACTTCGTCTCCCTCATATACTTCCCTTGGCAGCGACTCCCCTGTCAATGCCGCCGTATTGAGAGATGATACCCCTTCTATGATCTTTCCGTCCAGCGGAACTTTTTCGCCCGGTCTTATTATTATTATGTCTCCCGGATTAACCTTGCCCGGGTCTACCTCTTCTATACCGTCTTCAGTCTTGAGATTTGCGCTGTCCGGTCTTATGTTCATCAGCTCCGTTATGGACCTTCGTGATTTGCCGACCGCATAATCCTCAAAAAGCTCTCCAATCTGATAAAACAGCATTACCGCAACAGCCTCGGGATATTCTCCCACAAAGAACGCTCCGATAGATGCCACAGCCATAAGAAAGTTTTCATCAAGCATCTGTCCGTTGATTATTCCCCTGACAGCTTTCCATATTACCTTGTATCCTATTATGATATAGGCTGCCAGAAAAACTCCCAGTTCTACCTGCCACAAGGTTTCCGGCATCAGAATCGCCGCAGCAAATACGGCTGCTCCTATGGCTATTCTTATTATGCGCTTCTTCATATCTTGCCTCCCATATCCCCTGTCACTCGCTATTACAGTTCTTCCATTTTTACATCAGGTTCAATTTTTTTCACTACTTTTTTTGCCTTTTTGACGATTTCGTCCATCTTGTCATCGTCTCCTTCAAATACCAGCTTGGTGGTTAAAAAGCTTACCGATGCGCTTGTTACGCCGTCTATATCGGCAACGCCTTTCTCAATTTTAGCAGCGCAGTTTGCACAGCAAAGTCCGTCCAGTAAGTAAGTCTTTTTCATTTTATTTCCTCCGTATTTTCTGAAAAATAATTGAGCACTTGTTCAACTGTGTTTATTATAGTTGAACTTATGCTCAATTGTCAATACTTTTTTTGAAATTTTTTTATTTTTCTATATATTCGGAAAATTCCGATGCAAGGCGGCCCACATTGTTGTTGGAGCCTATCACCCACATTATATCTCCCTTTGAAACTATCATGCTCACGTTGGGCATTATTATAGGGAGTCCGCCTCTTTGAAGTCCCAAAATCATACAGTTCCATTGTTTGCGTACATTTCCGCTCTTTATGGATTTGCCCGCAAAAGGTTCTTCTCCCGTGATTTTGACTGCGCATACGGAAAGCGCCTTTTCCACATCGGCATATCCGCTGTCCATGAACTCACGCAAAGTCCTCATTCGCTTGCAAGGCTCGGAATCTATGAGCTTATAAAAGTTCATTATCGCTCTTTCCTCGCCTATGACATATACCTTATCTCCTGCGTGAATCGTTTCGGTGCCTTTTGGGAGAATGTATGTATGACTTCCGCGCCTTATTTTCACCACGTATACGTTATAGCTGTGTCCCCATTCCAGTTGGTCGAGAGAAGTGCCGAGAAAGTTTCCGTCTTCGGGAGCTATAAATGAAATTATGTGAAGCTTGTCGTGGAGCCACATCTGTTTTCCGCCTTTTTCTTCTTCCTTCTCGATGATGAGTTCGTTGAAATTCCTTAAAAAACGTGTTTCCAGCTGGAGGTACCAACCGGTCATTCCGTCGTATTTTCCGAGAAGGGCCACTACAGCTATCACCACAAACAGCAGCCATATAGGCTGTATCTGAAACAGGCTTCCCAAAGGAATCATGGCGATTATGGCTACCACCGCCACTTTGATTGTATTGAGAACTATCAGCGGCAGTCTGAAGGATTTTCTTTTCAGCCATAAAGAGGTAAACAGGTTGTTATGAAGGTTCATCAGCGGCCCTACAAATATGGCCATTACTCCGTATATGACAATGCATGTAACTATGCGAGAAGTCAATTCCTCCATATGAGGCCTGAGGGCAGGTTCCAGCACATGCAATCCCAGTAGAACTATAAACAGCATGATGCCGCCGAACACCACCAGTCTTGAAAAGTATTTTTTGATATACAAATTCCATTCGCTGTCCTTTTCGTTTTCCGCCTGTTCCGGCGAAGTGTAGCGGTCGAGTTTTTTGAAGGCCTTATCAGGCAGCCGCTTGTTTACCAGCGTAACAAAGCCGGGGGCCGCATTTATAAAGAACGGCGTGGTAAATGTCGTGATTACGGATACCGAAACCACTATAGGGTACAGATACGCACCGGTAACTCCAAGGTCCATACCGAGGGAGGCTATGATAAATGCAAATTCTCCAATCTGCGCAAGAGAAAATCCTCCCAGCAGCGATGTCTCCAAATCCTGTCCGGAAAGGAGCATTCCAAGAGGTGAAAATATAAGTTTACCTACAATAGTTATGATAGTTATCACTATTATAGGCACCGCATATTCTGCCAAAGCTTCCGGGTCTACCATCATGCCCACAGACAGGAAAAACACTGCCGCAAACAAATCTTTTACACCTTTTGACAGGTGCTCGATTCTTTCCACGTGAACGGTTCCTGCCAGAAGGGAGCCGGCCAGAAACGCTCCGAGAGCCGTTGAAAATCCCAGCGCATTGGCAAGCATTACCATGCCGAAGCAGACGCCGAGGGAAACCACAAGAAGCATCTCATCGTTCATCAACCGTATGGTTTTATTTAAAAATGTAGGAAGGAAATATATACCCAATATCAGCCATATTACCAGATAAAGTATCATCACAAAAAGGCTCTCTGCAACTTCACCGCCTGATACGTTCTTGCTGACGGATATTGTGGACAGGATTACCATCATAAAAATTCCCACGATGTCCTGAACTATCAGAGTGCCAAACACAATTTCCGTAAACTTTTGTTTTTTGAGATTCATCTCCTCAAAAGCTTTGATTATAATTGTGGTCGAACTCATGGAAAGCATTCCGCCGAGGACTATGCTGTCCGTAGTTCCGAATCCCAGCAGCTTTCCTGCTCCGAATCCGCACAGAATTATTCCCGCAACTTCCACTATGGCAGTGATTATGGCGGTACTGCCTACCTTTGCCAGTTTGTGCAGGTTAAACTCAAGACCGAGATGAAACATCAGAAATATAATTCCTATCTCGCTCCACGTCTTTATGTTTTCTGTATCTACTACTGTCGGAAAAAACGGAAAATAAGAGCTTACAAGAAAGCCCGCAAGAATGTAGCCAAGAACCAGAGGTTGCTTAAGCTTTTTAAACAGAATGGTAATAAGCCCCGCCGTTATAAGCATCACTGCAAGGTCAGAAATCAATGGGGGTATATGCATCCAATCCCTCCTTTTTATTTTATTTTAACATCGGGCAAGCTGTCTTTGCAATATCTTAACCAAAACAAAAACAAAATCAAAACATTGCGGGGTCGGTGAGACCGGGGGTGCAGGGCTCGTCGGGGGGCGGCGCACTCGGCGAGGGTGCGGTGCGCCCTGCGGCGCTCGTATACTTTTTTGCGATTTCCGTATACTTTGTATACGGTTTTGGCTCACGTGTATACCTGAGGTATACCTTTTCGGAGTTTTCGTATACTTTGTATACGGATTCCTCTGATTTGTATACCTCTTGTATACCTCAATGCCGTGATTGAATAAATTTTCAAGATTCACGGCATTCCCACATTATTATAACTTTACTCCGCAAGGTAGATGTTGGCCTTGCTTACGGTTTTGGTCACTGCATTTTCAAGAGTTTCGTTGCCGTTGATGTAGTCCATTGCCCCTGACAGGATTATTTCCATTAAATACACGTCGCTGTAGGATTCATACTTCAGGTTATCTACGGCCGCCATGATTTCTTCCTTTGCTCCTTCTGAAAACGCTTTAACATGGTGGTGCCCGCCGTCGGTGTAAAAATCCTCCTCGCCGAAGGCTTCCAGTTCCTCTTCAATTATCTTTCTGCTTACAGGGAAGTATCCGCCGTTTTCAACAACATCACGCTGACCTTCGTCTGAGAGCATGTATTCCACCATTTTCATTGCAGCCTTTTTGTTCTTGCTGTTTTCATTGACGGCTATTATGCACCTTGGAATATAAATATTTTCCCCGTCCTTTTTAGTGTACTCAAAGCTTATGTCGCCGTCTGCCGCCATAGAGTAAAGCCTTTGGAGAGTCCCTATTCCTTCAGTGTAGTCCCTTGCAGCATCAAATTTGCCGAAGTGTATCCTGTCGAACTCGGACAGCGGATTTATCTGGAAGTTTCCGGCATACAGGGAAACTTTTTTCATGCCTCTCTCTTCCCATGAGAATAAGTCCGTCATGGCATTAAGCTTCTCAAAATATCCGGTGACTTCTTCTTCGGTAACCTTTTTCTTCTCCCTTATCTGAGGCTCAATCTCAGTCCTGTACCAGAGGACAGCCTGATTTTCATAGGCGCCGCTCATATATCCCCCGGCTTTCATAGAAGATATAAAGGATTCCATATCCGTAAAATCTATATCCGCACCCGCTTTTTTCGTCTCCGTTATGAAGCTGAAAGAAGCCGGTATATAATAGATGCCCTTGCCGCTCTTGCCGCTTTCGGCAACACCCCCGATGAGGTCCTTGTTATCCTTTACTATGTCGCTCAGGTCTGCCAGCTGTCCTGACTCTATGTATCCTTTCGGATTTATATCGTCCAGTATTATGATGTCAGGGCCGTCGTTGCTCATGAGCTTGGTATTAAGGAGTTTCAATATGTCTCCCGTGTCCATGTCGATATTGGAAAGGCCTATTTCCACATTGGTGGTTATATTGCCGTTTTCTCCCGTATAGGAAGCCAGAAAGCTTTCCATGTACATGTCGGGGCTCATCACGAACACGTTAAGTTCCTGAGGTTCGCTTTCGCTCGATCCGCATGACGCTGTGGTAAAGGCCATAATCGCTGCCATAAGCAGAGCCGTAAGTTTTTTGGTTATCTTCATTTTCTCCTCCCGTATATTTCTATGAAATCTTCAAAAGCTTTTTATCGCCGGTTTCATCACCTTCATTTTCTGCATGACACATGATATATACTTCTCCGTCTTTTCCTGACCATATCTGTCCGGAAAAGAAGTCGCTGCTCTCCCACTTTTCTTCGTAATACAAGAGTTCCTCGCCTCGGTCGTCTATTCTTATGAGTCCTTTGTTGTTGATAACATAATACGCCTCTTCTCCTGAGCCGCCCTGCACTGCCGCCACCTCGCAGAACATAGCGTCGCCGTGATCCAAGTCCAGCAAAAGCACCTTCTTTGCCAGCTTGTCCATCATGTCGGATTCCAATATTTCTCCCGTTTCCATATCATATCTGATTCCTTTTGCAGAAGAAGTTATCTGTTCTCTCTCCATTTCAATGGATTGGGCATAGCTTATAGGGGTTTCCTTAATTTCCGGATAATATAAAATGTACACATATCTCGAATCATATAAAAGAATGTCAGGACCGGTTACCTCAGGCAGCTCAACGCATTTCGCCTCTTTTGTGTTCATGTTGAGCTTATATACCTTTGTAGGCTCGAGCCCCGAATCTTCTCCCCATATGGAAAAGGTGTATATCTTTTCCTTTGTAAAGAATTTCACGCCGTCCTTTTCAACCTTTGCCCAGTCCAGGTCGATTTCTTCAGGAGTGCTTTCTGCGTCTTTCATGTAAAGGCGGCTTCTCTCTAAAGAATATCCGTTGCTGAAGTCAAAGTCCATGTTATCCACAAGCCAGCCCTCATCGGCCAAATATATATGGGTTTCAGGGACCTTATCGCCTACCGGCTCTACTTCAAATAAGGTTTCGTACACCTTCTCCCAGGTCTTACCCCCGTCGGAGGTTTTCCATACCCTGCCCGTCGATTTGTACTTGTCGGTATGTTCGAGTTCGGACATCAAAATGCTCCCGTCATCTTGAACTTTTAACTCACCAATTACATTTTCCGTTCCCGGAAGGCTCATTTCTTCTACCTTTCCGCCGATAGTCGTCCCTTCTCCTCCGGATTGGCTTTTGCCGCACCCTGTAAAGCACGCCGCTGCGAGGATTAGGGAAATCAAAACAATCGCCGCTTTTTTTAACCTTAACAATTTCATAAATCATCCTCCCATATGTGCACGCTTTCCGGCGGAAAGCAAAGCCATACTGTCATGCTTTCAATCCGCCTGTCACTGCACAGTAACACTCTCTCATCACCTGCTTCTGTCGCAGCCATCCAGCTGTTACCGCTGAAATGCTGCTCCAAAACTCTCGCCTCATGCCACCCCTCCTTAAACTCCTGCGAGAACACGACTTCCTCGGGACGAATCCCGTATATTTTGCGGCCGGCCTTCCATATGTTCATTGGCAGGCTTCCGAAAAATTTTGCAACAAATGGGTTGGCAGGCCTCTGATAAATCTCTTCCGGTGAGGCCGCCTGCTGAATCATACCCTTATTCATCACCACCACCCTGTCAGCCATGGTCATGGCTTCAAGCTGATCATGGGTCACATATATGGTCGTGGCGCCCAGTTTCTTCTGAATCCGCCTGATTTCATCTCTCAGCTCCAGTCTGAGCCTTGCATCCAGATTGGAGAGGGGCTCATCCATTAAAAACAGTTTTGGCTGTCTGACGAGGGCCCTGCCCATGGCTACTCTCTGCTTTTCGCCGCCCGAAAGGGTCTTTGGCCTTCTTTGCAGCAGAGAATCTATCTTTAGCACCTGAGCGATTTTTGCCACCTTTTCTTCTATTTCTTCTTTTGATTCTTTTCGCACTTTAAGTGGAAAGGCTATGTTGCCAAACACGGTCATGTTTTCATAAAGGGCATAGTTCTGAAATACCATGGCGATGTCCCGGTCCTTGGTGTCGACTCCCGTCAAATCCCTGCCGCCCAGCAGAATTCTCCCCGAAGTGGCCTTCTCAAGGCCTGCAATCATCCTGAGGGTGGTGGATTTGCCGCAGCCGGAAGGGCCTACTATCACTATGAATTCGCCGTCGGCAACCTCAAGGCTGAAATCCTTTACAGCCTCAACTCCGTTTCTGAATGTCTTTTTTAAATTTTCTATTTTAATCTCAGCCATCGGTCTTTCTCCTTACCCGGTCTTTTTCCTTTAGGTCCTCATAGTTTTTGAGGACAAACTCAAAGTTGGAATACTCAGCCGTTCCTTCAAGAACCACTTCTTCGCCCCTTTCAGACAAAACCTTGACGGGGAGCCTTTTTGTCACCGTCACCTTGCCCAGAATACTGTCCTCCTCTATGAGAAAATACACATAATTATTGCCCCGTTCATCGGTGCAGAGAGCCGTTTTCGGCAAGACTTCACCATTGACTCCCCCGGCATAACCGCATTCAACCTCCGGCAGAAGTTTTACCGCCGTGACCCGTGAAATAAAGGTAAAGGCTATCATGAACAGGAAAAAGATTACGGTCAGTGCTGTTAAAATTTTCTTTTCCATAATCGCCTCCTATCTTTTTACGGTGGTCGCCGCTATTCCGGCCTCGAGGGAGTCCTGCCCCAGTCTGAAAATGAGGAGGGACGGTATGAGGGAGATAAAAGCAGCCGCAAAGGAGATGCCCAGGTTGTCCAGGTTAATGGAAGGCAAATATAATGATAGCGGCCATGTTTCTTCTCTGCTCAGGAAAATCATAGGCTGTTCTATAACATTCCAGTATTCGAGGAACTGCAATACCATGGACGCCGCTATTCCGGCGGCTCCGGCGGGCAGCCCCACATTTAAGAATATGGCAAACTCTCCTGCCCCGTCCATTCGGGCAGCCTCTATGACCGAAGAAGGGATTCCTCTGAAAAAATTGTACATTATGAACACCGGAAATGCAGAAAAAGCTCCCGGAAGTATTATGGCCCACAGAGTATTGAGCAGGCTCAGTTTTTTAAGTACGATATATTCAGGAAGCATGAGAACCTGGAAGGGAAGCATCATAAATATTATGTACACGGTAAAGAGCAGCTTTTTAAATCGGAAATCATACATGGCAAAGCCGTATGCGCAAGGGGCGGCAAACAACAGGTGTCCCGCAAGAACTCCTGCGCAGATTTTTATCGAATTCCAAAACAGCGTAAAGAATCCCGGCTCATACAAAAGCAGGTTCACATACGACTCCGGCGACCACTTCTGCGGCAGCGGCGACCACTCGGCATAAGCCTCCGACTGAACATTGAGTATTCCCATGAGATTTTCCGCAAGTTCTCCTTCTCCCATAAAAGAGCCTACCAGTATAAAGAGAGCCGGATAGCACACCATAAAACTCAGCACCGCAAGCAAGGCAAAGATAAGTTTCTTTTTCATCTCTCTTCACCTCCCTTTTCCCAGAATCGCTGAAGCAGCAATATGAGCATTATCAGTATGACCGAGCTGATTACGGAGCCTGCCGCAATCTTGTCCATCTCCAGATTTCTAAACCAGTTGTTAAATATGTGCTGCACAAGGTAAATGCTTTGGTCGGGATATTCTCCCGCAACCAGATAGGCCTCCCTGAAAACCTTGAAAGAGCTGAGGACGGAAAGGACGATGATTACAAAGGCGCCGTTTTTTGCAGCCGGAAGGGTCACATGTATGAGCCTCTGAAAGCTGCTTGCGCCGTCCGTCTTGGCCGCTTCGTTTATGCTGGGGTTTACAGATGACAGGGCCGCCAACCACAGGATTATACTGTAGCCGAGGTTTTTCCATATGTAACTTAAAACAAGAATCCAAAAGGCCCAGCCGGTGTTCATCCAGTTTACCGTATCGGCGCCCAGCGATTCGAGAATCCCGTTTATTATGCCTTTATCGTCAAACAAAAACCTCCACATTAAAACTGCGGAGGTTACGGGAATCGCCATGGGCACCAAAAAACCGGTCTTGAGCATCTTGCCCAGCCTTGGGTTTTCGTATATATATATGGATATTAAAAGGGACAGAACCAACATCAGCGGCACGCAAACCACGATGAATCTCGCCGTGTTTGACATGGCCGTCATAAAAGCTTCATTGCTCAGGACTTCTCTGTAATTATCAAAGCCCGCAAAGCCTCCCGTCCCCCTTTTGACAAAGGAAGCGATAAAGACGTAAACATAAGGAATGAGCAGAAATATGCCCGTTCCTATCAGGCTGATAGCTATAAACAAAACAGGTCTTTTCTTACTAAGCAATGTGTACTCTCCCCTTTATATCAAATCAACTAAACACACACTTCCTACGATTATTTTACAAAATATACCGATGTGTGTCAATGTTTTAACGTTCTCACAGAGTGATTTTTATGAGCTTTTCCTTCATGTCATCCCCGGATTCCTTAAATGCACCTACGTATATCTCGTCTTCGCCGACGTATAATATGCTAAGCTGTCCGTATGTTTTCTTCCACTGGTCATCTCGATATACGAGGCTTTCTCCGTCTTCATCAAATCTGAACAGGCCTTCGTCATAAAGCATGTAATATTCTTCCCTGTCAGTCTTGGGCGATGCCGCAAAGCTTATGCCGTACCTATAATTCGTTTTGTCTTCCTTTAACAGCAGCAAGGCCGCAAACTTGTCAAACACAGGAGCTTCAACCAACTTTTCTTCTACCATGTCATACTTTTTCCCTCTGCTGTATTTTGAATAAAACACTTCAGGACTGTTGAAATACTCGTCCCCAACTTCTTCCTCGGAGACCTCGGAATCGCCGTCTATGTAATGGGTTACATAAGCATACCGCTCATTAAAGTCTGAGTAGAGTCCTACGTCCATGCCCTCTATGTGCACTGTCTCAACGGTTTCTGTTTTAAGATTCAGCTTCTTGATTGCCCCCTCTCGATGATCATCAGCGTATACCTTTTCTTCTGATATGAAGGTTATCTCGCACAAATTATCTACCATTCCCAGCTTAAAAACAGTTCTTTCATTGCCCTCTTCAAAATTATCAATATAATGCATTTTTGTAGACATGCTACGCAAGTCTTCCAAAGTGAAGGTTATCTCCTGTATAAGCGCACCCTGTCCTGCAAAAGAAAAGTCCGTTTCCACCAGTATTTCTCCGGGCTTTTCTGAAAAGAACGCCTTTTCGTAAAGCTTTTCCCAACCTTGTCCCATATCCTTTGTTTTCCAGAGAAACACAATATTTTCAGACATTTCTTCATTTCGTTTAAACCCTGCCAGCATCAAACTGCCGTCATCCTCTACTCTTATTTTATGTATGATTAGGTCTTCATCGGGCAGCGGTATTTCTGATGCAGAAGCGGTAAAGGTTTTATTTCCCGACGTTTCTTTTTTATCTGAACAGCCTGCGCAAAATATTAGGGTTATAATGATTGCGGTTATGACTGCCAGCTTTAATATCGGTTTTTTCATCTCCCGCTCCTCTTGCTAAGGTGTTATCTTCATAAGCTTATGACTGACCTCTCTGGTCTTATTATCAAATATGTAACCGCAGATATAAATTTCTCCGTCAGGCGACATTAACATTTCGTCAAAGCTGTTTTTCTTGCTGTTCCAATCGGAATTAAAATATATGAGTTCTACTCCCGCTTCGCTCACCCTGCATACTCCGTCATTATTTGCTATATAATAGGCTTCTTCCTCTGAGGATGTATCCTTGCAGAATATAGGAAATACATCGTATGAAGTAAGGCTGCCTCTGGTCCATTTTTCAAACAGCATTATGGAAACTTCATTTAAAATGTCCGACTCACTCCAACTTTTGCTTTCCGTATCGTAAATATTTCCTCTTGCGTATCTCTCCGGGTTGTCGGTGGCGGTTCCTGCCTCAAAGGCTTTCTTTTCTTCTTCAGTCAGCTCGTATGGCGCCATATATGCCATATATATTTTCTGCCCGTCAAAGCAGGAGAAGAAGCAATTTTCTACTTCTCCGAGTTCTTCAATGGTTTCATTTTCCAAATTCAATATCTTGATTGTCGCCGTCGCTGAATCCTCTGCTACCATTTGAGTTTTTACCGGGTAAGGCAAGTATCTAAGCAGACCTACTTTTTGGGAAATAAACTTTTCCTCTAATACACCTGTTTCAAAGTCGGAAATGTAATACAAATTCAGATGATTCTTCTGCAAATCCCTATTGTTAAAAAACACTGTTTCGAAAAAAGCATCATCTTCCATAAAGTGCAGATATGCTCCCATCGTTTCATCCGGATTGGAAGAAGCAAACTCTTTTTCATAGAGCTTTGTCCAGCTTTCGCTGCCCTTTTCTCTCTCCCACGCCGTTACCATTGACCTGCTTGCGTCTTCGTTTTGGTTTTCCATGGACAGATAAAGTTCTCCCTTTTCTCCGAACTTTATGTTCCTTACATACCCCGCATTCTCCGGATAGGCTATTTCCTCCATGGTTCCGGAAAAGCTCTTTTCAGTTCCTTGCGGGCTTTGTGAACAGCCGCAAGTGTACAGGATGAGCAGTGTGAGGGTGGTTATTAAAATGAGGGATTTTGAGATTTTCATATTTATCCTTTCTAATGTACTTGCAATCATGACTTAATCCTGTACAGCTTGACTTCTTCATTGCGATTAAAACATACGCACAGATATATATCTCCGTTTTCTGCAACCGTCATCAGATTCAAGCAGTTTTGCTTGTTTTTCCAACTCTTGTCATAGCAAATCAATTCTTCTCCGTCTTCGTCTATCCTGTAAATCCCGTCATTGTGGGCAAGATAATATGCTTCCTTATCGTAGCCTATAGCAGGATAATATATCGGCTGAAAATTATCTGCTTTTTCTCCCCCTTCGTTCCACTTTTGAAAAAATCTTACAGCTAACTTATCAAGTACCTTGGATTCCGTTATGCTCCCACTATCCATGTCATATATTACACCTCTCGCATACCGTTCGGGAAAGTCCGAATCCGGCGTAAGATTGGCTATTTCTTCCTCCGTAAGTTCATAATCCTGCCGGTATATGACGTATCCAAAGTTTTTGTAGCTGCACATTTCAGTTACATCGCTAAGCTCATCGATAGGTTTGATTTCTTTCGTTGTAAAATCGATATTAAAAAGCTTAAATGCAACACTGTCTGCACCATACACATTGTCTATATCCGTTCCATGAAACTCTACAAACAGGTATCCTTTCAGCGAATCAAAAACCTTCTTTATCTCATTCTTATCCATGTCTTCCGTCATATGCAGATTAAACTTATATGAGAAAACATCATCTCTGTCAAAATCATAATCGGTTATTATTCCTTTATCATCGATATAATCCACATGGGCTGACTTCAAAATTTCCTCAGGGTTATCAGATATAAACTCCTTCTCAAAAATTTTCTCCCACTTGCCGTCATCTGTCTGTTTCCACATCATAGCGGTAGCTGAGTTTTCGTTGTCGCTTATTTCAACGTTTGATATAACAAGCTTTCCGCTATTATCGGTTTTCATCGAAGTTATGGTCGTCACCTCTGCCGGAAGCTGTACTTCTTCGAGGTTATTTGTTGGTTCAAGAATATTTTCTTGTTGATTCCCGGTGCAACCTGCAAAGGTGGCTGCTATGACAATAATTGCGGTTAGCAGCTTTAATATCGGTTTTTTCATCTCCCGCTCCTCTTGCTATGGCGTTATCTTTACAAGTTCATGATTGGTATAATGGTCCTTAAAAACATATAAATATATATCTCCATCGGCCGTCACAACTATTTCAAGCACTTCATTTTCTTCACCTTTCCAGCTTTTGTCCTCATATATTAGTTCTTCCCCGTTCTTGTCCAGTCTAAAAAGCCCGTCATTATGAGCTAAATAATATGCCTCTTCCTCTGAGGCCAAATCAGGGAAGAACACCGGCCTTTGTTTATATGAATCCGCATCTCCACTCTGCCATTTTTCATAGAATCGGACGGCAAGTTGGTTGAGCACTTCCGTCTCTGCCACTTCTTTTTTCTGCATATCATACCGCCTGCCCCTTATAAATTTTGAAGGACTAACGTATGCCATTCCGTTTTCTTCTTCCCACGTAGGTTCGTAATGAACAGAGCATACCATATAAATGTATCTGCTATCTGACTGCATATAATAGACGCTTTCATACTTTCCCATATTTTCCGCAGCTGTAAGCATCTCCTCTGCTGGATTGAATTTCATTATTTTATCGTCTGATGTATAGTTAATATATATTTCTTCTCCATAACAGCCTATCCCGTCAAAAACTTTTATGGGATTATTTTGAAAAATTTTTTTAAAATCATCTCTGCCAAAATTTGAAGTATAATATGTATCCGTCGCATCAGTTACAAGGCTATCTCCTATGTAATTGATTTGCCTTACAATTGCACCACTGCCGGCAATATATATTTCGGGTTCGACAGTAATCCTTTCGTCATCGGGGGATTTCAAAGTTTTTTTAAACAACTTTTTCCACTCTTTTCCGTCGTTGTCTGTTTTCCACACTGCTACGTCTGCCGTAAGACCGCCAGTGGATGTCTTGTCCATTGCTAAAATCAAGTTTCCTTCTTCATCTATACTCATATCGCTGACAGTGGCTTCTTCATCAGGCAACGGTATCGTTTCAGTGTCTCTGTTTTTAGTGGATGTACAACCTGTAACGCAGCAAAGTATTGCTATAATAATTATTAAATATTCAATATGCTTATTTCTCATGATTGCTTCTTGGCATATGGCGTTATTTTAATAAGCTTATGGCTGTTTTTCTTGGCCTTATCATCAAAGATATTGGCACAGATATAAATATCTCCGTCAGGCGACATTATCATTTTGTCAAAGCTGTTTTTTTTGCTGTTCCAATCGGAATTGAAATATATGAGTTCTTCTCCCGCTTCGCTCACCCTGCATACTCCGTCATTATTTGCTATATAATAGGCTTCTTCCTCTGAAAAGGTATCCTTGCAGAAGATAGGAGTCACATCGTATGAAGTCAGGCTGCCTCTGGTCCATTTTTCAAACAGCATTATGGAAACTTCATTTAAAATATCTGATTCATCCCAGGTCTTACTTTCCGTATCGTAAATCTTACCCCTCGCATATCTTTCTGGGTTGTCGGTGGCGGTTCCTGCCTCAAAGGCTTTCTTTTCTTCTTCCGTCAGTTCGTACGGTGCCATATATGCCATATATATTTTCTGCCCGTCAAAGTACGAGAAAAAACAATTTTCAACTTTGTCGAGTTCTTCAACGGTTTCATTTTCCAAGTTCACTATCTTGATTGCCCCCGTCGCTGAATCCTCTGCTACCATTTGAGTTTTTACCGGGAAAGGTAAGTATCCAAGCAGACCTACTTTTTGGGAAATAAACTTTTCTTCTAATACACCTGTTTCAAAGTCGGAAATGTAATACAAATTCAGATGATTCTTCTGCAAATCCCTATTGTTAAAAAACACTGTTTCAAACAAAGCATCATCTTCCATAAAGTACAGATATGCTCCCACCGTTTCATCCGGATTGGAAGATCTCACTTCTTTTTCATATATCTTTATCCAGCTTTCGCTACCCTTTTCTCTCTTCCATGCAGTTGCTGTTGACTTATTCATATCATCATTCGGCTTTGCCATGGATAGATAAAGTTCTCCCTTTTCACCGAACTTTATGTCCCTTACATATCCTGCATCCTTCGGATAGGCTATTTCTTCCATGGTTCCGGAAAAGCTCTTTTCAGTGCCTTGCGGGCTTTGTGAACAGCTGCAAGTGTACAGGATGAGCAGTGTGAGGGCGGCTATTAAAATGAGGTATTTTGAGGTTTTCATGGTTATCCTTTCTTTTACATCTCTGATTTCCTAATTTTAAAAACGGACGGAGTAATAATGGCCTTTAAGTGACTACTTTAAACTACCATACTGCTTCTATTATTAGTAACTACACATGTATTTCCTGAGCCGAATGGTAGAAATTTTTAAAATACTCATTTGATTTATGCTTTCTTAATTCTTTATTATGTTCTTCAGCTGCCACCCTCTGATCCCTTGCATCATAACCCTTTATAGGTATGCTGTGGTAATTTCTATAATCGAAATTCCAACCTGTGCAGTCCGACCTATAATTATAAGCTCCTCCATTCACACTTCTCATTTCTTTTTCTGATATTTTTCTCATGTTGTTTCCTCCTTTTAACCATTATTCTCCGCTCGTTTTTAACATCATCCGACTGTCTTGCCGCCGACTATGTCCAATGCAATCACGGCTTAATCCTGTACAGCTTGACTTCTTCGTAATTATTCAAATATACGCACAGATATATATCCCCGTTTTCTGCAACCGTCATCAGATTTAAGCAGTTTTTCTTGCTATTCCAGCTCTGATCAAAACAAATCAGTTCCTCGCCTTCTTCATCTATCCTATAAACTCCGTCGTTATGAGCCAGATAATATGCTTCCTTATCGTAACCTATAGCAGGATAATATATTGGCTGATAATTATATACATTCTCGCCGCCCTTATGCCATTTTTCAAAAAATCTTACGGCCAATTTATCAAGGACTTTGGATTCGGTTATGCTCCCGCTGTCCATATCATATATTACGCCCCTTGCATACCTTTCGGGGAAGTCCGAGCCCGGCGTAAGATTGGCTATTTCTTCCTCTGTAAGCTCGTAATCCTGCCGGTATATGATGTATGCAAGGTTTTTGTAACTGCACATTTCCGTTACATCACTCAGTTCATCGACAGGCTTAATTTCTTTAGTTGTAAAATCGATATTAAAAAGTTTAAATGCAACGAAGTCTACACTGTATACATTATCTATATCCGTCCCGTGAAAAGGTCCGAATAAATATCCTTTCAAAGAATTAAACTTTTTAATTGTTTCATTTTTATCTATATTTTCGGCTACATGCAAATTAAATTTATATGAGAAAGTATCATTTCTGCTAAAATCATAATCGGTTATTATACCTTTATTACCGATAAGATCTATGTCCGCCTCTTTTGCGATTTTTTGGGGCTCATCGGATGCGAACTCTTTTTCAAAAAGCTTCTCCCATTTTCCGCCGTCTGTTTGTCTCCACAGCATAACGGTAGCTGAACTATCGTCATCCTTTTTTTCACAGTTTGATATGATAAGATTGCCATTTTCATCGGTTTTTATTGCATTTATATTTGTAACCTCTGCCGGAAGCTGTACTTCTTGGAGATTGTTTGTGGGTTCAAGAATATTATTTTTTTGACCGGTGCAGCCTGTAAAAGCGGCTGCTATGATAATGACAATAATTGCGGTTATCAGCTTTAATATCGGCTTCTTCATCTCCGGCTCTCCTTGCTACGATGTTATCTTCATAAGCTTATGACTGACTTCTCTGGTCTTATTATCAAATATGTAACCGCAGATATAAATTTCTCCGTCAGGCGACATTAACATTTCGTCAAAGCTGTTTTTCTTGCTGTTCCAATCGGGATTAAAGTATATGAGTTCTTCTCCCGCTTCGCTCACCCTGCATACTCCGTCATTATTTGCTATATAATAGGCTTCTTCCTCTGAAAATGTATCCTTGCAGAATATAGGAAATACATCGTATGAAGTCAGGCTGCCTCTGGTCCATTTTTCAAACAGCATTATTGAAACTTCATTTAAGACGTCCGACTCACTCCAACTTTTGCTTTCCGTATCGTAAATCTTTCCTCTTGCGTATCTCTCCGGGTTGTCGGTGGCGATTCCTGCCTCAAAGGCTTTCTTTTCTTCTTCCGTCAGTTCGTACGGCGCCATATATGCCATATATATTTTCTTTCCGTCAAAGTACGAGAAGAAGCAATATTTCACTTCGCTGATTTCTTCGACCGTATCTTTTTCCAAATTTAATATCTTTACTGTCGATGTTTCGCTATCTCTTGCTACAACCTTTTCTTTCATCAAAAAATCAGAATATGATAAAATTCCCAGCTTATTTTCATGTAAAACCTCTATCAATTCACACTCATCAAAATCTTTCATATAATAAAAATTCAAATGGCTTTTATGAAAATCATCCTTATCAACAAACAATGTCCTTATTAAAACTCCGTCCTCCATAAAATGCAAGTTGGCGCTTATGGTTTCATCCGTATTGGAAGAATCAAAATTTTTTTCATAGAGCTTTGTCCAGCTTTCGCTTTCCTTTTCTCTCTTCCATGCTGATACCGCTGACCTACTTCCATCTTTATTTGGTTTTGCCATGGACAGATAAAGCTCGCCCTTTTCACCGAATTTTATATTGTTAATATACCCTGCATCTTGCGGATAGGCTATTTCCTCCATGGTTCCGGAAAAGCTCTTTTCAGTTCCTTGCGGGCTTTGTGAACAGCCGCAAGTGTACAGGATGAGCAGTGTGAGGGTGGTTATTAACATAAGAGGTTTTAAGGTTTTCATGGTTATCCTTTCTAATGTACTGAGTGAGCGGAAAAATTTTATACAATCCTAAACAGTCATATATTTGGCTGAATGAGAGAATTTTTGATAATATAGATTTGTTTTGTGCTCTTTCAACCTTCTATTAAAATCAATCACTGCATCTCGATACGTTGTTCCATTTCCTGTTATAGGCACCGAATGCCAGTCTCGACCGTTTTCATCAAACCCCGTACATAGTACCGTATCTGTCTTAATCCCTCCGTTTATTCTTTTCATTTCTTTCTCGCTCAAACGTTTCATAATTTACCTCCAATCATATTTTTCTGCCCACTCAATACTCTTTATACATCTGCAATCATGACTTAATCCTGTATAACTTGACTTCCTCGTAATTATTCAGACATACACTCAGATATATATCTCCGTTTTCTGCAACCGTCATCATTTCCAAGCAGTTTTTCTTACTCTCCCAACTCTCGTCATAACATATTAGTTCTTCGCCGTCTTCATCTATCCTGTAAACTCCGTCGTTGTGAGCCAGATAATATGCTTCCTTATCGTAGCCTATAGCAGGATAATATATCGGCGGATAATTATCAGCATTTTCTCCGCCTTCATGCCACTTTTGGAACAACCTCAATGCTAACTTATCAAGGGCTTCGGATTCCGTTATGCTTCCGCTGTCCATATCGTATATAACGCCTCTCGCATACCGTTCGGGAAAGTCCGAATTAGGCGTAAGACTCGCTATTTCTTTTTCCGTAAGCTCGTAGTCTTGCCTGTATATTACATATGCATTATTACCATGACAACACATTTCTACTATATCACCCAATACATCAATCTCTTGCATCTCTCCTGTCAAAAAGTTTATTCTGATAATTTCAAATGAATCATAGTCAAATCCAAAAACATTTTCAACTCCACTTCCATATAATCGAGCAAACAAATGTCCTGTTAAGGAATCGAATTTCTCTATAATTTCCGTATCATGCAAGCTGTTTAAAACATACATATTGGCTTTATACGAAATCATTTGACCTTTGTCGAAATTATACTCGCTAATAACTCCCTTTTCTCCAATAACCTCTATATTTGCATTTTTAATTACATTTTCCGACGGCTCAGAAACAAATTCTTTTTCGAATAGTTTCTCCCACTTGTCGCTTTTCTTTAACTTCCACAAAGTTGCCGTAGCACAACTCTCCTCATCATTTGTCTTCATAGTTGAAATGAAAAGATTTCCACTGCTGTCAGTTTTTATAGAAGTTATATTTTCAGTGCCATCCGGTAATGTGATTTCTTGGAGATTGTTTGTATTTTTAATAATACGCTCTTCATCATTGCTGCAACTTACAAAAGTTAACATAATTATAATAATTACTATAATCAATCCTATTTTTTTCATGACTTCCTCCAAGCATGGCTTTCCTTCCTTTTTATTGGTTTAAAAATATAAAGCTATTAAACGGGCGGAGAATTCTTCTATCTATATGCTAATATTTTCTTTTTTCTATAAAGGAACACGTTTAGCAGAATGTGTAAATTGGCTATAGTATATATTTGCTTTATGCTCATCTAATTTTTTATTAAATCTAATGGCCGCCGCAGTGTAATCATCTCCTTTTCCCTCAATGATTACCGAATGCCACTGGTGACCATTCCTGTCAAAGCCTTCACATGTAGCCGTGATTATATGTGCTGCTCCTCCGTTCACCCTTCTCATTTCTTTTTCTGATAATTTTCTCATGTTTTTTCCTCCTTTTAACCATTACTCTCCGCCCGTTTATAACATCATCCGACTTATCTTGCCGCCGGTTATGTCCACTCTCCTGTCGCACATGGCTGCCAGACTTTCCCGGTGAGTCGAGAAAAAGCACAACATGTCCGGAAACTCCTGCCGAATAAAATCAAAGATTTTCTTCTCCGTTTCCTTATCAAGGTGGCTGGTGCTTTCGTCCAACAGCAGTATTTCGGGTTCTCTTATCAGCGCCCTTGCCAGGGCTATGCGCTGTTTCTGTCCTCCCGACAGGTTTTTTCCGTTTTCTTCAAGTATAAAATCAAGCCCTGCGCTGTATTCCGAAATCACTTCCTCCAGAGCGCATCCACGTATCACCTTGGACAGCTTCTCCTCTTGGGCCTCTTTGCCCATTAAAATGTTCGCCCTTATGCTCTCTGCAAATATGGCGCTTTCCTGAGGCAGATATATCACCTTTTCACGGTAGCTGCCCTTGTCTATATTCCTTATGTCCTGGCCGTTTACACTAATTTGGCCACTATAGTCGCTTTCGAGGCAGCCTATCAGGTGAAACAAGGTTGTCTTGCCGCACCCGCTCCTGCCGGTCACAGCAACTCTTTCGCCTCCTCTTGCCTCTATGGAAACGTTTTGCAGAACCGGCTCCCGGTATCCGTATGCAAAGCTCAAATCGCATATCCGGAGGTGAGTCCCCGCATCCTTTTTATAAGGCTCTTTGCCTTTAAACACTTCTTCCTCTGTTTCATTTTCGAGAACATCGTTGAGTCTGTCTGCTGCTACAAAAGCCTGCTGCATGGCCAGCTGCATGGCCAAAAGGTTCTGCATAGGAGAGAGGAAAAAGTATATGAGGGTTTCAAAAGATATAAACGTGCCGAGAGAAATTGTTCCCTCCATTATAAACCTGCATCCGAAATAAAGCATGGCAAGGTTGCCAAGACTCTGGCTTAGGCTCGTTGCAACGGACTGGGAAAGGGATATTAGAGAACCGTTTCTTATTACCTGTATATATTCCACAGCTCTGTTTTTAAGGCTTCTGTTTGCCTCTTCTTCTGCACAGGCCGTCTTTATGGACTCGATACCGTCCACCGTTTCCTTCATCTTGGAAAGCAGTTTGGAATCGCTTTCCATAATGTTTCTGCTGACGTTTCGTATAGGCGCCCTGTACAAAATGGCGATTAGGGCGTAGGCCAAAGTCATCATTGCAACAATGGCAAAGAGCTCCGGGCTTATGGCAAAAAGCACTATTCCGCCGGCTACAGCCATGACAATATCCATGATTACGGATAGTCCTGCGCCCGAAATAATGCTTTGAAGTTCTTCTATATCATTGTATCTTGACAGGATTTCCCCTGTTTCTCTGTCATGGAAAAAAGGCATCGGGAGCTTGGTCAGCGCCCTGCAATAGTTCAAAACCAAAAGCTGGCTTGAGTTTTTATAGATATGAGTTATTATGATTCCTCTGAGGGCAAAGATTATGTTTTGAGTCAGATATATGAAAAGCACCGCCGCAAACAGCTTTGGCAATGTTTGGCAGAGCTGCTCAAGGCTGGCATATAGATTTGAAATCATCGGGATGTTTCTGAAATCCATAGTCCGGCTGTTGTTCAATATGTATTTGTCGATTATGGTCTGGTAAGCGAAGGCGCAAAAGATTGAAAATCCGGCAAGTATAACGGAAAGGAATATGGCAGACAAAAACAGCCTTTTCTGTTTAAGGATAATATCCGCAAATTTTCGATAAGGTTTGAAGGATTTTTTCTCAGGAGCAAAATCTTTTCCCGGTGAAACCGCCATAAAAAACCCGGTAAACAGCGCCTCAAATTCGCTTATTGCGTACTTGCGGCGGCCTTTTGCCGGGTCAAAAACCAAGATGTCGTTTTTATTTATTTTTTCTATGACCATGTAATGTAGCAGGCTCTTGTCAATGAGGAAATGGGCTATAATCGGCAGCTTAAGTTCCTTACCCGCAACGGCTCGCCGCAATTCCTCCACAGAGCCCTCGAAAGCCTCAGCCTCCATACCAAACCGCTCCGCTGCCTTCTTCATGGCAAACATGCTGGCTCCGTTTTTATCCACATGCATGAACTCTCGTATTTTGTTTAACGGGATAAAGGACTTATAGTGACCCAAAACCGTCGCCAAACACGCTGCGCCGCAGTCTCTGTTATCATGCTGCCTGATTCTCCTCATATTCTTTACCTCTTTTATTGAATACGGCCTTCCGCTTCTATTGTATTTGAAGAAGCCCGCTTAGTCAACACAGATTAACAATTTTTTGTCAATCTTGCTTCCGGCGGCTGCGGGGTGTTGTATACTTTTTTGCGGTTTTCGTATACTTTGTACCCGGTTTCGGCTCATATGTATACCTGAGGTATACTTTTTCGGGGTTTTGGTATACTTTGTATACGGATTCCTCCGATTTGTATACCGCCGCAGCTCAGTATACAAAAAATCAGCATGCAAAAAGCATAAAAAAGGATGGATAAAATCCATCCTTTTAATATTGGTGCGGCCAACGGGACTCGAACCCGTACACCCGTTCGGACACAAGCACCTCAAGCTTGCCTGTCTGCCAATTCCAGCACAGCCGCAAAACCACAGTCAATTTTTGACTGCGTTTCAATTATACTGTTGAAGCTTCAATTTGTCAAGCCGTTTTATGCAATTATGCTTCAATAATTCTCACTTTATCTTCTATGAACTGTCTGAATTCTTCGTCCTTGCCGTCTTCAAATCCCGCTCTGTCAAGAATATAATACGGTCTTTCCCAGATAAGTATATAAAGGTTCTTCGTTACTATGCAAACCAGAAGTTCTTCGAGGGACAGAAACTCATTCTCATACTCGTTCTCTTCATCCTCTTCCTCTGCCGGCTCTGAATCGGGCTCGTAAGCAGGCTCCACAGCGGCTTCCGGCTCTTCAAATGTCTGCTCATCTTCTTCCTCTGCCGGAGCTTCTATTGCCTCCTGCTTAGGTTCTTCATCCGGTTCTTCCTCATTGTTCATATATTCTCTGTTGATAACGAAGAAATAGTTCTCGCTTATTCCGTACTCAACCTTGGTTCCCATTCCCTGAAAGTTTTTTGCGGAATTTCTTATAAGGCTTTCACCCTTTAAAAATCCGTATCCGGCCATTATTGCCATTACAAATGCGGACATGGGAATTATTCCGAAGCCTTTTTCTGCTATAAGTATTCCGCCGAGTATGACAAAGGTAACTGCCAGAACTCCTGCTATTATTTTAAACTTCTTGGCTTTCTTTTTGTATGCCGGCTGAGTTTCCCAAAAAGCGTCTCCCGCTTCCATTGCGATTTCCTGTGTGTATGTTGTTTCGTTCTTAAAAAGAATTTTACTTTCCAAAACGGTCCTCCTCTTGTACGTCTCAAAGCTTTGTTATTCTAATAAAAATAACAGAATACTCGGCTGTTGTCAAGTTCAAAGCAACCGATGCAAACCGCCCCTCGCCGTTTTGGGCAAAATATCTCCATTTTTCCTTTGACTTTTATTGTCCTTTTGTGTATAATATTTATCTGTGAAGTACATGTATATGTAATTTGCGCCATTAGCTCAATTGGATAGAGTCGCGCACTACGAATGCGAAGGTTGGGGGTTCGAGTCCCTCATGGCGCACCAAATAATAAAGACACTCATTCGAGTGTCTTTATTATTTTTTGCATTAAAGGAGGGGCTCGAACCCGAAAGGCCGCGAACGTAAAGCAAGATGCGCCGGTGGCGCATCTTATAGTGAGCGGCTCAAGCGGACCGTTGGGTCTCGCGCAGAGCGGCAGACTTTCGAGGGCTTAGCACGAGAAAGGATGTGAAGTCCCTCATGGCGCACCAAAAAAACATCCCAATGGGATGTTTTTTCTATAATAGGCATATAATTGAATAGTTTTGATTTCTGTCTTACTTTTTCTGTTTTTTAAATAATTTTGCAAAGAAGCCGGGAACGCTTTTCCATGATTTATCCTTCCTTGCTATGGTACTTGTTCCTCCATTTCTGGGATTGATTGCAGGCATCTCACTGAGACCCTTGCGCTTTCTTTCATCATTTAGTTCTTCTTGAAGCATCTTGCTGCTAACTATTTTTTCGCTATCAATATCTTTCACACTAACACCTCCCTGATATCACATCACTGGGCTATTTAACTTAAACTGATTATATCATGGTTCACCTTCAAATGATAGCCTTCTAACATATATTTTCACAGCTTCATAGCATATGAAGCCGTTGTGCTGCAAATACTATCCGTATATAAATTACATTTTAGGAGGCAAAATTATGACTTCGGCACAGTCAGTATGGTCTGTAGATTCTCAGATTCCCGCTTTTGACAGGCTCGAAGGAGATGTCGATACAGACGTTTTAATCATAGGAGGCGGTCTGGCCGGCATTCTCTGCGCATACATGCTACATCAAGCCGGTGTGGACTGTATTTTGGCGGAGGCTGACCGCTTATGCAGCGGCATCACAAAGAACACCACTGCAAAAATCACATCTCAGCACGGACTCATCTACGATAAAATCCGCAGGGAATCGGGCTTGGAAAAAGCCGGGCTGTACTTGCAAGCCAACGAGGAAGCGCTGGAAAGCTATAAAAAGCTATGCAGGGATATAGACTGCGATTTTGAAATCAAAGATTCCTTCGTCTATTCCCTAAAAGATACAAAATGTTTGGAAAAAGAACTGTCCACCCTTGAAAAGATAGGGTTTGATGCAGGGTTTACGGATAAGCTTCCCCTGCCTTTTCCGGTGGCGGGAGCCATAAGATTCAAAGAACAGGCTCAGTTTAACCCTCTCAAATTTGTTTCTCACATATCTAAGGGACTCCCTATCTTTGAGCATACCAAAATCAAAGAACTGATAAAAAACACCGCCGTAACCGACGGCGGCAGAATAACTGCGAAGAAAATTGTCGTTGCAACCCATTTCCCCTTCATCAACAAGCACGGCAGCTACTTTATAAAGATGTATCAGCATCGCTCATACGTCATAGCACTAAAAAACGCCGCCAACGTTGACGGCATGTATATAGACGAAGATAGCAAGGGGCTGTCTTTCCGCAATTTCAGTGATTTGCTTCTCATGGGAGGAGATGCTCATAAGACGGGAAAGAGCGGCGGCAGCTGGCAGGAGCTTTCCCGCCTTACCAAGCTGTACTACCCAAATGCCCGGGAGCTATACCGCTGGGCAACTCAGGATTGCATGACTCTTGACGGGCTTCCTTATGTAGGCCGGTACTCCAAAACTACTCCCCATATGTTAGTTGCAACGGGGTTCAACAAATGGGGAATGACGTCCTCCATGGCTGCGGCGACCATAATCAGGGATATGATTCTTGAAAAAGATAATCCGTATACAGAGGTATTCTCCCCTTCAAGGACAATTTTGCGTCCGCAGCTTGCGGTAAACGGTCTGAACGCCGTAGTAAACCTAATTACTCCGTCCTCAAAGAGATGTCCCCACTTGGGCTGCGCTCTAAAGTGGAATAAATATGAACATTCCTGGGATTGTCCTTGCCACGGCTCCCGGTTTTCCGAAAGAGGCGAACTGATAGATAATCCCGCCACGGCAGACCTTAAAGCCTGACTTTAGAGTCACGGCACGCAAGGCCCGGAGTCCAAAGCCAAGGCCCGCAAGACCCTGCGCTAAATTTGTTTTTTCTTTTTCGGCTTAGGAGCCGGAAGTTCTTCATATGTGGCGGATATAAACCTTTTCATCAGGTCATAATCCTCCACATTTTCTATGACGAAATGCGGCTTTGCGCCCTCATAGGGCGCAACCTCTTCGCAATCGGGATATACGGCTGCACCTGCTTTTGTCTTTTTTACAAATAACTGATTATCACAGATAAGGCCGATAATTTTTCCGTTGCAGTATACACCGTATTCGCCGAACATTTTTCTGTAGGTAATCTCTCCTGCGCCGCCTATCTGTTCGCATACGTATTCTACAAAATCCAAGTTAGAAGCCATAATCATTATCCTCTTTTTTCTCGCCAAGTTGCTAAATTATATTTATGTTTTTCTTTACGTTAGGAAGCATTTCTGTGGTGGCCGCATCTTCGATGTGGTCTTCCATTTCTTCCGGCGTATCCTGATAACGCACCAAGTTGCCGCTTCCGCCTATGCAGCCTCCGACACATGCCATACCCTCAATAAAATTGTTGGGCAGGATTCCCTTACTTGCTTTAAGCAGAGCAACTTTGCACTTGTCGATTCCGTCGCACACTATAGGATTATATTCAAAATCTTTAATTCTGAGTTCCTTAATCATCTGCTCAACCGCAGCAGCAACACCGCCGCTCTTTGCAAAGATTCTTCCGTAATATGAAGCCTGATTCCAATCGGTCCATTTGAGCTTCTTCAAATCTATGTCACGGCTGTCAAACAGCGCCTGAAGTTCCTCAAATGTGATGGCATAATCAACGTACTTGCTCACATTTTCTTTTCGCACTTCCGCTTTCTTGGCTATACACGGCCCTATAAATACTATCACCGAATCAGGTTTGCTCTCTTTTATATGCTTTGCAAGCTCCGCCATAGGTGATAGATTGTGAGAAATATGCTCGGTCATGGCCGGATGTTTGGTCTCTATGTACTTTACGAAAGCCGGGCAGCAGGACGAAGTCAGAAATCCCTTTTCCTTAAGCTCAAGGCTTTCCTTATATGCCACCATTTCTGCGCCTACCGCAACCTCCAAAACCTCTGCAAACCCCAATTCCTTTATTCCGGATATAACCTGTCCCAGAGATGCATACAGAAACTGGCTGGCAATGGAAGGGGCGACGATTGCAATGACCTTATCCTTTTCACAGTTGTCTTCCGCGGCTTTGATTTCCTTAATTACGTTTACTATACTCGATACGTCTACCGTAGCTCCGAAAGGACAGTGATATACACAGGCGCCGCAATTGATGCACTTGTCGTAATCAATGGTTGCTTCTCCGCCGGCTCCCATGGAAATAGCATTGACCTTGCAAGCTCTTTCGCATGGTCTCTGAAAATTATGTATTGCGCTGTACTGACACGCCTTTGCACATCTGCCGCATTCAACGCATTTGCTCTTATCTATATGAGCATGCTGGTGTTCGTCTACGATTATTGCATCTCTTTTGCATGAAGCCACACAGCTGTGGGCAAGGCAGCCTCTGCACAAGTCGGTAACCACATATCCCGCTTCGGGGCATTCGTCGCATGCGATGTCGATTACCTGCACTACGTTTTTATTATTTTTACTTCCCCCAAGGGCAAGTCTGATTCTCTCCGCTACTACCGCCCTGTCTTTGTATATGCAACATGTCTGCGGCGGCTCATCTTTTGGAATTACATTGTTGGCAATCTCATTAAATTCGGAGAAGGCATCGTTGCCTTTCCACGTCTGATATGCCACCTCTCTTAATACTTTGTATTTTGTCTCTTGTACCTTGTTGTCAAATAACTCCAATTTCATATCCCCCTACAATCAATTTTTAAACCATCTTTTCTTAGTAAACAAATAGCAAATCGGTACGGCGTACATGAATACCGCAAAAGGCAGCGATTTAAAGTCCGCTCCGAGTAATGCCAACGGCACACTGCATCCTATGGACCACGGAATGGTACAGGCTATAAGTATTACCGAATTCTCCATGTCGATAGCCAGTTCCTCATTGCTTCCGCCTCCGTCAATATAAGGTTTTTTCAGCATATCGGCGCACATCAGAGTTCCTATGGTTTGATTGCAGAATACCGACGACATGGCTATGCTCATAAATATCATAACCGCAAATCTGCCGAACCTGGTACATGCCTTGCTGAGCTTCTGCTGAAGGCTTTCCAGCATATTGGTTCCGCTAAAAATTCCCGAATATGTACTGGAAATAATCAGTATTACTACTATCTCCAGCATGGACACGATTCCGCCGCCGTTTAAAATAGCTCCGAGGCCATCGCCTTCCGCCTGATACCCCAGTACACATATCTTTGCGATTTCCGTAACAGGCACTCCCTGTACAATCAACGCTACAAGAATTCCGCATACTATGCTGGCCGCCATGGCTTTTATGACCCCTACCTTCAGCAGTGGAAGGGCTATTATCACTATGGCCGGCACAAAAGCCCATACGGACAGGCTGAATTCTTCTTCAAAAGTTCGTATCATGTTTTCATCAACATGATTTATGGGATTTGTTACAGACAGGGCTACATATGCAAGGGTTGTTATCACAAAGGGCAATGCCCCGGTCTTTAACATGATTTTTACATTGTCATATATCTGTGTCCCTGTCACTCCTGCCACCATATTTGCGCTGGAAGATACGGGAGAACACCTGTCCCCAAAGTATATGCCTGACAGTATAACTCCTGCCGTTATAACCGGATTTACACCGCCGCTTCTTGCGAGAGCCATAAATATGATTCCAACAGTTCCCACAACGCCAAAAGATGTTCCTATGGCATAGCTCAGCAGGCAGCACAGCAGAAATGCTATAAGCAAAAATACAGGCGGCAGTATTACCTTGATTCCGTAATATACGAATATTGTAATTGTTCCTGAAACACGCCACACGGCGGTAAGCATGCCTATAACCAGCATAACTTTTATTACAATCAGCGAATCTTTTATAGCTCCTCTGCTCATTACAGCCATGCTCTTCAACGAAAATCCCCGGCGGTTTCCCACTGTAAGGAAAGCTACGAGGCCTATAAGAAGTGCAAAAATCATTGTATGGTCCGTAATCAGGCAAATTAGCATTGATATTATGAAAACTCCGAATGCTATGTATAATTCCATTTCGATTATGTCCTTTCAATAAATTTGTCTAATTCTTTTTCAACTTGCGGCATCTTTTTAACTTGAGGATTTTTGATAACTTTGCCTCGTGTTACCACCATATCTATATTTCTCAAAGCTTCGAGATCTTCGAGAGGGTTTTTGGAGGTTACCACCAAGTCTGCGCACTTACCTTCTTCTATGCTTCCCGTAACATCTCCCAGACCTGCAAGTTCAGCGTTGAGTTTTGTAGCTGTATGCAGGGCGAAAGCTTTGGAAACTCCGCAGAATTTATGGAAGTAGTTCAACTCCCTCCACATATCGTAATGGGTTATGTACGGGCAGCCGGTATCGGTTCCCAGTCCAACGGGAATTCCGTTTTCAAGGCACGATTTTGCACACTCCACGATTCCTTCAAATACCACTTCTCCGTTGTACTTCTCCGTTTCCGAAACGTGACTGATGTTTCTGTCGAATTTGGCATAAGGAAGGGCCGGCGAAAGGGTTGCTATGTGGCAGGCTCCCTTTTCTTTAAAAAACCTGATTATTTCATCATCGGGTTTTGCTCCGTGTTCTATGGTGTCAACACCGTTTTCGAGGGCGCATCGCACTCCTTCGGGACTCTCCACATGGGCGGCAACTTTAAGACCCAATCCGTGAGCCGCATCACATGCTTCTCTAACATATTCCGGAGGCATTTTAAGCTCGCCCGGTTCGCCCTTGACCTTGGCATCGAGGACGCCTCCCGTAATCATCAGTTTGATTACGTCCGGCTTATCCTTAGCTATTATTTCAACGTACTTGCGTGCCTCTTCCGGGCTGTTGGCCACATATGCAAGGGAATGAGCCATGTGGCCTCCTTCAACCGAAACTGCCATGTTCGACGCTAAAATACGTGGGCCCACTGCTTTCCCCTCGTTTATGCGGTCTCTTATCATGCTGTCAAATGACATAACACCGCCCATGGTTCTTATTGTGGTAACACCGCTCATAAGCTGAGTTTTGGCGTACTTCTCACATATGACTCTGACCATATGCCTGAAAAAGCCATTGCTCGTAAGCAGCTTCACTTTTTTTACGTTGTCGTCCTGCTTGTCTTTTGGTTTGCCGTTGGCAGGAAGATGAACGTGCATGTTAATCAGGCCCGGCATGATATATCTGCCTTCCAGGTCGATTATTTCGTATTGCGCAGGTATGTCTCCCTGCTCTTTGTGCTCTTTGACGGCTTCTATCTTTTCACCGTCGGTCAAAATCATGTAGCCCTGCATGGGCTCCATTTCTTTTGAGCCGTCCAAAATTATTCCGTTTACATATGCATATTTCATTTAAAAAGTCCTTTCAATTTATATTCGGCGTTAATCTCATTCAAGCGTTTTTTTCACTGCGTTGGCTGTTTGGGATTCTGGCTTCCAAATAGCCAACAAAATTTCCAGTAATTACAAATTTTAGAGGCTTTCTTTCGGTCTTGTTGGCTTTTTGTGCGCCTCCCATAGAATTGGCCTACATAAATCAGCAAAAGTGTAGGCCAAATTTGCATCGCCTCCGGAAAAAGCCAACATTGACACGTTTCGACACAGGTTTTTAGGTATTATGTAAACCTGTGTTGGCTTTTGGGGCAGCAATTGGAAAATCTGCCAACAAAATTTCCAACAACTGACATTTTTTATCTGTACTTTACCTGAATGTTGTCACATTGATTAAAACACAAAATTCTGCCAACAGTTTTTGCAAAAAAGTGTTGGCAAAATTTGCAGATTCTTGAAAACTGACAACTTCGACATATTTCGACATGAAAAATCCATGGAAATTGGAATTATTTGGAATAGTTTGTTGCCATTTTTTCCTTTTTTCAAAATCCTGCCAACAATCACGTCAAAACAGCCACCTTGCCCGCCCTTCAGCCGCAGAACTTATCTGCTCTGGCGGGCATGCAAAGAGCTTGCAACTATTTATTATATCATTGCTCCGTCAATTCATCAATGTCCGTGAGGCGTCTGCTCGATGTGGTCAGGCTCTTTTTTGCGGTCTGCGTACAGCAGATCTGCAAATACTATCGAAAGCGGAATCAAAGTAACCCATATAGCCTTACCTAAAAACTGTCTGCAAAGAGCTGTTGATATTATTCCTCCCACAACAAACACTCCAAGCATCTTAAAATGTTCAGCCATTTTGGTATCCTGCTCGTCATCCCCGCCTTTTCTTATATTCTTAACCATGGCAATCCCCAGCTGCCGAAGGTGGTTGGTACAGAAAGTCGTTGACATAGCCAGCCCCTGAGCCTGCCTGAAGGTATTGTACTGCATGGAGCATATAAAATTTATTGTTACCTGTGAGACCTGATGAGGCGTACTCTCAGGCAGAAGCCCCAAAAATACGACCGCTATCATCTCTATTAAAATAAGAAGGGTATCCCAACGCATTATATGAGTTTTCTTTACAGGCTTCGGAACTGCCTCCGACACTACCGCTCCGAGAAGATATGCAGACATAGGCACCAGATAATACAAAGCGTCTGTCCACCTTGCGCTGCCCAACGCCATGGCAAATAAGACAAAATTTGCAGTCTGGGCATTGCAGAAGATTCCTCCTCTTATGGAATATGTAAATGCTCCGTAAAAGCCTGCCACAAACATGAGGACGGTAAATATCCACCGTTTTTCGCATTCAAGATAATACTCTTCCTCACTTGCAGCAGGGCATAAATTCACTTGATTTTCTGTTTCCCCTGAGTGATTCATTATAATGTTTTGCCTTTCTTAACCGTTTTCTTTGATTTTATTTGTCGCTGTCAAACTCGCAGACAGCCTTATATTTTTCTTTTATTTCTCCTATCACTGCAAAGTGCGGCTGTTTGGTATGAGCCTGCTGCGCTTCGGCGCTGTCCCACTGCTCCCAGAGGAAAATCTCTCTGTCGGATTCCACCGGATAATAATAATCGTATCTTATGCAGCCCTCTTCGCTTTTGGTGATTTCGGCTATCTTTTGGTCTCTTATTGCGGCTATAAATCCGTCTCTGAATTCTTTGTTTTTAAATTTATACGTAACATGAAAATTAACCATTTGTTTAAGCTCCTCAAATAATGATTTTTCCATTGATATTCTATCACAGGCGTATAGATATTTCTACCGAGAACTTCTTAAAACATTTAAAAAACCCCGTTGATTAGATGTTACACAACACGACCTAACCAACGGGGCTTTACGCCTTGTTTAAAATGCAAAATCCGCTTCTGCATGTTTAAGCATCGCTATACCTTTTTTCATGGTTTCGCCGAGTTCCTTCTCGGAAAAATCAAGCCCTTCGCGCCGGGCATAATCTTTCATTCTCGTCATGAGAACAGGTTCAAGCTCTGCGCTTCCTACGCTGTTTACGTTTACAACCGTTGTTGCTTCTTCAAAAGCAAATCTCAAAAAATCTTTCTTATTGAACATACCAAACGCCTCCTTTATATTTGCTGTGTTAATTTGTACTTTTATTATATTTCAAACGCTTCTGATATTCCTTATTATGGAATTCAAATATTAAAGGGCCTTTTTGTAAAATATACAAAAAGGCCCTCTGTCAGAATACCCTATTACTAAGAATTTAATATGTTCATAAATTCTTCTCCTGTTATAGTCTCTTTTTCATACAAATATTGTGCAATTCGCTCAAGGCTATTCCTGTTTGTGTTTAATAATTCCATTGCTTTGCCATACTACTCTTTTACAAGCTTTGATACCTCTTTATCTATGATGGCCTGTGTCTCTGCGGAACAGCAAAGCGAAGTATCTCCTCCCAGATATTGTTGGTTTACCGTTTCCATGGCTACCATTCCAAATGCATCGCTCATGCCGTATCTGGTAATCATTGCTCTGGCAAGTTTTGTCGCCTGCTCTATATCGTTAGCAGCGCCTGTCGTAATCGAATTAAAAACAAGTTCTTCAGCGGCTCTTCCTCCGGCAAAAGTTGCAATTTTATTTTCTATTTCCTCTTTGCTCATAAGATAATGATTTCCCTCTTCGACCTGCATTGTATATCCAAGAGCTCCTGATGTTCTGGGCACAATGGTAATCTTTTCTACAGGAGCAGAATGAGTCTGCATTGCTGCTACAAGAGCATGACCCACTTCATGATATGCCACTATCAGCTTTTCTTTGTCGGTGAGAATCGAATTTTTCTTCTGGTATCCTGCAATAACAACTTCTATACTCTCTTCAAAATCTTCTTGAGACGCGCTTCTTTTATTCGCCCTTACAGCCCTTAACGCTGCTTCATTGACTATGTTTGCCAGCTCTGCTCCTGATGCGCCGGATGCCATCCTTGCAATTTTCTTATAATCTATATTTTCTGCTGTCTTTATCTTCTTTGCATGTACTTTTAATATATCTTCCCTTCCTTTCAAATCCGGAAGCTCCACAGGCACACGCCTGTCAAATCTTCCCGGACGTGTAAGTGCGGCATCAAGAGATTCGGGTCTGTTGGTTGCTGCCAAAATTATAACTCCTGTGTTGCCCTCAAATCCGTCCATTTCCGTAAGTAACTGATTAAGAGTCTGCTCTCTTTCATCATTTCCTCCCAGCTGGTTCTCACGTTTCTTTCCTATAGCGTCTATTTCATCTATAAAAACTATACACGGAGCTTTTTCCTTTGCTTGCTTAAACAAATCTCTTACTTTCGACGCACCCATTCCTACAAACATTTCAACAAATTCGGAACCCGACATTGAAAAGAACGGAACGTTTGCTTCCCCTGCAACAGCTTTTGCAAGCATCGTTTTACCTGTTCCCGGAGGGCCTACCAAAAGCACTCCTTTGGGCATAGAGACTCCTACTTCCCTATATTTATCAGGATTATGAAGATAATCAACTATTTCCATAAGGTTCTCTTTAGCTTCGTCTTCTCCTGCGACATCTGAGAATTTTATCCCTTCTGAGGACTTGACATATACCTTTGCGTTGCTCTTTCCGAACATCAGCGCATTTCTGCCCCCTGCCTTATTCATCATCTTTTTAGACATGTATTGACCTATAGCTATGAATACAAAAATCGGGAGCACCCATGAAACCAATATACTCATTAACGGTGACATCTGTTTTATTATCTGTCCTGAAAACCGTGCTCCTGAATCATACAGCCTCTGCACAAGATTAGGGTCGTCTATCATGCCGGTCTTATATACCTTGGTGTTGTCTTTATTTGTAAAAAGTATCCGGTTCTCCTGCTGCTGTATTTCAACTTGGCCTATTTGCTGTTTTTCCGTCATTTTAATAAATGCGCCGTAATCTTTTTCCGTAATCTGCCCTTCCACAAGCCACGGCATAAGTAAAAAATTAAATAATATCAATGCCAGCATAACTATACTGTAATAATATATCAATGGTTTTTTCGGTTTCTTGACTTCGTTCATTATAACATTCCTTTCATGTTGCAGGTGCCTATATCGGCTTTTTGCCTTATGATTCAACACGTTGCTTAATTGAATTTTTTATTTCCTTTATACATCAACATCAAGTCATTTCCCACTATCAATTTTTTATTTATGTATTTACACATAAAAAAAAGTGTAAAAACGTTTTACACTTTTTTAAATATGTAATATTCATCTTCTCTCCGGAAATATGGATATTTCATCTGTTATAATCGAATATATCTGCTCAACCAGAGTCTCTCTGTCCACATCAGGCGCGCCGCAGCTTTCGATAATCAATCCTGCGATTCCGTAAGCGTAAAAGGTAAGTATAACTTCCAATTCCTTATAAGATACGGATTTTTTTATGCCGTTTTTGCTTACCATTTCATAAAGATACGAGCGAAAAGCACCTGCTATAAGTTTTTCCACATCAGGTCTTTGCCGTGATTCGAAGAGTTTTTTCATAAGAGGGTAATCTTCAACTCCTACGTCTACAAAAATCCTTATGACTTCTTTGGGATTTTCTTTTTTAAGGCTTTCTTTCAAGATTTTCTCAGTTCTCTTTTTAATAGAATATTCTATTACGTCCATTATATCACGAAAATGGTAATAGAAAGTCTGCCTGGAAATTCCGCATTTTTCGATTATCGCTTTTACGGTAATCTTATCTATGTTTTTTACTTTCGCCATATTATACAATTCGTTTGATATAATATCCTTTGTATTTACAGGCATCTTTCGCTCCCTTCTGCTTTGTCAATCCATTATATATTACATATCATATGCGGTCAATCAAAATATGCAAAAGGACGCTGCTCGCAAGCAGCATCCTTTTTAAACACTATGCTTTATCCCTCAATGGCGATATATTTGTTTTCTTCGATTTTCTTCGGCTGTTCCTTAGGAAGTTCAACCTTCAAGATTCCGTTTTCGAATTTTGCATGAATATCTTCTTCTGTCAGATTTTTTCCGACATAAAAGCTTCTGCTCATTGCTCCGGTATAACGTTCTCTTCTGATATACCTTCCTTCTTTGTCCTTTTCTTCCTGTGAATCATTTCTCTCTGCGCTTATGGTCAAATATCCGTCCTTGAGCTGCGCCTTTACATCCTCTTTCTTAAATCCCGGAAGGTCGATTTCAAGCACATAAGTGCTTTCTGTTTCCTTGATGTCGGTCTTCATCGCAATCTGCATGTTTGCGCTTCTCTTATCAACTCCGCGGCGCATAAAGTCATCCATAAAATCATCGAATAAATTTTCTCCAAAAATACTTGGCATTAACATTTTTAAATCCCCCTTTTTTAATGTGCTGTCTTTTGTAATTATGTTATATCACTTTTTGTTAGCACTGTCAAGCAGTGAGTGCTAATTATTTTACAAAAATTTGCCCTCCCCTTTATGACAAATGTTGGCTGAATCTTGAGGAACCCAAAATCAGCCAACATAGGTTTACATAATACCTGCCGGGACTGCACAGAAATGTACCGGCGCAACCGTCTGAATGCAAAAGTGCCGCAAATTTAAGAAAATCTCACATTTGCGGCACTTTTGCTACCTTGGTTCCCGCCAAAATGCCGGGAACCAAGAAAAATTTCAGATTTACGGCAGTTTTACCCTTCCTACGGCTTATAAAATGCCGTATTTAAAAGAAATTTCGAACTTTACGGCAATTTGAGCCCTATCACTGCGGTCAAAATACCGCAATTCAAAGAAATTCTAAGATTTACGGCAGTCTTGCTTCTCACCGCCGTCCGCCCGCCGGCGGACGGCGGGCGGACATATTGTGCAACAGCCCCTTTATTATAAATCCGAAGCTTTTGCTTAACTATCTTATTTTACGAAAGGTATTTTTACGTCTATCGATCCTGCCTTTACGGTAATCTCCGTCACCGTTTCGGGACGCTGTGTCTGCTGTGCGTCTATTCCGTACAATATAAACGCCAGCTTGTGTCCTCTTTGAAGGGTGTGGTCGGTAGGCACCATTTCAAGTTCATAATGATAAACTTTGCCCGGCTCAATCTCATCCTTGTTCCACAGGCACCTTCTGTTCTGTGCATTGAGAGAGGTTCTGCTGATTACCTTATACTTGGAAGGTTCCGCTTCGAGTCCGAACCTGAAAGTACCGTCCTCGTCAACTTTGACTTCCTCTGCCGTAATCCTGCATTCATCGCCGATGTCCACCAGCATTGCGCTTAATATTGCGGTTTTACGGTCTATAGCAGCATCGAAGCTTGCCTTTACAGTGCCGGCAATTCTGAGTGAATCAACGTCCTCTGCTTCTTTATCAAAAGGATTCCATTCGGCTTTGAAGCGGTTGAGATAAGCATCTTCATTGCTGAGGACCAGCTGGCCAAGCCACTCCTTCTGATTGTCCTTGGCTTTGTCATATACCGTTGCAGATAAGTCATCCCTTATAACCGCATCAGCCTCTGTTTCTACCGGAAAATCTTCATAAGTCCAACCGGCAGGCGGCCATGTGTCGGAAGTCATCCAGTGAAGCTGATCTGCGTTGCTTTCCACCAGAACCTTCGGTTCCTTCTCAACGCCGTTATCCTCGCCTTTGAGGTAATGGTCCAGCCAGCGCTTTACCATTCCCAAAGTCCCCGAGCCTTCTAAATCATACACATAAACATGCTCGCCCTGGTGTAACAGCATTTTTCTTTCCACGCCTTGTTTTTCCAAAGCTTTAAAGAGCGGGATGCACTGGTTCGTCTTAACATTCCAGTCGTTGAGACCATGAATTATAAATACCGAAGCTTTAAAGTTTTCTATCTGGTTAATGTAGTTACGCATATCCCAGAACTTGTTATAATTGCCCGAGTCTCTGTCCTCGCCACGTACAAGCTCTGCATGGGCAGCTGCGTAGCCCTCCTTTACGGTTTCATAATCATCCGGATCTTTGGCACGGCTGAAACAGTATTTTGCCAAAATATCAAGGTCGTCGCCCTGCCATTCCAAGGCCGGAACGTTAAGTCCGCCGGTTCTGTAATAATTATACCAGTTAGATATGCCTGCTTCCGGAATTATTGTCTTGAGGCCCTCCACGCCGGTAGCTGCGACTCCTATACACATGGTTCCAAGGTATGATTTTGCAGACATGGCAACGTTACCTGTACACCAATCGGCACGGATTTCAATGTTATCCGTCTTGTTGGTAAAAGCCCGGCATCTTCCGTTGAGCCAATCTATGACTGCCTTAAAGGCCAGCACTTCCTCTCTGGAACCGGACAGTGTATATCCTTCGGAACCTCTCGTTCCAAGGCCTCCACAGAATACGGATGCATAACCGTACCGGTTGAGATATTCGTACAAATCGGAAATACATTCAAATTCAACGTCTTCATCTATTATGGCAGTTTCCGCAAACCCTGCCGTCTCTCTGACGGTTTCAGGCTCATAGGAAACTTCCTGTGAAAAGTCATAGCGTATATCCGATTCTTTTATATTCTGCTGAGGGTAGACCGTGACCTCACGATTTACATCGTGAGGCACGTACCAGTCTTCATTACACGTCATGAGATACGGATTGGCTACCAGAACGGCAGGAACCTTTTCTCCCTTTAAGGTATATTCAGGGCGCTTTATATATGCGGCAATCAAGTCAAGCTTGCCATCGCCGTCAGTATCCACAGGCGTCTCGATATATACCCTTTCAAAGATGCAGTTTACTTTATTTTCTTTTTTCATTTTTCTTATGCTTCCTCTGAAGCTTCTCCACTTGCCTTTTTCTTCTTAAGATATTTCATCCAGATTACTGTAAACAAAGCTCCTATGAGCAGCATTGCTATCATGAAGTAGAATACGTGACGGTATCCTCCCACTCCAGGAGTCTTTTCGAGGAGTGTACCTGCAAGCACTGAGCAGAAGATTTCAGGCAGATATCCGATAGTGGAAATCAGACCTGCTGCGCTTCCTGACAGTCTTTCAGGAATAGCGCCTTCGTCCATCATAGCCCATGTCATAGCATAGTTTACGTTGTAGAAGATGTATATAATCATAAATAAGATTACAAACAATACGGCGCTGCTTGAGTTGGTAGGAAGAAGCAGCATGATTGCGGTACCGCCTGCCATAACCAGGAAGGAAACGAGAATCATTCTTCCTGTGCCGATTTTATCTGTTATATATCCGCCGCCTATGCTTCCGAACAGTGACAGCCACCTCTTTGAAGCTGCAATGGTTGCACCCATAACAACGGAAATTCCTATGATTTCTGTCATGTATGGTGTGAAGTAGTATAAGAGCTGAGTGAATACATAGTTACAGAAAGTCACTATACCGATAATCCATACGGCAGGCATCTTGATAAGTTCTCTGATACCCTTAAATGTAACTCTGTCGCTCTTTTCCATTTTGTCATCTTTAACCGTGAAGAATACCAGAATTCCCATTACAATGGTAAGTATGGAGTAGAAGATGATTGCGGCTTTCATACCCATAACCTGGTCTTCCATCTTGCCCGCACCGATTTTGAAAGCTATAACTGCGCCGGATGCCATAAGAGCTGCACCGATACCACGGCCGCCTTCAAAGAATCCGAAGGCTTTTCCCTGGTCTCCCGAACCTGACATGATTCGAACGGCTTTAACGCAGCAAGGCCAGAATGCAAACAGTGAGCTTACACCCCAGAAAGCATACAGGCACAGAAGAGCCGTATAGTTAAGAGGCAGCAGGTGAACAAATCCACCGAGACCTGTTCCTATCAGTGAAACGGTCAGAACCGTTCTTGTTGAAAATCTGTCGGCAACGATGCCTCCGAATAAGTACGAAATCATTCCGAATACGCCGAGGATGCTTCCGAAAACACCCATTTGAATGTCTGTAAGGTTATATACTTCCAAATATGCATCATAGTAGTCATAACGGAAGTAAGGCAGACCGTAAATGATTGCTCCGCCGAGGGCTATGATTATGATTCCCCAGAAGTTTCTGGCCATCTTTTCATTAAGCCCGATCTTTTTTAGAATCGTGTTCATTTTTTTACTTCTCCTTGTCTATAATATTGCATTTGATTTATATACCTCGGAAAACTTTTCCCGTAAGTAATCGATATAATCCTTTGAATCCAAAGGCCTGCCCGTGGCTCTTTCTATAAGCTCTTCCGTATCGTATATGGCTCCGTAACGGAAAACCTTTTCCTTTAGCCAATCGTTTATAATGTCAAATCTTCCCTCAACCATAAGCCCGTTCAGGCTGCCGCAGTCTTTCTCAATCGCTGCACTCATTTGGGCTGCGGCAAGGTTTGAAACAAAGTATGCAGGGAAATATCCCACATATCCCGACGCCCAGTGTATGTCCTGCAAGACTCCTTCGCTGTCGTTTGCAGGTCTTATGCCGAGATAGTCTTCGTATTTTTGGTTCCATGCATCAGGCAGCCCGTCCACCGTCAGCCTTTGGTTAATCAGCTCACGCTCTATTTCATATCTGATGATAATATGCAGCAAATATGTCATCTGGTCAGCCTCTATTCTTATCAGTGACGGAGATACCATATTTATATCTTCATAAAATTCTCTTTCCGTAAATTTTTTAAGTTCAGGCGCTATGCTGCAAATCTTGTCATAAAAATATTTCCAAAAGCCCTGACTTCTGCCGAGAATATTTTCGTAAAATCTTCCTATGCCTTCTTCAAGAGCAAATGAAGGTACTTCTGCCAGAAATGTCCCCAGCAGTTCTTTGCTTATGGACTGCTGATAAATACCCTTTCCGCCGGCATGAAGGACGTTAAACAAGCCTGAGCGCAAATCCTCTTCCCTGTAGGAATTTACTATTCTGACATCCGAAGGCGAATTTGCAAGAATCGTAGGGTGGGAACCTATATCCACACGCCCTGCTTCAAACCTGAATCCCATATCCGACAGCACCGTTTTCCATATTGCCTGCTGCCTTGCTCCGTCAACTTTCGGCATTATTAGAGGTTTTTTGCCGCAGTCCTTCTGCTTCTCTTTTACCTTTCTGAGCATTTCGATGAGGAATGGCTTCAGTTCGGAGACAAGTTCATCGACCTTGTTCACCGTCAGCCCGTTTTCATAGTAGCCCAGCAAGGCGTCATAAGGGTCCTCTGTCGGGCCCCAATATTGAGCAAATTTTCTGAATGTACAGAAAATCCTGTCTAAATAAGGTTTAAACAAGTCAAAGTTCTTTTCCGCTTTCGCCTGCTGCCATACCTGCTCCGACATGGCTATGAGTTCAATGTATCTTTTATATTCTTCCTCCGGAATCTTGTTTATGTATTCGGAACTTCTGCGTATGCGACTTATCATTGAGTCGGTAATTGGATCGTTCTTTTTGTTTCCTTCAAAATACCTGACATGTCCGATAAATCTGCTGCTTGACATGAACCTGTATTGCTGCTCTGCCATGAAAGACATCACTTTTGTTCTGTACTCTATGCCCTCAGAAGGCATATAAGTCAGCTTATCCCAATAAACAAGTGAGTTTAAAGTGCATTTTAAATATTCAATCTTGCTTATCAGGTCTTTGAAATCCGCCAGTCTGGCTTCATAATTTGAATTTCCCCTCATACTGTCCTCCCCTTGTCTATTTCAATATAAACTGAGTAAAAAACGGATGAAGGCTGTTGCCTGTGAATTGTCTGTCCAAATTGTGTAATTCCCTGGTCTTGTTTATTATATTATTGCCGCTTTCTCTGATTTTCTTTCTTTCGGCGGCCAAATTTTCGTTTTCTATTTGTTCAAGGATTGCAAGCAGTATCTTCGCTTCTCGCTTCATCTTCTGGATATTGAACTTGTGAGTCCTGACAGTGGCCGGGCTGATGTCAAGTTCTTCGCTCATCTCCTTGTTGTCTTTTTCGAGATACATTCCCGTCAAAATTTCTTTTTGGGAATCTGAAAGTCCGTTAATCTGCTTGTCCAAATCTATCAGGCTGAAAAAAACGCCTTGGTGAACGTCCTCGATATGTTCTTTTACCGCTCTTTCAGCAGTTACCATTCTTCCTTCGGAGTTGTAAATAACTCCTTCCTGGAATCTTTCGCCGCAAAATATGCATACCAAGTCTCCGTCATTTGTACGTACAAAGCCTTGTGATAATTCTTCTGTGGTTAACTCCTTAAATTCCATATTATCTCCCCGTCTTATCTCTCCGTCGCCAAGTATTTCTCAACAAAATTTAATTTCGTTTATTAATGTCTAAACATTAACACATTTTATTTTTATATGCAATATTTTTTTAAAAATTTTTCACAATTTTATCACAAAAAAGCGGATTCTGTCTTATTCAGACAAAATCCGCTTTTTATAAATCCTTTATCTGTTTTTCATTCTTACGGCGCACTCCATGGCAAGTTCGAATATCTGCGCCTTTTGTGATATGGGTCTGACAGTCAATCCTCGCTGTTCCCATTCTTCGGCATCAAGATTATCACAGGCATATACAAATTGAGAAAACTTTATCTCTCTCAATTTTGCGGCGGATGCAAGCGCAGCGCATTCCATATCAACGGCGATGCAGCCTCTGCCTCTTCTATTCTCCATTTTCTTTCTCGTCTCGCGATAAGGAGCGTCTGTCGTCCATATCTTTCCTTTGGTATATGCAAGGTCGTGTTCCCTGAATACTCCTTCTATTATTTCTATGCCGCAGGGGTCAAGTTCGATTTCATCAGCCGCAGGCAAATAGTGGTAGCTTGTGCCTTCATCACGCAGTGCGGCTGTCGGAATAATCAAATGGGCATCTTCTATACTTCCATCCAAAACGCCGCATTCTCCACATACAAATATCTGTTTTGCTCCGAGGGCTATGAGTTCTTCCATGTTGCTCACACATGCAGGAGCTCCTATCATGACCTGGCAAAGAGCAAGCTTTACACCGCCGTATAAAATTTCGTATATAACCGTATCGCCGCCTACGCTTACCAGTCTTCCTACGGGCTTACCGTTATACTTGGCTGCCACTTCTCTTATCGTTTCCCTCGAAAACTCACAGACCACTGTATCGGGAAATTCTCCACAGGGTTTTGCCACCGTATGCTCCGGTCTCAAAATTCCCCATTGGGTGTCGTCGTATTCTTCCAAAAGTATCTTTGCCATTTTCTCGTCTCCCTCAATCCGAACTTAAATTTATAATCTGTGTTGGGTCTCCATATACCGGTTCCACCGTTCCAGAACATCTCGCAGCGGCTTATCCAGATAAGACAGGGCTTTTTCCTCTATCCACTCCGGAACTCCATAGGCAGCCTCCGCTATGCTGCCCGTTATTGCCGCCAAAGTGTCACTGTCACCTCCAAGGGATATGGCATTTCGGACAGCGTCTTCAAAATCCGTGCTTTCAAGAAATGCGATGATTGCCTGCGGAACGGTTCCCTGACACGTCACGTCAAAACCGTAGTTCGGGCGGATTTCATCTAAGGTTCCGGATAAGTCGTATCCGTATTCCCGCTCAATATGTTCTTTGATGTGACGTTTACATTCCTGCGGTTTATCGCCGATAGGCGTTTCATAGTCGCCGCAGTACCCGCCGAAATAATATCTGCACATAAAAATTGCGTCTGTAACCGCCAGCGCTCCCTTGATTCCCTCCGGATGATTGTGGGTCACTTGAGCGGAGAGTTTGGCAAGGTTTCTGCCCTTTTCCGGCCACACTCCCGTTCTTGCGCAAAACCCACAGTTCATCACCCATGCACACGGAGAAACACGCATCGCTGAGCCATTGCCGAAACTGTCATACGGCTCTCGCTCCTCCGACATGAGCCATGCTCCGAACCTTCCGCCGTATCCGGCGCTCGGGTACATGCGTCCGTACTTTTTCATGGAATCTATAAAATCATCACACCGGCCGCCATTCATAATCGCATCTGCCACAGCGCATGTCATTACGGTGTCATCCGTAAAGAAGCAATCCTCTCGAAAAAGGGGAAATTCTTTTGTCTTTATATTATTCCACTCGTAAACGGAGCCTACGATGTCTCCTATAATCGCTCCTATCATCTTCCGCCTCTTTTCTTTTCATAATCAAACCCTCCCGCTTCTTAATGTGTCTCTATGATACAGCCGGAAGGTATTCCCTTGCTCGCTTTCAAAGCGACGTCAATCTGCTCCCATCAGCTTCCTGCCAACCTCAAAGGATGCTTTGTCGAAAAGGACAAGATAAACATCCATGTCATGCTGCAAAAGAAAATCTTTGATTGCAGAAACAGCTGTTTCGAACGCCTCTTCCTTCGGATATCCGTATATGCCGCTGGAAATCAACGGAAAAGCTATGCTTTTACATTTATATTTCAGCGCCAGATTAAGGGACTCCATATAGGCGGAGCGTAGAAACTCTTCGTTTTGCTCCTTATTCCATTGGCGGTACACAGGGCCTGCGGCGTGAATCACGTATTTTGCCGGAAGCTCAAACCCCGGCGTTATGGCGGCGCCGCCAGTTTTTATAGGCGCTACCTTATTGCAAGCCTCTTGCAGCTTTCGTGCTCCTGCGGCTTTGAAAATTGCGCCGCAAACCCCTCCTCCCATGAGAAGGTCTGTATTGGCAGCGTTGACGATTGCGTCAACTTCCATTTTTGTAATATCCTGACGAACTATATTAAAAGGCATTTTTTACCTCCGCTTATTTTTGCTGCTTATATTCTATCAAAATATTGTTTGAACGTCATCTTATTTTTGATGCTGTGTAGCGGAGTGGCTGCTTCCGCCGGTTCCTGCATCGGGGCTTGCCAGCTTCGTTGGCTTTTTGACCGGTCGCCATTAAAAGAGCCAACATTTATTCCAATAACTGTAAATTTCGGTAGGGTTCCTGGGGCTTCGTTGGCTTTTTGAGCGGTTCCTACAGAATTTGGCCTACAAAAAACGGCAAAACTGTAGTCCAAATTTGCCTTGCAACTGAAAAAAGCCAACATTTTGCTTGACCAGGGCAATCGACATGATTCGACACGGGTTTCCGGCGTATTATGTATAGTATGTTGGCTTTTTGGGGACTTGCGGCGAATTTTGGCCAACGCGAAAGATTAACTGCTGTCATTATTAATTTCATTTCTCATATAGATCCTTTGCAGTAACTGTACAATGGTAATTTAAAACAAAAATGACTTATTTACTTATTATTCTTTTCATTATTTAAAAATACCGCTTTAATAGCGGCACTTTAATCGTTTTTATGCTCTTCCATAAATTTTTTTACTAATTCATAATCATATGATTCTTCATCAGGAATGAAGTGTTCACATTTAAAAACTCTTCGCTTTCCAACATCCTCTGGAATTTTGCCATAAGCCTTATACAGTAGCTCAAACCCTTCCTCTACGAAATATTCGTTTTTACACGCCCTACATATAGGACAGGAAATACTTTTTATTCCCATTGGTCCACCTTTAAAACTTGACCCCGCTTCGTACTTGTTTCCAAACCTGTCATAGCAATATTCGATTTTACCGTCCGTGGAATAAAAGTCCTCCCATTTTGGGTCTTTCATCTTAGAAATACCTTTATAATTTCTTATTAAGCTCTTGCTCTTCATCAATAAGCATATCTTCGACATCAGACTTACTCTTAATATTAGCATTTCTTTCATTATATTTCATTTTTTCACCATCATTCTTTATCATTTAACAATAGGGTGGACATCTTGCATATTTATAATCAAATCAATCTACCTCTTACCATTATATAGAACTCATCTATATTTTTTTCACAGTACAATTGCCATAATGCATAAACTTCCTGCCACAAATTTTGCTCTATACATAGAGTGCTCTACTATTATATATAATTCATCACACGCCCCTCGCGGGGCGCGACGGCGAGTGCCAGTTTCCGCCCGTCATTGGTAATTTTATTTCTACTCACACGCCCTTCGCGGGGCGCGACTCAATGTTAATCCGGGAGATTGGCGAGGAGGAATATTTCTACTCACGCGCCCCTCGCGGGACGCGACGCAATGCGGCCGGTGATGATGTCAACGTTGAAAGCATTTCTACTCACGCGCCCCTCGCGGGGCGCGACTTCTCCGTCCTTAGCACAGACGTTCATTATGTATATTTCTACTCACGCGCCCCTCGCGGGGCGCGACATATGGACGAAATAAACCATATTAAAAACTAATAATTTCTACTCACGCGCCCCTCGCGGGGCGCGACAGAGACCGTAAGGTTTTTGCTCATACGGCTGGCATTTCTACTCACGCGCCCCTCGCGGGGCGCGACAATGAATTGCTCCCTATTGTCGAAAAAGCCTGTGATTTCTACTCACGCGCCCCTCGCGGGGCGCGACTATCCGCTATGCGTGATATTGTTGGCGAATCAACCATTTCTACTCACGCGCCCCTCGCGGGGCGCGACCTAACCCTTCATATATATGCGCCCCCCCCCAAAAAAAAATTTATTTCTACTCACGCGCCCCTCGCGGGGCGCGACACCTGTTGACCCCGAACCAGTAGGGTGGTCAGCAATTTCTACTCACGCGCCCCTCGCGGGGCGCGACCCGCCTCGGAATTGCAAACATCACAGAAATGAAAAATTTCTACTCACGCGCCCCTCGCGGGGCGCGACTTATAGTCATAAAAATCTGGAAGCACTTTTTGATTTCTACTCACGCGCCCCTCGCGGGGCGCGACCACTATGAAATATATGCTTGCAAAAAATATTCTCGATTTCTACTCACGCGCCCCTCGCGGGGCGCGACTCATACTCAATTAACATTTGTTTTGTGATACGGGATTTCTACTCACGCGCCCCTCGCGGGGCGCGACAATTCAAGCAGCAAAGAAGGAAGTTCAACGCTGGAATTTCTACTCACGCGCCCCTCGCGGGGCGCGACTGCCCTTTAAATTTTTGGGGTGCACATATATATGATTTCTACTCACGCGCCCCTCGCGGGGCGCGACGGTAAATTAAATAACAATATTATTGGCGGCATTGATTTCTACTCACGCGCCCCTCGCGGGGCGCGACGGGCGGGGCATATAGCCCACGCCCTATAAGAAAGATTTCTACTCACGCGCCCCTCGCGGGGCGCGACTATAAGAAAGGAGAAAAAACTATGCGGCACCGTTATTTCTACTCACGCGCCCCTCGCGGGGCGCGACGAAAAAATTTGTAGGCGGCTCATCGTTTATCACATTTCTACTCACGCGCCCCTCGCGGGGCGCGACCAGACGCGGATTGATAAATTAAACAACGAATTCGGATTTCTACTCACGCGCCCCTCGCGGGGCGCGACTGGGTTATATACTTCCTTTTTGCTTGGCTTTTGCATTTCTACTCACGCGCCCCTCGCGGGGCGCGACATAAAGGAATTTAAAATGTAATTCACGAAATAGCAATTTCTACTCACGCGCCCCTCGCGGGGCGCGACAATATTATCAGTTACACAGACAACCTTGGGGTTAATTTCTACTCACGCGCCCCTCGCGGGGCGCGACTATTTACCAATGCAGACAAAAATTCATTCTGTAATTTCTACTCACGCGCCCCTCGCGGGGCGCGACAACAATGCGGCTGAAATTGAAAAATTAAAAAATCATTTCTACTCACGCGCCCCTCGCGGGGCGCGACTAGATGCGGGAAATAATGAAATCTTCCAAGTTTATCATTTCTACTCACGCGCCCCTCGCGGGGCGCGACCATCGAAGTGTTAGCAGCCGCTTTCAATATGTCAAATTTCTACTCACGCGCCCCTCGCGGGGCGCGACTCACACAATCTTCACACACAAAAAAGGGGGAACTGTATTTCTACTCACGCGCCCCTCGCGGGGCGCGACTTTTTATTACGGTTTAAAGAGGTGATAAAATGGCATTTCTACTCACGCGCCCCTCGCGGGGCGCGACTCAAAAATTATTTCAGAGGCGTCTGAAAATAAATATTTCTACTCACGCGCCCCTCGCGGGGCGCGACGCTGAAGTAATTAGAACGATAGGCGTCGCATTAAATTTCTACTCACGCGCCCCTCGCGGGGCGCGACTATTGGTGGTATTGAAGAAGTTGCGGTAAACAAAAATTTCTACTCACGCGCCCCTCGCGGGGCGCGACCGTCTCGGAATTGCAAACATCGCCGAAATGAAAAATTTCTACTCACGCGCCCCTCGCGGGGCGCGACACATGCCCAGAAAATTCAGCTTTTGACATATTGAATTTCTACTCACGCGCCCCTCGCGGGGCGCGACCGCCATAGCAACCAAATGCATCTCTCGGACGGTATTTCTACTCACGCGCCCCTCGCGGGGCGCGACGGACGGCATGGTCGCATTCGACTGCGAAACAATCATTTCTACTCACGCGCCCCTCGCGGGGCGCGACTTATTTAATAGCCGCTACAATTGATACAGGTTTGCATTTCTACTCACGCGCCCCTCGCGGGGCGCGACCTGTTTGCCCTGCTGAAACCTGCGCAACTGCTGATTTCTACTCACGCGCCCCTCGCGGGGCGCGACGTTCACAGCCGAACAGCTCCCGGCAATTCTCCCGATTTCTACTCACGCGCCCCTCGCGGGGCGCGACCGCTACATATAGTACAGAATAACGGTCGCGAACCGAGATGTGCAAGGAGCGGACATCTAATTTGGCCCGCATTTATAAAAAGCAAGCCTTTTTTAACAATTTTGTGCCTTTTTTTCAGACTTTTTCAGGCGAACCTAAAGGCATTTTTAAATCACCATAGCTTCGCATCGTTCTGCTTTCAGACAATTATCACGCCTTCAGGGTTATAAGTTTCTTTAGCACCGATATGCTCGACACGCCTTTCCCAGTTATTGCCCAAATAATAAAATCTAAGGCTGTCGGACTCCTGGTCTATGAGCTTTATAAGTTTGTCTTTGAGCTTTAAAAAAGAAGAATAGTCCAAGTCTGCTTCAAATACCGAATTTTGTACGCGCTGGCCATGATTCTGACACTCCTTTGCAACTTTACGCAATCGGGCTTTTCCGGCGCTGTCGACTGTGCTTACATCATAACTTATCAATACCATCATATCAAATCACCTACTTTTGCAGATACGGAGGATAGCTTTCAAGTTCTCCTCTGACATATTTTGCAAGAAGATTACTTTGCACATACGGAAGCAATCCAGCCGGTATTTTCTGCTTCAAATAGGGGTGAATCATATCCGTTCGCTTTTTTTCCTGCCACTTGGTTAAGACCTTTTTCCGCCCTTCGTCATTGAGCCATACGGCGCCTGAAATTTGCTTTTCAAAGTCTTTTTCGCCTACAATCTGTAAGTTCAGCATAGAAATTACAAAACGCTCAACTATACATCTGGCTTCTTCAACCAAATCGCATGCCAGCGAACTTCTTCCGCTTCTTAAGGTATGGCAAAATCCTATGTAACTATCCAATCCCACAGTTTCCAGGGCTGCTGCATACTCTGCAGTCGCAAGCGTATATACAAAAGACATGAGCGCATTTATCGGATCAAGGGGAGGCCTCTTTGTTCTTAATTCAAAAGAAAAGGGTACCTTAGGATTGGTTATAAGCTTATCGAATACAGAAAAATAGCTTTGGGCGCAATTTCCCTCTATTCCTATGATTTCCTCCACGCTTCCGGCAGCGAACACTTTGTCTATCCCTGCGGAAAGAACCTCTATGGTGTTTTTCAAGTCAGCGTCTTCACGTAAAGGCGGATTATCATGCAGCGTTCTGCGTATTACCTGTCTGGTATTGCTGAATTTGGCAGCCATGGTATTCTGTGTAAGTGCAAGTCCACATTCTCTGAACTTGTCCACTTGAGCCACTCTTAAAAACACGTTGCCCTTGGTTTCTCCGCATACCTTCGCCAGAAATTTTCCCTGTGGTGATATAAAGTTGATAGGAATCAGCTTACTTACGCATTTTCCCATTAACGCCGGTGAACACCCGATATAGTTAAAGCATACTATGTTCTCGATATTGTCAAAAGGAATTCTCAGCTTGATTTCTCCGTCGATTTTGCAGACAAGATTTTCTCCGTCAAGGGTTAGGTATGACTGCTCATTTGTAACATATATGGTGTTTAATAATTTTCGCATATACAATTACCTTTCTTTGCTTTTAATCATATTCGCTGTCATCAAGCTTTTTAAGTTCAAGCTTAAAGTTCTTCGGACACCTGAGTTTCGGCATGCACATATCTTTCATTGAGCATCCGCTGCACTTTTGGTTTCTTTTAACAGGAGGAATGTGCCCTGAGAGCAAATTCTTACGCATTTCCGACAAAATTTGTTTAAGTTTATCATCATATTCTTCATACATTTCTTTAACAGGCAAAGAAACCCGTTTCCTTATGTCTGCGTAGTATATCTCTGCCTCGCTGTCGCAACCGAATATGTAATCCACACAAAGCTTTTGTGCAAACACCTGCATCATGTCTTCTTCATTATAATCTTTGTTTTTAGGCTTGGTCGGTTTATACTCAACGATACAAAGTTTATATTTATCGGTGCTGTCATCAATCGAAATACCGTCCTCGGACTTGCTGAGTTCTAAGCAATCCGTTACTCCGTAAAGATTATATTCTTCCTTATCGTTATATACCGGAACCGACGTAAACACTTTTCTGCCGCGTAAAACATGATAGTTGTCGGGGCTATGCACTCTTTCGTGCATAAGGTTAGCTTTTGTAACGAAGATATTTTCTGCCCATGCTTTATCTATCTCCAGCAGGCCCCACCTATGAGGACAATACATATAATGCTGGATAGAGCGAATGGCTATTTCCTGCGACATCATAATTTTTCAATCAGTTCAACGCCGTCAGGTATTTGCTCATCTACGGTTAGTTCATAATCGCTGAATTGGCGCGGAGCTTTATTCTCTTCGGATTGTTTTATGGAAATCTTGTCAAATAGAATATGGGACGGACAGTTTCCAAGCATTTTATCGTGCTTGAATACATAAAGCTTTCGCATGCACATCTTTCCTCTTGCCGCGCTGTGGTCGTCCTCAAACATGTTGATTATCGCTTCCCATAACAGCTCAACATCTTCGTCAGACAGCTTGGTTACTTTATCGGCTTGAGCTGCAGAAATGTGTCCTTCTGCTCTGTAAACAGCGTACGGTATTATGCTTTTTCTTCCCATTTCCGTATTGCCCGTTTCCGTTCTGTCCTCGGTAGTACGTGCCTGACGTGTAATGGTTATGTCATCAATGGATACAGGCGAAATACTTCTGGCAAAGTTTATTTGCACCGGTCCTCTCACTATTCCGCATGGGTCATCACCTGTTGACATTACGGCTCCGAAAGCCCGTACATCAAAATAATTCTTGCACATGTAGTCTCTTGCCGCTTCCACATCGGCAGGATTTTTTCCTTTTTGCCCCGTCTTTAATCCCTGCTCCTCGTAGGCTCCTGTAAACTTTGTATTTAAGGCTTTATCCGGCTTAACAAGGATATTATAGCCGGCTTGTCCTTCTTTGCATAATTCAACATAATTTCTTATTTTTCTTTTTAAGCACACATCTGTTATGTATCCGTGACCTGTCTCTGCATCTACCCGCGGAGAATTGCCTGCGTCAGGGTCGCCGTTGGGATTACCGTTTTCCACATCGAAAATCATTACGAAATCGTATCTGTTCTTAATTGTCATTTTACTTTCCTCCCTTTATTTTTCTTCATTATTTTGCTTCTCAAAAAAGCTCTGATATTGCTGGTAATAACCTACTATGAATCTTCCCTGCTCTTTTAAAGACATGGTATCCGGAAATTCTCCTTCAATGTTATTTGTAATTTCTCCAATCAGCTTGGTATAAAAAATTCGCGCTCCGTCACTTAACTTATTCAAATGATTCTGTGACAGCTTCATTAGCTTAGGAAATACCATGGACGGCTTAGATGCTGCTGATGCAAAGTAGCTGTCCTTAATCGTCCTGTTAAGGGAATCCTTTGAAGCTCTCTGTTGTACTTTTTCCAATACCGCAAACAGCCTGCCGCATAAATATGCCTGGCTGTAATTTTCTTTGTCCAGTGCCATTTTTAATTCCTCCTCGTTAGAATCTCTGTTAATACAGGCTTTGATAAGGCCTGTTCTTACTCCGTTTACTTTGCTTTCGCCGCTATCCGTTTTGACTCTGCGCACTACGGTTTCCAAAAGCGCTTTCGGCAGCCTGTTCCCATATATGACTGCTTCAAAAAGTTTGGAAAACAATGCAGGATTTACTTTCTCATTGGTGCTCTTTGGCGATACCAGTTCTTTCTTTATCCTGGCAAAGGATACAGGTCTCAGCTTGCTTGAAACCTGCATATCCTGTTGAAACCTTGCGATATTCCAAAGTACATCGGCATATTTTTTTCGGAATATGAACTTTATTGAAATCCTCGATGTATTTGGCTTAAGTCCCACTATATAGAAATCTATGTTATCATCGATTTCTCCCAAGTCGTCTCCTGTCAGATAGCCTTGCTTTCCTCTTTTTAGCAAGTCCTCAAGCATGCCTTCAACTTGCTCTGCATTCATATTGTCTGTCTGACCGCTTAACATTGCCATAAATCTGTCTTCATAAGACTCGTCACTGTCCATGGCCCAAAATACGACAGTCACATCGTCAAAGACGATTTTATGCTTAGAATCGGCCAGTACATAGTTCAAGGCTTCCGTGTATTTTTCCATAACCCCTTCTGAAATATTGCTGTTATATGACTGCTCGTTTCCATAAGAATTTTCGGAACTATTGTTAAAACCTATCAGCACGCTTCCGGTTGCCAGCCCTCCGGAAACTTTTTTAATTTTACTATGCACTCTTGCTATAGGCGCTTTTTCACCTGTAATTGCACAAACAGCAATGTGACCTTCTTCGCTGCTGTTTTTGCTTTCCGCTTGCGCTTGTTCCCACTTTTCTTTGATAAGCAAATCCTCATGAAGCAAATTGTCAGGACTTCCAGATAAGCAGAATACAAATCCTGATGAAGCGTAGTTCTTGCCCATATTTAGCAAATGCTCATTGTTTGTCTCAGCTTCAGGCTTCCAGTTAAGCAAAAACTGTCTGTAGGCATTTACTACGGGCGAGTCCAGCCCTTCGATAAATTCGAGATTGGATTTAACTAAGGAATCATGGGATTTTTTTGCTTTACCCGTCTTATCTTCTACCGTCAATGTACCGTCACCGTAGTTTAATCCAAATATGTATAGAGGTCTGTGGTCTATTATGTTTGCATCTATTCCCGGTTTTTCCGTCCTCTTCGGCATAATCACCGTCCGTGGAACGGCCTTTTCTTTTATTTCTTTTTTCTTTGTTTCAAAGACCTGCTTCTCCTGCCAGTCTATAATTTCGTCCAATTCTCCCTTTTCTGTCAAAGCAATCTTATAGCGAATAGATACATTGGAGTACCCTTCGGGGAGAACCTTGCCCTTTTCTGCAAGTATGTCGTAATAATCGCACAGCGCTTTTATCAGCATTTCAGTTCCTCCCTGTATTTCCTCACATCTATGATACCGTTTATCATGTGAGGCCTGTAGTAAACGGTTTTTGCTTTGTCTGAAAATTTAGGATTTTTCCAGTCGCCGTTCAGAGGTTGTCCCTTGTCTTCAAATTCTACTTTGTAGCTCATAAATCCAAGGTCTACATCTCCCATTTTCAGGATTTCATTGCTTATAAGGTCTTCGTCAAACTCTTCTACCAGTTCAAGCCTTTTAACGGGGAATTCACTGCATCCGAGGCATGGAGTTCTAAACCACTGGCCGTTTTCCAGTCTTCGCTTTATGATGTTAAAATGCTTATTTTCACCGTCTGTTTCTTCTTCACTCTTAATGCCCGTCAGCTCAAAGTGAAATTCCACTCCGTATTTTACATTTTTCAAAATCATAGAGGCTCTTTGGCTTCTGCTCTCCTTAGTGTATATGACCGGGTCTCCGCCTTTTCCATTCATCTGGCTCTTTACGGCGCTCAAAAGCACTTTGTCTTTCACCTCATTCCTCCTCACATTGGCAAAATCTATGGGCTGAAAAACCACAATTTTGTCTATTACGTAGCGGATGGCAGGTTTCCAGTATATACTCTTGAGCAATCCCTCAAGGGCGCCGGGAGTAGGCACTTCGTAGCTAACCCTTTCTACTTTGAACTCGGGTCTTGTGAAACATGCGTAGTCTCCTTCGACCATGATTTTAAATCCGTAGCTCATACTTATCACTTCCTTTCCCCATTCATACGATATAATCATTTGCTTCAAATATAATTCCTGTATCTTTATCATAGTAGCTGGAATTTGTCAGGCACCAAATTCCCGTATTAAAATCTTCTACTGCATGTTGCTTAGCCAAATCTTCAAGCTCTCTCGGAGATATGCTGCATATATTTTTTTGCATCTTCCTCGTATTGCAGCTTCCTGTGTATCGCAGCTGTTCAACCAATTTATGACTTTCCTCATCCCTTTCCACAAACACGGATACTGCCAGGCTGTCGATAATCTTAAACTTTTCCGAATAATCTTTAAAAGGTATGTTCATTATATCCTGACATATACTGCTCATAGTGTTTTTTTGAATCTCATCTGCTTTCATAAAGAACAGCCTGTCATAGTATTCTGAAATGCTTTCAGGACATGAAATATCCTCATACTTGTTAATAATGCCTTTGGTAAGATTTTTCCGCTCGTCCTGAGCCGTTTTTTTCGATTGGTCGGTGAATTCAAATATGTATGTATTGGCCTCTGCTCTTTTGCCTTCTCTGTTGCATCTTCCGCCTGCCTGCAAAATGCTGTCCAGTCCGCTCAGTTCTCTGAAAACGGTATGAACGTCTAAATCCACTCCGGCCTCAATAAGGGAGGTTGAAATAATGGTGATTTTTCTGTTTTCCGGCACTTGCTCAGGCTTTTCAAATTCTTCCGATAATCTTAAAAGTTCTCTTTTTATCTCATCTATGATTCTTTTTCTGTCAAAGGCGGTCATGTATGTGGATAAATGATATTTTTTGGTATTGCAGGTCTTATATAACTCTCTGGCCTTTTTCTTTGTATTGACAATAATCAGACTTGAGGGGTACTGTGCGGCATTGCTCAGCAAAGTTTCGTCCTCTACCTCGCCTATATAATTATATTGACACTTTTTAAATTTATCAAAGGATGAAATATCGTCAATTAAGTTCAATATCTTGCTGCCGGGCAACGCGTACTGCTTCATAAGCTTATGAAAGTCGGGCATAGTAGCCGTCAAAAAAACTGCCTTACTGTTAAAATATTTTGTCAAAAAGGCGATAGACTGCAGGCACGGCTGCAAATATTCCTGAGGCATCAGATGAGCTTCATCAAATATCAAAATGCTGTCTGCCATATTATGCAGTTTACGAAGCTTTCCGCGCTTGTTAGCATATATGGATTCAAAGAACTGGACGGCAGTGGTTATTATAAACGGCGCGTCCCAGTTTTCTGCTGCATTTTTAGCCGCTTCCCGATAATCTTCACTATAGTTGTCTTCATCTTCGTAGGAGAAAGAGGATTGGTGCCGCAAAATTTCTGCATCTTCCCCGAATATATCCTCAAATTCACCGGCAGTCTGATCAATGATGCTGTTGAAAGGAATTATATATATGATTCTCTTTTTCTTTTCTCTGATTGCTTTCTCCAAAGCAAATTTAACGCTGCACAGAGTTTTGCCGCTACCTGTGGGCATGTTCATCAGATATATTTCTGCTTCTTCTTCAATACTATTGAATACCTGCGACTGCAAACGGCTGCGTGTTTTTTGAAGCTCTGTTTTGCAAACAAATGAATCGAGTCTTTTATTTACTTTTTCCAAACATTTTATAAAATCTGCTGATAGTCGTCTTTCCGGCTGAGTGCCGCAAAACTTAGAAGTGTCAATAGAATCTGCATCGGTAAGACATGAAAAACAGTATCGTGTAATAAAAGAAAATTTATCCACAAGGATTGAAATATTCATATTACAATCCTTAGCTAAAAAATCCTGAAAGTCTTTCTGATTAAGAATCGGATTTACAAGTTCTTCTTTGTAGGCGCTGTAATCGTCAAAGTCATCGCGTTTCAGCCGCCCATGCAGCGTGGATGTGTATGACCCGTCATTTCGGTAACCTGCATTCGGCAGGCCGGAATGGTGACCGGCTATGCAATAGGCCATCATCAGCCCCGCGATTCCCTTATATTTTTCGTTAGCAACGATTGCTCCGCAGGTTGAATGTTCAACGCGTATATCCGCTCCGTCGATTCTTTTCTGAAATGACTCCTGAAACTTACCAACGTCATGCAATAAGCCCATGGCATACGTCAAGTCCTTTAACGGAGGCACTGCAAAATCTCTGCATAGCTCTGCTGTATTCTCGCTGTGTTCTTTGACAGTTTGTATGGCTTTGGTAAATTCGTTTATGTGTGCTTTATATATTTTTCTCATACCGGCACCTCGTAACTCTTTATACCATCATTATACATCATTTACTATAATTTACATCAATACTTGGCTATAATTTTACAAATTTTTTATTATCGCTACTATAATTAAGCATCTTTGTGACCAAAACTCACATGCAGTGACAACTCCTGCAATTTGCACTTCATAATATAATTTTAAGTTTATCTGCATTATACAGTTGCCACATATTCTTACAATAGATTTCTGCACCTGCATTAGAATTGGCCTCTCCACGTTGGCTTTTTGACCGGTCGCCATTAAAAGAGCCAACATTTATTCCAATAACTGTAAATTTCGGTAGGGCTCCTGGGGCTTCGTTGGCTTTTTGAGCGGTTCCTACAGAATTTGGCCTACAAAAAACGGCAAAACTGTAGGCCAAATTTGCCTTGCAACTGAAAAAAGCCAACATTTTGCTTGACCAGGGCAATCGACATAATTCGACACGGGTTTCCGGCGTATTCGACACGGGTTTCCGGCGTATTCGACACGGGTTTCCGGCGTATTATGTATAGTATGTTGGCTTTTGGGAGGTGGGTTTGATAATTGGACAACATTTCCGAAGTTCTGCCGTAATCTGTTGAGCTCAATACACGGTCTTTTCTTTACATGTTTGACTGTCTCCGGCCTGTGGTACTAAACACATAACACACAAATCAGGAGGAAGTATCATGCTATCAGTAGGAACCAAAGCGCCGGATTTCAGGCTGCCGGACAAAGACGGAAATTCAGTCTCCCTGTCAGAATACTCAGGCAAGAAAATCGTGCTGTATTTTTATCCGAGGGACAATACGCCGGGATGCACAAAGCAGGCATGCGCCTTTGCGGCTGCATATAATGAATTTCGCAAGGAAGATATAGTCGTAATAGGAATCAGCAAGGACAGCGTCGCTTCGCACCTTAAATTTGCCGAAAAATACGACTTGCCGTTCATTCTCCTTTCGGACCCTGAGCTTCAGGCCATACAGGGATACGATGTCTGGAAAGAAAAGAAGCTCTATGGCAAAGTATCCATGGGAGTGGTCCGCACCACATACATAATCGACGAGTCAGGCACAATAGTCTGGGCTAAAGAAAAGGTTAAACCTGATACCAACGCCGCAGAAATACTCGCATGGCTTGCAGAAAACAGCGATAAATAAATTTAGGCATAAAAACTCCTTTAAAATAAACATAAAGAGAGAACAGGACTTCTGTTTCCGATTCTCTCTTTTGTGTTGCAGTGTATTACGACGGTTTTTAATAAGATTCAAATTCTGCCGCTTCTTATTTATAATTTTTCATTCTCCGGTGTTCTTCAAGCAGCTCACCAAACAGTTTCTCCGCAGTCCACCCTATGTTATAGGGCGTCAGCATGGCTTTTAAAGGAACAGGAGCAATTCCCGTCTTTTTATATTCCTTTAAAAACATATCAAGCTCAGTGCCGTCGATTCCGCAAAATACTATCATCTCCGCAGGAAATCCCACAGCCGGGCGCAGCAGCGTAGCTTGTGATTTTTCCCTATCCTCGGCATGGACCGGCATACCAAGAAGGCTTCCGAGAGTTTCGCCATACCTTTCCTTATCCGGCTCAAAGGCGCTCCACCCAAGTTTTTTGCATACCTGCCGCACCGCTTTGTTTTTTTCTCCTCCGACGCTGAACATTAAAATCTGCTTTTTCATGTTAAAATCCTTTTCTGTAAACTTTCTTCGCTCCTCTGCAAAGGCTTTTGCTTAATCATCCGAATAAAATTCTTCAAAAGTTTCAAGGCATATAGCCCCTACTCGCCCGTCATATCCGGCGCCGCAGTCAACGGCTATATGATTGTTAGCCATATATATACGATTCGGTCTTGCATTTCCTTCAATGGCCATAGTCGGAAGATGTCCCGTAACCAAATATTTGTCCTTATAATAAACTCTGCCATAGTCCGGGCTCTTAAATATGAGCTCGTGAAGCCGGTAATCATCCGGTTTTCTGTCCTGACTGAAATTATCAAGTCCGGCGTGAACTATTACAAAAATTTTGCCCTTTACGGCAACTTCTTCATATAGGGAAAACTCCTCAAGATATTCAAGGATGTCCTCCTGTTCCTGCCTTGTAAGCTTGCTGAACTCGTCCATGGTCTTTCTGCCGCCTATTTCCTGCCACTGCAAAAGGCCTTCAATCAAACCTGATTCAAGACTTTCGACGCTTTCTTCCGTAATCTCATTCATCAGGAACCGCAAAGCCTGGCACCCGATATACTCGTGATTCCCCAGTATGGGAAAGATATTAGGCTGCATCATCATGTGCTGCAGAATCTTTATTGAGTCTTTTCCCCGGTCTATAACGTCTCCGTTGACGTATAAAACATCATCTTCGCCAAAGCCTATCTTTGTTAAAATACGCCTGTATCCTTCATAATCGCCGTGCAAGTCCGAAATAACGTATGTAGCCACAAAATTCTCCTCTTGTAAAAATCTTTGATTCTCGTTATATGGTAACGCTGGCAGCCTTCCTTTGCAATAAAAAACATGAAGTCCTTAATTAAATTCTTCCCATACTAAGGCGAGAAACCGTTTGCTTCCTACCTGCTTTTCTCCTGTCTGCTGCTGTCTTTCCGATTCCAAAATCCTGACGTAATTGCGCCCTCAGGACATATACTCTTACATTTTCCGCATCGTATACATTCGGTATGGTTTGTATTTCTGACCGGATCCACCTGCATTTTACAGGCCCTTGCACAGGCGCCGCAGCCTGTACACTTTTCTTCATCCACCTTATATCTGAACACGGATATTGGATTGAAAACCGAATAGACTGCCCCAAGCGGGCAAATATATTTGCAGAAAGGTCTGTAAATTATTATTGATATAAAAATCGTAGCCAAAAGCAATATATTTTTCCATGCGTACAGCCAGCCTATTGCGCTTCTCATGGATTTATTCAGCAAAACCAGCGGAATCCCTCCTTCAAGAGTTCCTGCAGGGCATATCAGTTTGCAAAAGTACGGCGCGCCCTGACCCAAAACGTCTACTGCAAACAGAGGCAGCAAAATCACGAAAACCGCGAGAATCACATATTTAAGTTTTCTGAGCAGCTTATCCCCTTTAAAAGTTTTCAGCTTTTTAGGAAAAGGTATTTTATGCAGCAAATCCTGAATCAGTCCAAAAGGGCAAAGCCACCCGCAGACAAATCGTCCCACAAGCGCCCCTGTAAATATCAGAAAACCGGCCACATAAAAGGCAAATTTAAAATTCCAGCTTCCTATCACTGCCTGCAAAGAGCCTATGGGACATGCTCCCAGCGCTCCCGGGCAGGAGTAGCAGTTGAGTCCCGGCACACATAAATTTTTCAGCGGCCCTTTGTATATCTTTCCGTGCACAAATCCCATGATATAGCTGTTGTAAAGAAGCGCCCATAAGGCCTGAATCCTGTGGCGCCGCCACTCTCTGTCTCTTTTCTTATCCAATTCCTATACACTCCAGACAAATTCTTGCAGCCTTGGTAAAGACCACTGCCGCTTCTCCCCTGTAAAGACCGTATCCAATCATCGCAAGTCCCAAGACGGCTATGATTATGCCTGCCTTTCGGGATGAAAGTAACCGGCGCATTACTGAGCCTCCTTGAGGGCGGCAAGTTCCTTTTCCACTACTTCCGTCCACTCTTCCAAATCTGTGCTTCCGCTGTAAACTTCACCTACAATGTTGCCGTTTTTATCCACAAAGAATGTTTCCGGAAATGCCTCTATTCCTATCAGTCTGCCGTTCATGTATGTGCTGTCAGGCAACAGCATGGGATAAGTCGCTCCGGTCTCCTTGGCAAGAAGCCGGGCTCTTTCCAGGTCTTCCTCTTTTATATTGCCCTTTTCATCAAGCACGTCTAAAACGACTCCGATTACATTTACTCCCTGAGCCTTCATGTTCCGGCTGAGCTTTTCCAGTTCCGGGATTTCCTGAACGCAAGGCGTGCACCATGTGGTGAAAACGTTTATCATGGTCAAATCATAATCTTTAAATACATCTTGCGTATAAGTTTTTCCGTTGATATCCTGCGTTGTAAATTCTCCTAAAGATTTTACCTCGGCGCCGCTCTGCGCAGTCTTCGACGAGCATCCTCCCATAAATGCTGCCGCTAAGAGGCAAATCATAATAATTATACTGATTTTTTTAAATTTGTCTTTCATCAACCATTTTACTCCTTTTTATTTGATTACAGCTATATTATCATATATACACGGTAATTTGCCAGAAAAGTTTTTGACAGAGTGCAGACCCATGCCGCCCTCTTTTATTATTTCTCAAACTTAAAGGAAAAATAATAAGTATAGTCGTTTTCATCGTCCGCTTCGCCATTTTCCAATTCTTTTACCGTAGTACCCCTCAGCAGATTTTTATCGTATATAAAAACCGCAAGCCCTTGCTCTGTGCCCCACTGAATTGGAGTGATTTCTTCAATCTTTGTTGCAGATCTGCCATAGTCTTCTTTACTTTGTTCGCTTTCAAGAATCGGAATTGTCGTTGAGAACTTGCCACAACTATCCGTTACAATCACTGTAACCTCAAATTTGTTGAAATCCGGAAGGATGACAATCATTCCTTCCGGCCCGGAATCCATATCGCTACAGTCAAACTCCGCCACTGCCTCTTTCTTAATCAGCTTTCCCGATTGATATTCGGACATGTATATGGTCAGCATTTTAAATTTATCTTTTGAAGAATATTTAAACAAAAATGTACCGACATCTCCGGACAACATCTCTGCCGTTTTCATCTCTATGCTGTCTCTGTCCGCCGCAACGATATAATTCTGCGGACGGTTCAGATCATCATATATCATAGCGCCAAGGGAAACGCTTGATACAATAGTAAAGATAATCAAAACAGCGATAATAATCTTCAGAGTTTTCTGCTTGTGCTTGCTGTCTTTTGCTACCTGAATCAGATTGTCCTCGGATTTCTTGATGATGTTTTCTTCGCTTATGTCTTCACCTGCCAGAAATTCGTTGATGCTTATCCCCAGTATATCGCACAGTTCCATATAAACGGATACATCGGGCAGGCAGATTCCCCGCTCCCATTTTGAGATGGATTTGTCGCTCATGTTTATTTTCTCTGCCAGCTGCCTCTGGGTCATCCCTAATTTTTTTCTTTTTTCTCCAATATATTTCCCTATTTTGATTAGGTTCATGTCATACCCTCCTTTCAACAAGGCAATGATAGCAGACGATAAGATAAATTCACACCTCTCGAAAGTAGAATTTCCTAAATTCTTTAACTCTTATTCTTGACTTGTCAATTAAACGAAAGAAGCGGGACACTGCCCGCTTTCAATCTTATTTATCGCAATAATTCAATTTCAAAACATCCGGTCTTGCATAATGGCCGCATACATCATGTTCCATTTTGCTGGAAGGTACCTTCTGCATGTCCAAGGTCGCATATATGATTCCCTCTTCATCCCAGATGCAGTCGCTGTCCAAATGTCCGTAAGGGTCTATAACGCAGCTTCCCCCTCTGCAAACGATGTCCGGAAGCGGCTCTATCGCCTCATATTCGTTCAGGTCTTTCGGATAAGAGCTCTTTCTGATAAGCATATCGCAGTTGACAAAATAGCAATGGCCTTCTATGGCAATATGCCTTATTGTGTCCTGCCACTCCTTGTTGTCATTGGTGTTAGGCGAAATATATATGGAAATGCCTTTTTCATAAAGCGCAACACGTGCCAAAGGCATGTAACTTTCCCAGCAGATAAGATTTCCCACAGGTCCCCAAGGAGTGTTCATAATCGGAAAATAATCCTTGTTTGCGTCTCCCCACAAAACCCTTTCGCTTCCTGTTGGTTTAAGCTTTCTGTGGTTTACAAAAGAGCCGTCGGGTGAAATCATGGCATTTGAGTTATACAAAGTACAGTTTACACCGTCTCTTTCGGAGTAACCCATGCTGAGATAAATCTTTTGTTTCTTGGCAATATCAATAAGCTGCTGCATTTCCGGTCCATCCGCAAGAATGGAGTTGTCATAATACCTTTTCCAGTCTTCTCTGCCCTCTTTGGAACGGCTTCCCATGGTAAAGCCGAAATTCATTCCGAAGGGGTACCCCGGAATAAACAGCTCCGGAAAGACAATCAGTTCCACTCCGTTTTGTGCGGCTTCGTCAATTAAACCGATAGCTTTTTGCAAGCATGCATCTTTGTCAAACATTACCGGCTCAGCCTGAATCACGGCAATCCGGCATTTATCAGCGATGTTTTTCATGGTGTTTTTCTCCTCCAAATTTGATAATCGGCAAAGTGCTTATTGTAAAGTGCTTTATTGCAATCTGCAAATCATTATGTATTCCTCTTCATTTTCACCAAATACCTCAAAGCCCGCTTTTCGGTACATGGCTACTGCATAATTTGCCTTCTGTACGGATAGAGATGCCTGCTTATATCCTTTGTCTCTAAGGAGCTTAAGCATTTCTCCCATAAGCGCCGTGCCCATTCCCAGATGCCTGTATTCCTCATAAAGAGACATGGCAAGGGAGGGCGTTTCATCGTCCACATGTCCGTAGTCATTCATAATGCGCGCCCATATCGCTCCCACAATCTTTTCTTTTGTTTCGGCTGTTTCGGTGGCTTCGGCAATTAGGCACCAATCGTCCGCTTTTCCAAAATCAGCAACATAGACTTGTAGCTCCGGCTGCTTAATAATAGCTTTCGGTGGTTTCTCCATTCCCTCCGGAATAAAAATCGCTTGGTATAGGAAATCGGATAATATGGCGTATTCAGTTTCTCTGATTTGACGGATTTTGTAGTGCATGTTTAGCTTCACTCGAACTCCACCGTTCCGGGTGGTTTTCCCGTGCAGTCGTAAAGCACTCTGTTTACATGGTCCACCTCATTGACTATGCGGCTTGTGACCTTTTCTATCACTTCCCATGGAAGTTTTGCCGATTCCGCCGTCATAAAGTCGCTGGTGGTTACCGCACGCAGGGCCACAGCGTAATCATAAGTTCTGAAATCTCCCATGACTCCCACGGAACGCATATTGGTAAGCGCCGCAAAATACTGACTTATGCTGCCGGCAAGGCCAGCCGCTGCAACCTCTTCCCGGAAAATCGCATCGGCATCCTGCACGATTTTTACCTTTTCCTCCGTAATCTCTCCTATTATGCGAACTCCCAGTCCCGGGCCAGGGAAAGGCTGACGATATACCAGATATTCGGGAATTCCGAGTTCCAGACCGGCTTTTCGCACCTCGTCCTTAAACAGCATACGCAGAGGCTCGATGATTTCCTTAAAATCCACATAATCGGGAAGCCCTCCCACATTGTGGTGAGACTTTATTACAGCCGACTTGCCGAGACCGCTCTCTATTACATCGGGATAAATGGTTCCCTGAACGAGATAGTCCACTGCGCCTATTTTTTTAGCTTCTTCCTCAAAAACTCTTATAAACTCTTCACCTATTATTTTCCGTTTGGCTTCGGGCTCCGTAACTCCTTCCAAAGCTTTATAGAACCGCTGCTGTGCATTTACTCGAATAAAGTTAAGGTCATAATCTCCCTCGGGACCGAAAATCGCCTCAACCTCATCTCCTTCGTTTTTACGGAGAAGTCCGTGGTCCACAAACACGCATGTAAGCTGTTTTCCCACAGCCTTGGACATCAAAACCGCCGCTACAGAAGAATCCACTCCGCCGCTTAAAGCGCAGAGAACCTTTCCGCTGCCGACTTTTTCCCTTATTTCCGTTATGGAATTTTCCACAAAGCTGTCCATTTTCCACTCGCCTTTGCATCCGCAGGGGCCGTGAACAAATGCAGACAGCATTTTCATGCCCTCCTGTGAATGGGTGACTTCGGGATGATATTGAAATGCATACAGTTTCTTTTCTTCATTCTCCATGGCTGCCACCGGGCAGACAAGAGTGCTCGCCGTAACCTTAAATCCTTCGGGCACGGTTTCTATGTAGTCCGTGTGGCTCATCCATGCGACGGTAGTGTCCGACACGTCCTTAAGCAGTCCCGTTTTATCGGTAATCTTAACTTCGGTCTTTCCGTATTCGCTGACCGGTGCCGTGGCAACTTTGCCGCCCAAAGTCCATGCCATGAGCTGAGCTCCGTAACATATTCCCAGTATCGGAATTCCCATATCGAAGAGTGCGGCATCTCCGTGAGGAGAGCTCATATCGTATACGCTGTTAGGACCTCCCGTAAGAATGATTCCGTCAGGCGCCATAGCTTTGATTTCTTCAACTGTCATGGTGTACGGATGGACTTCGCAGTACACGTTGCACTCTCTAACTCTGCGTGCAATCAGCTGATTGTACTGTCCGCCAAAATCCAGTACCAAAATACTTTCTTTCATAAATGCCTCCGGCTCAAATGTTAAATAAACGATAAACGGTTTGTAACAGCAACGCTGTCACGGTATTATAATATCAACTTGAATTTTCAATGTCAATAAAGATGCGGCTATGCCGCAAGCAGGATCATTACAAATGCTTCCTCTTAAAAGTCTTTGCAAACTTCTCTTCGTCCATTTCCTCTAAACTGCTGTTAAGTCTGTTAAGCATCCATTTTCTGTCTTTTCCCACATACCCTGCTACAGGAGTGGAATTTAACACATGACTTGCCCAAAAATACATTTCGGGAATGTTTATATTTTCAAGTATTGTCTTTTCCTCTGTTAAGATTTCCTTTTCGCCTGCTTCAACAAAGTCCCCTGATCTGACATTCTTCTCAAGATCACTTCCCGGAAAAACGGTAAGCGTTGCGAGCCTTGTTACCTTCGGCTTAATTCTGTTAATAAGTTCCGCCGCAGCGTACCCGCTCTCTTCGCCTCTCCCTGTTCCGCCAAGGCCTAAAATCATAAGCGCACGATGATTTATTCCTGCGGAATTGAGCCTCTCTGCCTGCTCAATACTGTCTTGCAATGTTGTGCCCTTGTTCATAAATGCCAACACATCATCAAGACCCGTCTCGTACCCTATATAAAGGTCATTTATACCAAGGTCTTTGAGCTTTGCCAAGTCCTCATCCGACTTGCTTTTAACGCTCCTTACGGCAGCATACATACTGAAAACTTCGATTTCCGGCATGTACTGTCTTATCAATTTTATCTTTTTCTCGAGATTAGCCGCCGAAAGAGAAAAAACATCTCCGTCCATTAAAAACGCTCTGCGATGAGGTCTTTCGTAAATATCGCAGATTCTCTTCTCCTCCTGAAGATTGCTCCTTAGAATGTCTTCATCTATCATGTGAAAACTTTTTTCTCTGTACATGTTACAAAATTGGCAGGCGTTATGTGTACACCCTGCCGTAACCTGCAGCAAAAAGGTTTTTGCCTCAAGCGGCGGCCTGTAAAGTGTTCCTTCCGTTATCATTGTTTGCTCCTATACTCAAAGGCGTCCTACATCATTTCCGCTATCTTCATCATGATAGCGCATTCTATCCTCTTTTTAAATAACCGGCATCCGTATTCGTATACGCCCTTAATGCTGCCTGTCGCATGATATGCGTTTGCCGAACAGCCTCCGCTGCAATAAAGCCTTGCCCAGCAGTCACGGCATTCAGGTCTTGCATATGAATTGCATAATTTGAATTCATCCCGTGCCTTGGTATTGGTGATTCCATCGTAAATGTTACCCATTTTGTACTCAGGGTCATTTACAAACTGATGACAAGGATACAAATCCCCCCAAGGAGTTACCGCCAGATACTCGGTTCCGGCTCCGCATCCGGAAATCCTCTTATATATGCATGGTCCTCCCGTCAGGTCTATCATATAATGATAGAAGGTAAACGGATGATTTTCTTTTTTCCGCTTCAGCATCTCCAGCGCCAGCTTTTCGTACTGTTCAAAGAGCACCGGCAAATCCTCTTCCGTCAATCCCTCTGGCTGACCAGGAGCGGTAACTACCGGCTCCATGGATATTTCGGTAAAGCCCAGGTCTGCCATGTGCAGTATGTCTTCTAAAAAGTCCGTATTATATGCGGTAAAAGTGCCTCTCATGTAATAATCCCTGTCCCCTCGTTTTTCCACAAACTTTTTAAACTTAGGGACTATGATGTCGTAGCTGCCTTTCCCCGCAGGGGTCTTTCTGAATCTGTCGTGGACTTCTTTTCGGCCGTCGAGGCTGAGAACCACATTCTGCATTTCTTTGTTGGAAAATTCGATGACATCATCATCTATATTGACTCCGTTGGTGGTCAGCGTAAATCTGAAATTCTTGTTGTATTGTTTTTCAATGCTTCTTGCGTAGTTTACGGTTTCTTTGACCACTTCCCAGTTCAGGAGAGGTTCTCCGCCGAAAAAATCCACCTCAAGATTGTGTCTTTCTCCGGAATTTTTAATAAGAAAATCAAGGGCAGCCTTGGCTGTTTCTGCCGACATGATAGCTTCCTCGCCGCAGAAGTTCCCCTGTTTGGCAAAGCAATAGCTGCATGAAAGATTGCATGTATGGGCCACATGAAGGCATAACGCCTTGATTTCCGTATGCCTCTCTTTAAGGTCAAAAGCGTTTACTTCAAATATATCATCCGTAAAAAGTTTTTTGTCTTTTACGAGTTCATCTATGTCCGACATAATGTTTTTTATATCTTCTTCTGTTATTTCGGTGTTGTCTGCGTATTTGCTCTGCAAAATTTCCGCCGCCTTTTCCTTGCCTTCTTCATCCCATATTTTAATGGCGTCATAGGCAAAATCGTCCACCACATGTATAGAGCCGCTGAAAACGTCCAGCACTATATTGTAACCGTTAAGCTTATATTGATGTATCATAAAATTTCGTCTCCTGTATGTTAATTTTCTAATTAAAAAAGCCGTTTACCCTGTGGCATAACGGCTTACAGCAGAAAAATACTATTTTTCTGCTTTCTCGCATTTCTGGTTAGCAACGCCGCATGAAGTCTTACATGCTGACTGGCATGAAGTCTGGCATTCGCCGCATCCGCCGTTTTGAAGGCTCTTTGCCATATTGCGAGTTTCTATTGTTTTGATTCTTTTCATATTGGAAATCTCCCTCCTACGATTTAAATCACTAATCTATGGTAACAAAAAGCGGCGGTTTTGTCAATTGCCATGAGCCTTGGCTCTTTTAAAAATATGTGGTTGTTGAATTCGAAAACATATGTTACACTTATTGTGGCAGTTTTTGGTATTATGTGATTGCTGAATAAAAGTTCCTGCCAGCATACCGCAAAATCATGGCTGCTGATTTTTTGCAAACTATGTGTGATAAAATACGGAGGACAGTTAGAAATGTTTTTGAAAAATCTATTGAACACTTGGAACAAAATCAGCCTTGTAAAGCAAATCATCATCGGACTTGTCATCGGCATAGCTCTCGCTCTGGCATTTCCCACCCAATTATCAGGTATCGTTATTTTGGGAGACTTATTTGTAGGCGCCCTGAAAGCAGTGGCCCCGGTGTTGGTATTCTTCCTCGTTATGTCTGCCATTTCGCAGCATAAGACAGGTCAGAAAACCAATATGAAATCCATAATTCTCCTTTATTTGCTGGGAACCTTTCTGGCAGGAACCATCGCTGTAATAGCCAGCTTTGTCTTTCCACTTGAACTCACTTTATCGGAAAGCGTAAGCGATATTACTCCGCCGGAAGGTATCGGTCAGGTTCTTAAAACATTGGTATTTAACGTTGTTGCCAACCCGGTTGATGCATTGATAAATGCCAATTACATAGGAATTCTTACATGGGCTCTTCTCTTGGGAATAGCTCTCCGTCACGGTTCTGAAGGCACAAAATCCTTCTTAGCCGATGTTTCCGAGGCCGTTTCTCAGGTCGTAAGGTGGGTAATCAAATTTGCACCGCTGGGCGTTATGGGTCTTGTATTTAACTCTATTGCGACCAACGGCTTAAAAACCCTGTCGGACTACGGCATGCTTATCCTGCTGTTAGTGGGCACCATGTTCTTTGATGCACTCATAATCAATCCGATTATAGTTTATACGGCTACAAGAAAGAATCCTTATCCTTTGGTTTTAAAATGCCTTAAGGACAGCGGCATAACCGCCTTCTTTACGAGAAGTTCCGCTGCCAATATTCCTGTAAACATGCGCCTCTGCGATGAGCTCGGACTGGATAAAGATACGTATTCCATTTCCATTCCTTTGGGCGCTACCATAAACATGGGCGGCGCAGCTATCACCATTTCGATTTTGGCTTTGGCTGCCACAAACACCTTGGGAATTGCTGTAGACTTGCCTACAGCTATAATTCTGTGCGTATTGTCAGCTATAAGCGCATGCGGTGCATCCGGCGTTGCAGGCGGCTCTCTGCTGCTGATTCCGCTGGCATGTTCCCTCTTCGGAATACCAAACGACATTGCAATGCAGGTAGTCGGCGTAGGTTTCGTTGTGGGCGTAATTCAAGACTCTTGCGAAACCGCACTTAACTCATCTACAGATGTACTGTTCACTGCTACAGCAGAGCTGGCAGAAAAAAGAAAGCAGAATAAGGCGTAATTAAAGCATTGGCTTTTTTACAGGGCAACCGCTCAAAAAGCCAACATTTATTCCAACAACTGTAAATTCAGGGAGGTTTCCGAGGCCTTCGTTGGCTTTTTGAGCTTTCCCCCTATAATTGGCCTACAAAAAACCTTAAAACTGTAGGCCAATTTTGTTTCTCACCTAAAAAAAGCCAATGCTTACTCATCACGTCGCCGGGGCAGGTATTATAGAACTTTTTACTGTATTTCACGTTTTTTATAGAATACGACAGACAGGTACCAAGAAATAATATAAGCGCCGATTCCGGCAATAACAAGCGCAGTTAAAACCATATTTGCCTGCATCGCAATTTGCAAATTTCTGTTGAAATACTTTGCAGCCAAAAATCCGGCGGCACATACAAGGCCAATCATCACGTAATAGGCTATTCTTCCTTTTTCAACGCCCCATTTGAAGATAAAAGGCAATGTGATTGAGGATGCAAAGGTGGACATAATCAGCACAAGCGACATAAGCACGATAAAGTCATCGGGCAAGAAATTGCCTCCTGCACTCATCTTAATGCCCTGTGCGATGCCTATCACCGTAAGCATAACAATTTGTGCAATCAGCCCAATCAAATACTTTGCACAAACGAACTGCGCTTTGGTATACGGCAGGCTGCCGCTATACTGCACCCACCTGCTCCGCTCATCGTAACCCAGCAGAGTGATAGGTATCATGCTGCAAAGCAGGCAAGGATAGAAGATAAAGAACATGTTTTCATCGCTTACCAAGGAAACTGCGATGAAAACAACCGCAATGACAACATATGATCTGCAATATTTTTTCATTACATACCAATCTTTTAAAAGTAACCCCTTCATTTTATCTCTCCTCCTTTACCATAAAGACAAACAGTTCTTCAATACTTATGGGACTTACATTGATGCCGGTGGACAGCAAGCTCCGCCGAACCATAGCTTCTACGCCATATGGATTTTCCTTCTTATACTTAACCGTATCAGGCGGAAGTTTCCGCAGTTCTTCAGCGGTGCAATGAATCAATCCGTATTCTGCAAGCAATTGGTCCTTTTCCTCGCAAAGCAGCAATTTCCCCTTGTGCAAAAATGCCACATAATCGCACAGCTTTTCGAGGTCGCTGACGATATGGGAAGAAATCAAAATGGAATGGTTCTCATCCCGTGTAAAATCGCCGAACATCTCCACAACCTCATCACGAACCACCGGGTCAAGCCCGGAGGTCGCCTCGTCCAGAATCAGCAACTTGCTGTTGTGGGACATGGCAATGGCGATGCCGAGTTTCATCTTCATTCCCCTTGAAAATTCTTTAAAAGGCTTATTATCCGGCAGAGAAAGTTTCCGCAGCAGCCGCTCATATTCGGCGTCATCCCAATTTCGGAAGGTGTTCTTCATCACCTTTCCAACCTGTTTAACGGTCAGACATTCAGGAAGACCGACCTCATCCATGACAACGCCGACATCCTCCTTTGTAAGCTGAATATTGTCGGTATTGTCCTTTCCCAGTATGTTAATCGTTCCGCTATCCTTATTTATCATGTCGAGAATGAGTTTAATCGTGGTACTCTTTCCTGCGCCATTCTCACCAATCAGGCCCATAATGCAGCCGCTGGGCAGCGTTAAGTTGAGATTATCCAATGTAAATCCCGGATATGATTTTGTCAGGTTTTTAATTTCAAGTGCGTTCATCTTTCTTCCTCCATGCTGAAATTAACCATTTCAATAATGTCCTGCTTGCTCAGATTACAGGTAACTGCAAGCTTGACGATTTCTTCTATATGTTCTTCTATCTTCTTCAGATTCTCTTCTCGCAGCAGTTCTACGTTTTTCGGGGCAACGTAACATCCCTTACCGGGAATCGTATAGAGAAAACCTTCCTTTTCAAGTTCCTCGTATGCGCGCTTGGTCGTAATAAAGCTGATTCTAAGGTCCTTGGCAAGGCCACGAATGGACGGAAGCATCTCATTTTCGTCCAATGCGCCGCTGATAATCTGGCTTTTGATCTGAGAATATATCTGATCGTAAATGGGCGCTCCGCTTTTATTGTCAATTAAAATGTTCAAGTTATCACCTCTGTGCCTCTCTGTCTGTGTTTCCTGTTTGGGCAGTCTTCTGTATATATTCATTATATACAGTTATAACAGTAATGTCAATGGGCAAATAAATATAAAAACGCCCTCAGCCATGAGTTTCCACTCACAGCCAAGGGCCGACCCGTTATCAAGTTGTTATTGAAAAGCCTTTCGAAATGCCGAAAGGCGGCATCAATGCTGATTTTCTTCGGCCTGCAAGCCTATTTCTATTTCCATTCTCCTTCGGCTACTATGAAACAATTTCCGCCTACCTCAATTGTCCATTCTTCATCCTTTAAAGCTGCATGGATATGCAAAACCGAAGGTCTTCCCATATCTTCCCCTTGGTAAACCGTATACGTGACATCTCTATTTCCAAAATAGTTGTGCTTCATCAGGTATCCTGCCAAATCTCCGTTTGCACTTCCGGTAGCAGGATCTTCAACAAAATCTTCCATCAAACACCTTGCAGCTAAGGCGCAATCCCCCATATCAACGAAAAACAAGTGATTGCAATAACATTTTGGATGTCTTTTTACATATGCGTTAAATTTCATCTGATCTACGGATAGTTTGGAAAGCGTATTTCGTTCCTTTAACGGAATAATTACAGCTTCAAGGCCTGTAGAAACCCATTGCACCGGATAATCGTCACGTATCTCATCCGGATGAATTCCATATATCTCAGCGATTTCTTTTTTATCTATGATTTCACCGAATTCAGGTTCATTTTGACTCATCGTCATTCCACCCTCAGTTACAGCCACAGGTATCTGTCCTACTTTGAGATTCAGTTTTACATTGTCACTTAAGCCATGTTCCATTTCATTATGAATAATGTACGACGTTCCCAGCGTCGGATGCCCTGCAAAAGGTACTTCGCCTACATTCGGAGTCCATATGCGAACATTGTATCCTCCGTCTTCCTGTTTTCCCGAAAGAATAAATGCTGTTTCGGAAAAGTTAATTTCTCTGGCAATCTGTTGCTGTTCTTCATCACTTATTTTTCGGTCTGCAATTATAACCAGCAATTCATTTCCCTGGTATTTGTTTTCCGCAAAACAATCTACAATATAAAACTTCATAATCTATGCGTCAGCGTGCCGCCTCCTAATCGTAGTATCTTCTTCTGATGATTTCAATATAGCGATTCGGATCCTCGGTGTCAAGTTCGAATCTTCCGGGTGCGCTTTTCCTCGGGCCCAGATTCTCGAACCCGCAAGCCGTATACAGCCTGTCTCCGGCAACGTTATCCGGATAATGTTGCAACTCCACACAACCAATCGACGGGAACTCCTCTTTAAATAGCTCACAGCATGCGAGCAAGGTAGCTTTGCCATAACCACGACCCTGTTTCTTCTCATCGATCATGATCCTGTGGAGGAACACATAGTCCGGGTCGTCTTCCACAAAGTAGTAGAGAACGAACCCGATAAGTTCATCATCTGCATACATCGCCTTTGGTATAAAATTCGGATATATATAGCACTCTGCCAGTGAAAACAGGTTGTCTTCTACGTATCCTTTCTGTCCTTCTGCCATACGGCAGTTAATCACATCCATGTAATTTGACTCGTCTACAGGTTTAAATGTAATATTCATATATTCCCTCCTGATTTGATTTACATTAGATCACTTTCTCTTCTTATGCCTATCCATATTATAGAGTACGCCGGGTCCATGCACAAAAGAAATGTTTTGTACTGTTTGACAAATCGACGTTGGGTGTATTGTTTCCGTAGCTAAGGGGGCGACTGCCTCAAATGGGGTTGTCTATCAGCGCTCTGTATCTGTATGAAACCAGTGTTCCCCGTTCTCCATAGAGAATTTCTGTCGGAACTGACCACTTAACCGGATTATCTCTGACAAAACATAAATACCTCCACGATAATGTTTCTCCAAAATCGGTTGCAATTTCGCCTTTTGAACACAATTCTTTTTCTGTTACCTTCGCCCAGCTCATCATATCCAGTATAAGCCTTTCCATATCAAGTACAGGCGATATAAATAAAGCCTTCTCAATATTACAATTCTGCAATGTATGCATTGCAAAACAGGCGCCTATACTGTTTGCAAGCACATATATTTGCTCGTATCTTTCATGTGCTTTCTCGTAGGCTGCCTGAATTTGATTCTGTGCAATCCATGGAAAATAGTCATTGTAGTCTATTCCGATAATATCAAAGCCTAAACAATTTTTCTTATACTGCTCAGCTTCTAAATGGCTTCCGCTGTTTTCTTGCTGAAAAGAGTCATCAAAGCATAACTCATAATGATGACTCCTTTCGTATAATATGTGTAACCTGCTTTCAGATTTCTTTTTACCTTTTCGGTATGGATTGCTGAAGGTATTCTATTGGAACCGTGATTTCCTTCCATGCACCGGTTTCCACGCCGCTGCCCCGAAGGAGCAATGCGTCATCTTTCCAGCGAAGAAACTCAATATCGTCGAAGAGGGAATCTTCCGGGTCAACGATGTGCCGCAAATCCGCCCAGCGCTCCGGTGGCTGAGGCCGGAGAGGGCTGCAAAAGTCAAGCACGATTGTAGAGTAGGGGCAGGCCCAGATGTAGCCGGTGACAGCCAGCATGTCAGTGCCGGGGTCGTAGTCGGCGCTGGTCCAGATGAACACTTCTTCGGCTTTTTCGCCCTCTGCCGGGTGAACGCAGGCCGGAACATAGTGCATCTCCTGTCTACTTTCTATCTCAAAGACGCTGTATCCATACAGTTCTGTGCGGAATATCAGATAATGATTTCCGTTACTGTGGCGAAGCATAGTGCAAAATTCAGCATCCGTATCAAGACTACGCCAGGCATACCGCACCTCGCCCTCCTTGTCCAGCAATTCGTTCTCGCTGCCGTTGAGGTAAAAATCCCCGTCATGGAAGTAGGCTTTGGAGCGGACAGAATATCCGTCAGACAGCAAGAACTGCTCGTCTTGCGTGGAAAGTCGGTTTTCCGGCGCAAATAAGTATTCATACTGAGCCCTCCAGTCCTGATAGCGTTTTTCATAGGCGATATTCACAGATTTCACTCCTCTCTTAGGATAAGGATATTCTTTCCCTCGGCGTTGATGTCATACAGTTCATCAAGATGTATGCGAAATCCATTCTCACAGATGGTTTCCGTCATATTCAGAGCGGCTTTCGACAGCAAAAGCAGCACCGCCCGGTTGCCCGTCTTGCCCGGTTTATCCCCACCGGCATGGGTTGCCAAGGTGAAATGAGAATCCTGCTCTGACGGGAAAGCAACTTCCATTGCCTTCTCCTTGGATACGGGAGTCGGGACAAGGAACTCCAGCTCGTCGTGGGTCATGACGGCGGGAACAGCTCCGTACCGGTCGAACCAGTATTTTGCAACCGACATCAGCGACCGAGTGCCGGGACATTCATTCCAGTTACCGAAAGGCAGATAGGCAAAGAGCTCCCAAGGGTCCTTCACCGGAATTTTTGCCAGAATGAGAGGGTAGGTCATGCCCGTATCGTCGCTTTTCCAGTAGCTGGCGAAGCGGTCGTTGGAGAAGCCGTGCTTCATATCGCCTAAGATTTCTTCCCAGTCCATATCATCGTCCTCGGCTTCCTTCCTGCGCTGTCCGGTCAGTTCTTCCAAAATTACCTTTCCGTCCTTTATTGGAGCTGCCAGCATCTTCTTTCGATATTCCGCCACGGTTTTGAGGTCAAATTCATAGCAGTCCGCCTCGCTCTCCGGAGCAGCGTTCATCACCAGACACTCCAGCAGCGTTTCGTCATCCGCCTTTACAAGCATAGGGATAAAGCCCTCCCTTGCCCCCAGCCGCCGAGCGTAACTGTATGCCGACATGATAGGATCGTCATCCGACATAGAAGGAAAATATGTACACTCGCAGTCCAGATACTCCATGATAGCCCGGGCCACATCGGAAGGTTTTAGAGTGTCCTCGTCAAAGTCCTGTCCCAACCAGTTTTCAAAACGTTTTTCGAGCACCTTTGCCATATCCTGATAGTATTTTTCATCAAATGGAATGAAGAGATATGCCTCCTGCCTGAACTCATTGGAGTGATACCGCTTGGCTCCGAAATATTCCAAAGCGTAGTTATCGATGTCGCTGGGATAATAAGGGGCATCATTTTCTCCATAGTAATATGCAGCAAAAGCACGGCCTCGCTTATTAAACAGGGCGGAGCACAAGAATCCGCCCAGCTCATACCGAATAAACGCCCGCAAGTCTGTGCTATCGTGTTCGTCTTTAACCTGATTTACCACTTCGCCGTACTCTTTCATGAATTCCTCGCTCATAAGATCATGCTCCATACACCAGCGCAGGTAAATAGCTATATGGTTGTAAGCGTTTATAAGGTCGACGTCCAGTTCTTTCTCCTCAATACTCTCAATATGCCAGGAGGCGTCGTCCATGTCGATGTTTTCCGCATCAGCTTCACTGCCTACAGTACCTCTGGTCATGGTATTCGGGCGGTCGGGCCGTACCACAATGCTGATGCCCGACATCTTGTCCAGCAAGGCGTCTGCATCGTGTTCCAGTTTATAGTCCAATTCATCCTCGTAGAGGGGAATGACTTGGTAGAAATTGACCTCATCGCCACCAGGCAGGGTGCAGACATTGCTGCTTTCTTCCACGCCCTGCGGATTTATCAGAGTGGCAGTACACAGCTTGGTATTGTCTGCAAAAGGTTCTCGGTTTTCCACCGTATGACCGTATCCCAGCCAGCTGTCGCAGTTAACAGGCAGGCGAGCCATGGATTTCAGCAGGCGGATAGGCCAGTACCACCGTTCATCCTGCATGGATTCCTGATTTAGTTTCCAGTCCTTCGGCAGAGCGATAACAAGCTCCGCCCGTTCCAGCTTATATTCTGCCAGCTCTTCCGGCACATTCATCCGGTGAGCACCCATGCCCATGGTGACCAGCGTGTAGTAGTCCCGTTCCTCGGTGGGCGGCACCACGCAGATGTCCACATGGATGTCCGGAGAAACCAGCTCATGGAATACATTCTCAAATTCGCCGAAATACTGCCGGATATGTCCTTCGACTGCCTCCATTTCCTCCTCGGTATATACCTCGGGCTCGCCGGGCTCCTCCTCATCTTTGGGTTCTTTGCTGTCTGCATCGTCATCTTCGCCGTCATCAGACTCATCGCCTGACGGTTCCCATGAGACTTTCAGGGTCATCTGCTCCTCCGGCAAAGAAACTCCGGGGCTGCGGGTGACGGTGTGCTTATCGTCCGCCGCAAAACCGATAGTCTCTCCGTCCTGAAGCACTACATCCTTTTCCAGCACATAGGAAACAAGGCTTGCCATGAAGTTCCTCAGTTCTCCCGGCTGAGCGTCGGCGTTCAGCACCTCCATCTCGTCCTTTCCGAACACATCCATGCCGTAAGTATATACATTCATGCCGCCCTCGCTCCTGTACAGTCCGAACCAGATCCAGTTGAAAACAGGCAGTTCATCCTCCTTCATCATATCGGCAAATCCCTCATAGAAGCGGGGCTCGAACACCACGCCGCTGGTGTAAACGCCGGTGGCATATTGCTGGCGGCAGCAGGCGGCAACCAGTTTGGTATAGAGCTTGCCTTTTTTCAAAACATCTTCTTCCTTGCCAAGCACCGCCACCATAATGTGGGCGCTGTGCTCTCTGGCAGCTTTCACGGCGTCTTTCCACATATAGTTGTTTTCGGCATTGACCTCAGCCTCTCCATTGGGAATAGGATAGGTCATCAGGCTGACAACGGCAATCATGTCGCCCGCTTCAAAAATCACCGTGTCGTCGCACTTGTCCTCACTTTCGTCATCTTCTTCTACAGTGATGTCCCACTTTTCTTTCATGTCTCGGATAAACTGCTGCTTGTCCCACCTTCCTTTGGATAGCAGGACAAAACCGCTGAAAGCGCCCTTGTGGCCTGCCTCGGTTTCTTCCACGTCATTGTTATCAGCTTCGCCGAAATCGTTTTCGTTCAAATCAGCCTCGTCGAAATCGTCTTCGTCTATATCCACATCATAGTTGGATTCCGGCTCCAGTCCCCGGATAAACTCCTCGAAGCTGTCTGCCAGGTGAGTGATTTTATACTCGTTCTCCTGATCCACATGTACCACGGCAGGTTCTCCCTGAGGACCGTACGTCCGGTAATCCAAGAAAATCATATCGTGTCCGGCGCTCGGGCAGTCACATATAGCTACGCCTATAGGGGGATATTCCCATTCTTCTATCATAAACCGGCTTCCCAGTTCTCCGCAGAGTGAGCAGTCCTTTTCACGCCCGATGCCGAAAATGCCGGTAATTGCCACATGGTCCTCCGCCCAGCAGGTAGGCTCATCGCTGGGATAGCAGGTATTTACCGGAATCCCTCCGTTGTGCTGTTTCATCAGCCATATATAAGATGCGGGCAGCTTGTAGCCCAGCTCTTCCTCCACGCCGGCAATAAGTTCATCGGAAGGCGGGTCGCTGACATATTCTTTCAAGGCATAATCGTTATCATCCCAAAAGTTTGTAAGGTCGAAGTCTTCAAATGGGGTCTCCCCTGCCACGAACTTGTTCTTCTTTTTCCGGCTGCTCCGGCGCTTACGTATCTCCTCCTCGCACTCCTGAATAACCATTGGCCCATTCTCGTCTTCAGGGTCCAATTCCGCCCACCGCTGGGCGTAAGGAATGGCTTTTTCCTCCTGACCATAGAGATACTGATAGCCGTAAGCCATGCGCATATTCCACTCTGCCTTATCCTGCCCTTCCTCTCGAACGGATTCCAGCACCTCAATAGCACGCAGAAGGGCTTTGTCCCCCTCGTGATTAGGAGTTCCCTCATCGTGGTCTCCGATGACAGCGTAATTTTCCAGCGCCCGTGCTAAAGCATAAGCAGTTCGGTAGTTCCGCCAGTCCTCGGGAATAGTGTCTAATACCTGAATACAGCGGGTGTACTCATCCTCTTCATTCCACTGCTCCAGCTGCCGGAAGAATTCCTCGGCGTTTTCCGGAGTGTAAGAGACATAGTCTATTTCCATTGGCGTTTCCTCCGGCTTGTCCTCCTGATTTTCAGTTTCCGGCTCATCATCCCGGTTCCCGGTTTCCGGCTCGTCATCCTGTGTATTTTTCAAAGGCACAGTGCCGGCCTCCCTGCGGAACGTATGGAAGTCGGCCCAAGGAATATCGCTGTCCTCAAAGAACTCTTTTGCCTTCTTGAGTGCCTCGCGGATGTCCCAGGCGATAAAATCCACATAGCCGCAGTAGATACCGGTGGCTCCGCCGATCAGGGTGAGCGCTTCCGGGCTGTCTCCGGCTGTAAGCGCTTCCTCAAGCTTGTCCCGGAAGTCGAAAATTTTCTGACTGCCTTCCTTCTCTCTCAGGGTATCCAGCGGATAGCAGAAAAAGCCCGCTACCGCACCGTCAGCGTGGAGATCATCCATAAAGTAGTTGTCACCGCCCAGATAGTCGTTGATGAGGGGCGCACAGCAGGTGGAGCCCACTATCACATCAAGCCGCCAGTCAGCGTCCGGGTCTTCGTTGGGCTTCATTTGATAGCCGATGTAAGATTCAAGAAAAGCTTCCGGATCGGTGGAAAGGTCCACTCCTTTTTCACGGAGTTTGTCCGGCAGCTGAGACATACGGATAGACGGTTCTTCTTTAGGTTCTTTCAGCACATCGAAGCTGTCTACGTATCTCATGTGAGGAATTTCGCCCAGAATCTGGTCGGTGAGTGTGGTGAGCATCCACCATGCTCTGCCTTCCTCCTCCCGAACCATAGGCAGCAGCTTTTCACAGTAAGCGGAAATAGCAAAGCTGTTTTCGCCCTGCTCCTCCAGCCAAATCTCCACATCTTCCCCGGAAATGTCCCAGCCGTCGTCGGTACGCAGTCCGATATTCCCACCCGGCTGGCGGCCCACTAAGATGTTCCAGTGCTTTAGCACCTCTTTTGGGGCGTGTTTTCGGAAATAGGCCAACTCAAACAGCTTGACCTTATCGCCCTCCGGTGTGAGAATCAGCTCATATTTTTCTCCGTTGAAACCCATTTCAAAGGCTATATCGTCAAAGACCAAGTTCAGGACTTCTTCCAGCTGAGCCACGATCTCTGCACTGCGGGTGTGGTTCTTGTCCTCTTCTATCATCCGGCGCAGTGACCCTTCCATCTCGGCAAAGGTTTCCCACCAGTTTTCTATCCGTTCCCGGAAACATTCTGAGAATCGAGGCAGGGTGATGCCTTTTTCACACCAGCTAATAAATGTCTGGGTATCCTCGTCGCCGGGACAAGCCTCCAACGCCTTACGAAAATATGGCAGCGCCCTGCCCTCCTGATCCAGATAACAGTAGGCATATCCCATGCGGAAGTTCCAGAAATGATCGCCCGCAAAATATTCCTCATGAGGTTTCAACAGATTGATTGCTTTTTTAAGCAGCTCCCGATCTTCAGGCCCTGCCAGATTGTTGTAGGCTCGAGCCAGTTCACTGTCTATCTCAGGGGTGCGCTCATAGTCGGGAATCGCCTCCAGCGCATCGATAATCTTTTGGTACTCGTCGTTCTCATGCCACTTCTGGCACTGCTGTAAAATTTCCATATACTGTTCCTCCTCGGATTGTTCTAAATTCTCCCGGCTTTCATCATTCATCCTCATTCCTCCTGCATTTTCTTTAGCAGCTTCACGATACGCTCCCGATTCTTTGAGGTTTTCATAAAAGTCGGAAGGTGGTCGGCCTGAGTCTTCATGACATTTATTCCTGTAGGCTTTTCCCGCAGGTCAGCGCTGAGATAGTTTATCAGATAGGCAAGATGTTCCCTGTTGACAGCCCAGACCGGTTTGCCCTGAAATGAGGTAAGAAACCAGAGCTCCAAGCAAAAGAAGGGCTCCGTGCCGTTTTCGATCTCGCCGATATATGAATATGCTTCCGCCGTCTTGTGGACTTTTCCCGGCATAGTTGTTCCGCAGTATGGGCAGTCCACATGGAGAACGGAAAAATGCTGTCTTTCCTCATCCTCAATATCCACCCGGTAGTACCTGCCGCAGTTCTTACATTGGTTATGCACATCATAGCGATAAACCGCTCGATCGCGGGCCTCTTTGTGACCGCAGCACAGGCATCGGAAATAGGCACTGTCTTTATCCGCCGTTACCATGCCCGGTCCTTGACATTTAGGGCATTTCACTTGGATGCCGTAGGTAAGGGCGCTGTATGCGCTGTATGTAAAATATGGTTTATCGACAATTCGGTTCATACGACCACACACTCCTTTCTTTCTAACGCTCGGCTGCCAACCGAAACCGGAATGGTTTCAAATTCTTTGCTTTCGTTGTCAGGTCCGCAACGCTATCTTGCAGTCTCTTTACCTGTTCCAGATACTCCGCAGGCCCATGAATCTGTTCCAGATAGCCTGTATAGCGGGTGAGCTGATCCAGCGCCCGCTTCCTGTGTTTGGCGATCTCACCCAAACGGGAATAGCTGCAGCCCGCCACATAGCTCGGAACATCTATGCCCCGAATGGTTTCTATATCAAGCGCCCCATGCTCCTCTTTCTCAGATTTGATGACAGAGAGCATATCTTCCACGGAAAAACGGATGCTGCGTTCACAGAGAAACCGCAGTTCATCAAACAGGTGATTGTCCACAAAATGTTCAGCCAAAGGCTCAAATATCACATCATCCTGATACCAGCCGCCGTGAGCACAGGAAATCAATTCCCGGTAACGCCTTTCAGAAATCCACTTCCGCAGCATAGTTTTGCTCCCACACATCCATGCGTCCAGCCGAGCCTTTGTTACTTCGGGGCTGTCATAGGCCGTTCCATAGCAGGGCAGGCCATTGGCCTTTAACCACTTATTTACTTCTTTGCTGAATTTTGTGTAGCTCAATGTGCTGCCTCCCATTCATGTTTTTATTTTCTACCCGTTGTTAAGGACCAGCAGACAACGTTACCTTCATGTCCTCCAAATCCTTTTTATCTAAACCGTATGCCTGCTCAATTAAATTTCCATAGCAATCTGTATACTGCGAAAACTCTGCTTCACACCTCAAATCATACAGCAGCAGACAGCCATTGTGGAATACGACGGGGTCGGGGTTTGCCTTTTCCGTTTCAACCGCTGCCAGATAGAGCACCTCATCAGCAATAGCAAGTCGTTCCGGCTGGCCTTTAAATTTTGACAACGCCATTCGCGCATAAGCGGCAACCTCGTCCTGTTCATATAAAGCAATCGCTGTCAGTTCTTTCTGGACTAAGAGAAGGGACTTTTTGTCCCACATCTCGGTACTGCGCAGGAAATCCACCACCAGCATTCTTCTGTGAAGATCCCGACTTTCCCAGGAGCCAAGCTCCTGGAGCAGATCCTTTTGTTTTACCTGATCTGATTCGTGGGTCCAATCAAACAGCTTTGCCCGAAAAATCTGATAGGCTGACATCATTTCCGTCCATGTCATGCTATGATTCTTGTCAAACTCTATCATGTAATTCCACCTCCTGAGCCAGCACAAATCCACACAATCCAAGGGAAGAGTCTATGACAAATACTCGTATTTTTTCCTGTTTCATCCGCTCCCGCAACTCCTCGTCGCCGCAGCAGGCAGGAAATCCATATTGTAGAGAATGCGCCAGCAGGTCTTTGTACTGTTCAAAAAATCCTTCCACGGTGATTTCATCCATTCCAAAAAGGATATTATCCTGAGTCACATTTTCAAACCGGTGAGCCAGCAAACCTGTAAAGCAGACGGAGACTTTCTCTCCGGCTTCGGTTTGGGTGTTCAGGCGCAGGGTATGGGTTTCAAAATCCGTGTAATAACTTAGGACTCTGTTGTCGTGCAAGCAATCAAAAGAACAAATCAACCTATTCACAGCGTTTCCTCCTCGTCCATGAGCTGCTCCTGAACCTCTTTGGGCAGGTCATTCCACAGAATATCGTATGTAAAATCCCTGATTTCCGGGTAGCACTCCCTTGCAGTCTTTTCCGCAATATCCCGATTCAGGTAGCGCATCTCCTGGTGGAAAAACCAGTTGAGTTTTTCCATAAGCCGATAAAGGCGAATCTGTTCTTCCTGGGTCATGGAGTACCTCCTAAGATTATCAAAGAATTAAATTACCATACTCATGCCAGCTCTGCGTCTAAAATCTGGACTTGTTTCCCTTTCTCGTTTATATAGTAAAGGGCGATATAGTCAATGCCGTCCCGCTTGACTTGTTCCCAGGGCATCCGCTCACCGTTTATCAGCTCTACTGTATCCGCATCGTCCGGCTTGAAAACCTCTTTTTCGTCCTCATAGTCGATACTGTAACCCAGCTCCAGCGCCAACTTGGAAGCGGGGATCTCGTACCGCTTGAGGGGACGGTGCTCCAGTTCGGATGAATCGTATTCATCGCAGAACATATTGTCGTAGCCATGCCGCCCACCGTCAAAGATGACGAACTCCTCGCCGCTCTCCGGGTCACGGGCAGCCACCAGTCCGGGGGCCTCATCGCCATCTATGATATAGGATCGAGGCTCTCCCTTCACCGTGAGCAGATCTCCGTAATACCAAACCTCCAGCAGTTCATTGCCAGTGGTGGAACAGAGTGTCACGGTGGGCAGACGCTTCTCTGTCCACTCTTTCACATGGCCGATGAGCCAAGTTGGATATTTTTCAGTCATCATAGTCTTTCTTCTCCTATTTCAATTTCAGTACAAAACCCCAGATACTTACTATAATCAGGATTACGCCCAGCAGGAAAAAAATCACTCGCCGGGAGCCGCGGCCAAAACGGTGAGAGCGTGGTGCTCCGGTGGGATCGCAGAGCCAGTTCCAGTTGCAGATTGCTCCAATCAAAGTCACCACACCTGCGATTGCTGAGGCAATATACCAATACTCTTGCAAAAAAGCCATAATTTTTTCGCTGTCCATTTATGCTTTCTCCTTCCAATCATCGGCAGTTTCCCTTCATATAATTTTCTTCTGCTCTCTCAGATACATGTTCAAAACTTTTTCATCATTTGAATGTTATGACAGTAATCATAAGCAATGTTTAGCTCTTTTTATCAAACAAAAAAGCCCCGCAAATCGCTGTTGTCTGGACAGGCTGACGCAGGGCATGAAGAAGCCGCATTGAAGGAGTTGCATCTACCGGCAGATTAGTTTCTTCAACGGGCAAAATATTTTTTTCGTATCTTAAAGCAGCAAATTTCCGCTCAATATATTTATTCATAACGGCACCATTTGTTCTGAGCTAATTTTATATTTTATTATATCACGGCGCCTCTTTAATGAAAATATTTTGTTGGAAATGGCGATGAGAAATTTTGTGAATTTGCTAATTCGCAAGGGTTACATCCACACCGCCGATTCGCTTTATAACTGCACCGTTTTTGTGGAAACCGAATCTCTGAACGCACTATCGTGTTCCACAAAAATCATCGTAGGCGAAAACTCTTTTATTAGCTGCTCGATCTGCATACGGGAATAGACATCAATAAAGTTAAGCGGTTCGTCCCATATATACAAATGTGCCCGCTCACAAAGGCTTTTTGCTATCAGCACTTTTTTCTTCTGACCGCACGAAAAGTCTCGAATATCTTTCTCAAACTGTATTCTCTCAAAGTCCATTTTTCGCAGTATTGCCTTGAACAAACTTTCGTCTACATGGTTTTCTTCTGCAAAATCGGACAGTCGCCCTTTTAAATGAGAAGTATCCTGCGGCACATAGGAAATGATAAGTCCCGCACCTAATTGCAGTGTCCCCGTATGTGCAATCGGCTCACCGGTTAAGAGCTTCAGCAAACTGCTTTTGCCGCTTCCATTTCTGCCGTCAAGCACGACTCTATCTCCTCGCTGCACAGTGAAGGAAACAGGCCCACATACCGTCTTTCTATCATAACATACCGAAACATCAGAAAAGGAAACGAGCCTGTCAGCGTGATACATCAAGGGCTTGAGCTTCAAGTTTTCGGCAGTTTCGATGTTTTTCAGAAGCCCTGATTTTTTCTCGATTGCATGCTGCTGTCTTGCCTCGATTGACTTTGAACGCTTCATCATTTTTGCGGCTTTATGCCCGACATAGCCTTTATCTGCTGCACCAATTTTTGACGCTTCCACTCGGTCGGACCACACGGAAGAACGTTTTGCCGATTGCTGCAATCGACTGATGTTCTTTTGTAAGCGTTCGTTTTGTGCCAGTTCAAATTCTTGTTGCCGCTCAAAATTTGTCATCCAAGAGGAAAAGTTTCCGCTTTGCACCTCAATATTTGCCCTGTTCAGCGACAAAATGTGGTCAACACAGCCATCCAAAAAACGGCGGTCGTGAGACACAAGTATAAAGCCTTTTTTCCTTTTCAGATAAGCGGCTACCATTTCACGAGCTTTCGTATCCAGGTGGTTTGTCGGCTCGTCAATTAAAAGAAAGTGTCCTTCATTGCAAAATAATGCCGCCAATAGCACCTTTGTCTGTTCGCCGTTTGAAAGTGTTTCAAAAGGGCGATAAAGAACGTCGACATTCACATCTAAATAGGACAGCTCTCGCATCAATTCCCATTCTTCAGCACCGGGTGCGATTTCAAAGAAAATTTCGTTGGTAAATTTCTTTTTGTCCACTACGGGATATGGAAAATAATCAAACTGCACGGATGAGTGGATTTTACCACTATACTCATACTTACCGAGCAATAGGTTTAACAGTGTCGTTTTTCCTCTGCCGTTTCTTCCCACAAAGCCGAGCTTCCAGTCGGTGTCAATCTGAAAATTTACATTTTCAAAGATATTGTCATAGCTTGTTGGATAGGAGAAGGTAAGATTCTCTATTTTAATCATTGACATAAGTATAATCCTCCTTTGTATGTCTTGTTAGATACAAAGTCGGTGTCACGGTGATATTTCACTCCGTATAGACTTCACCGATACTTACCGACTCTATACGGAGCAAATCATGCGTAACAACCAATTCTGCGGTTTCCATTAAAGCCACTTCCTTTCATAAAAAATAAAAGCCGCAAGAAAGTCAATTCTTACGGCTCATCATAGCATAATTACACCACTTCGCAAAATGGAAATGGTACTATATAGAGTTAGATAAACTTATAACTATCTTGCAACAAGCGCAACAGTACCATAAAAGCACTATTGCATATTTTGATTTTATCTGCAAGAAAAGTTAATCATCTTTCCACCTCTTTCTTTTAATTGAAAATAGTATATTACAATTTCAGCAAACAGTCAAATATTATCAAAACTGCTTTAAAAATTTACAAATAAAAATGGGGGAAGAATCGTTCTCAGCCGCCATGTGATTTTAAATAAATCATATTACTATTTATTATTTACGATTTCTGCTGCCGCCTCTCTTATAGCGTTTCTTTTACCTGCCCATAACATTTGGTTTTCTGCCTCAAGCTGTTATGCAATATCTTCATTCTCTGTCATCTGTTTAACCAGCTGAGAAAACAGTTCCTCTGCCTGTCGGTCAATATCAGCAAGGTAGCTGTTCAGCTTGCTGTTCGTCAGCAATGCTGCATAAATTGTCCTTCTATGCCCTTTCGAGTAACTTTTATGTCTCTACCCCTCCCGAATGCCGATAGATTGTATTTCCTTTTCGGGCAGTTTCAAACCGGGGAGGAAATAATCTTCAACCTGCTTGCAAACACCGCCCATTTCTTCAAAATTTGTCTTTATTTACCCTTGAATAAGCTGCTAAAATAAAGTTGTAATACCAATGTGCCTTTTGTAAAATATAAACATAAAACCACAGGAGCAAAAAACTGCTATGATTTTAAGAGATTACACCCCAAGCGACTGTAAAACACTCGCAGAGCTGTTTTTTAATACCGTTCACATAGTCAATGCTAACGACTATTCAGAAGAACAGCTCAATGCGTGGGCAACTGGGAGCATTGACCTTGAACAATGGAATCGTTCTTTTCTGTCTAACTATACGGTTGTCGCCGAAACAAATGAAACTGTCGTAGGCTTTGGCGATATAGACAATACAGGTTATCTGGACAGATTGTATGTACACGCCGATTTTCAGCATCAGGGTATTGCAACCGCAATATGTGACAAACTGGAGCAGGCAAGCCACGCTGAAAAAATCGTCACACACGCTTCTATTACCGCCAAAGGATTTTTTGAAAAGCGAGGATATAAAGTTGTAGCCAAACAACAAGTGCAGCGACAAGGAATTTTACTCACAAATTATGTAATGGAGCGATAACCTCCTTTCATATTCAAATAAAGACGACAAAAACGCCCTTAGCTATGAGTTACTACCCACAGCTAAGGGCGTTTTAATATGGATTTTTTACAATCATACAAGCCGCTTGAAAATCATTCCGCTACCTGCAAGCCACTTAACAGCGAGAATAACCGCTTTTATATGACTGTTATCAATTTGTTATCAAAAGACCTGTTGGAAGTCCGCAAACCCGCATAAACACTGGGGGTTCGACTTCGGGGCTTACTCCCACTCGCTCCTGGAAACCACCACTTAAACAATTTTGTATTGGTAATTTAGCACGAGTTATTTTAGTTATCTGAAATATCCATAAAATATGGACTCTCCAAATTTCTGTTGTCATTTTGTTGTCACGAATTATCGTTTCAAAGCATTTAATGATATCTTTTTTGCTAAAATCTTCGTGTAGTAAAATTCAGATAATTTTTTTGATCGTTCTTGTATCTTATCATCTGACCATTCTGTATTACTACTTACAAACTCTTTTATCCATTTATACGATGATTTTTTGTACACTGTAATTTTGTCTATATATTCTAAACAATCCGCTTCTCCATTTAAGACTTGTTCTAACAAAATCAAATTTCCTATATTATTATTTTTTGTATCGTTTGATTCAGGAAGTATATGTTCAATACTTCCGTCATCTTCAAAAATTTCTTTACCTTCATAATAAGAAGCAATTTTATTAACAACATACTTAGTTATCACATTATCAGAATTATTGCTTTTTTTGGTATATGTCAAATTGATAAATTCACTTTCAAATTCTTGATATGAAACATAAATTTCATTCAACTGATTAGTTAATTTTTTTATAATATTTCTTGCTTCAATTTTATCATTGCAATTTCTTAAAGAAATAGAAAAATCAGAATAAATCTTTTCAAGTTTATTTGTGGGTTTAGAGCAAATCGCATTATAAGAAAAATGGAAATTCTCGAGTTCATAAACCATTGATTTTAGTTGTGTCAAAGTTATAATTCCTTTTTCTTTAGCTTCAATTAACGCAATTAAAGCTATTCGTACTTGCGTTATATTAAAGTAATCCGACATAACTTTAATACTTTGAACAAGTCCAAAATACTCTTTTTTATTTTGAAAATCATTTCTTTCAGGAGAAACGGTTTGAACATATATTCTTGCGGTATCTTCTATTTCTGTTAAAAATTTTTTATATCGATCTTTATTGGCTGGTTTAATAGTGGATTTAAAATCATCGTACAACTTATTTACATTAGATTTCTTATATTTAGAAATCCAAAAATAGCGGTAAAATTGCACGAAACCAACATCAACATTGCGTGCATTTAAAATATTCTTTATTGATTTCCATTTTTCTTCGGCATAATCTGCTGGTTCTGTGTCATTTACTATTTCAAAAATTTTATTTTTAATTAGATCAACGCCTGATAAATTTTTACCTTTAGCATTGAGTATCTCAAAAATCATATTTGCTTGCTTGCGCTCTTTTGTAGATATTGATACAAAGGTGGTATTCAAAACCTGATCTCTCACTGCTTTGAGAATATCAACATAGTTTAATTCATCAATATTGTCATCGCCGTATTTTTTCTTTAAAAACGCTCTAAGCTTTTCTTCACTTAAATTGTTGTAAAGGTATTCGTAAGTTTCTTTTATACACTGTTCCTCTTCAGTTGACGGTTTCTTCGTATTTGTTTTTTCTCGCTCTTGTATATAAAAAGCAAAAAATGGGTAATGAGTTTTACTTTTTATAATCCTTACATCTTCGCCATCATCATTTTTAGTCATAATATACTTGAATATTTGCTCACTGAGTGTATCTTGATTTATTTGTAAAAAACGATCAGATAAAGCAGAAAATAATATGGTAATAGTTGTTAAGCGTTGCTGTCCGTCAACTACATCAATTTCACTCTTATCTCCCTCAAAACAATCTCCAACAAACAACATTGTTCCAAGGAAATATTGATCGTAAATAACTTTTCCATCACTAACAATTAAGCAATTGAGCATATCGTCTAAAAATTCTTTATAATTTTTTCTGTCCCAAGAATACTCTCTCTGAAATCTTGGAATAATAAATTGACGACCGGAGAGCAGTAATTCCTTTATGGTTTTATCTTGCGGTTTTATATTCAATTCTCTTTTTCTCTCCTTTTTAGATAAGCGATCGTCCATATTGCACAACTCCTTAAAAAGATTACACAATATATTTTATCGCCAATAATTAATTATTATTCAAACCTATGTCATAGCATTTGAACAAACGGATTGTACCACTCGTGAGGGGGCAAAGTTGAATTAAAAGCTGCCTCAAACAACGGATATAATTCTTTATATGTTTTACCGTTAGACACAATTTTCTTTAATTCCGATGTTTGCAACGGAATAATTTTCATACCATTTACAGATTTAGAATAGTCCTGAGTATCATAAAACGGCATTGATTTCCTACCTCTAAAATCAGCAATTACATTAATATCAAGATAGTTAGTTGCAAAAACGCAATATGAATTAAGATTTCCTGTGCGTATTAAATGTCTTCCTAAGTGTCTTGATACCGGCTCCATTTCCATTCTGCGCTGGTTCGTGCTATCGGCAAGTGTCGCTTCAAGAAGTAATGTATGTTCTGGATAGGCTTCAGTTGCACAATATTCATAGACAATATCGGCTTCACCACCTGCAGCGTGTGTTTTCGGAAGGAGATCAGCGTCAAGCGAAAGTTTCATATAATCAAGAATCTTTCCTTGTCTTTCACTTGCTTTATACCACAAAATTCCCAATACATACTCAAAAATGGTAGGCACATCAGCGTTATCAGTAACCATATTTCTAATTTCAGTATCGTTTCTATCTTCAAAATAATCAAGCAATGACAACAAATTTTCATCAGTAAATTTAGTATCGATAAGGTGTTGCAATCTCTGATAACGATTATCCTCTAAGGCTTCACGAGCTGCTTCAATAGTAGTTACGCTTAATCCAAGCTCCTCATTAATACCATCAATAATCGTATCGTCACTAACAACAAGGCAAGCCGAAATACTTTCAATACTGCAATTTTCATAAAGTAATTCAGACTTAACAAAAATATCTGAATACAGTTGCTCCATAACAGATTTGAAAAAATATTGCGGAACGACATCTAATTTAACTGTATCATCTTCGAATAATACAATATCAGTAGTTTTTATGTAACGACGATTTAAATCAAGGTAGTCTGAAAGTGTGGCTTTGGCTTTAAACAGGTGTACTGTTTTGAAAAATGCCTTCTTAAACTCGCTTTCGTTTGTTGCATAATCAAAAGCTGTATTTTTCAAATGCGCTGAAGGGAATTTTCTAATGGCGGATTCGGAGGAAGTATCGAATAAATAACTACGCCACCACTTGCCGATTTTTATATCTTTTGTTGCAGAGTAAACTGACGGTAAGCTGTCAATATCTCCATTCACAAAAACATCAAATAATGCATTGTATAATTTGAAATATGGCTTATCATATTGACGACTTTTTCTATTCAGCCCAATTTCACATACTAAATCTTCTGTAACATCATTTTCGAGTAAATATTCTAATGCTACGATATAGTTCGGCATATTCATTAAGCGGTTTATGATAATTTCATCAATCGAAGTGCGATTACTGCGTAAGTTTGCAATTTCTCCAACAATTTCGGTCGTTTCTCTTGCACCTATACACAGTGGTAATAAATAGGTATATTCGTCAAGTGTTAAATAGTTGAATGTACTTAGCAAGCGGAGTAACACCATAAAAGGTCTTACAGTTTGCCCTTCGATCTCATAATATGTTTTCAATAACTGTTTCAAATAAATAAAACTGTCTTTTGCAATTTGGAATTGATTATCCGAGTTGAAATCATTTTCAGTGCTGACACGCAGCAAAGCTTTACCGACCTTACTTAATTTTCTATTATCATCAATCAAGCCTATGTCAACTAAGCCAGATGTTTTTTCACGAGCGTCTTTGGGCTTATTCCCAGCATTACCAACAAGAAAACCCTTTTCGTGCATAAAATCATAATAACGGGACTGCAATTCATTATTTCCGGACCATTCTGTATTTTGGTTTTCATCAAGAGTCCAAAATTCATTCAAAAGAGCAAGCTGTTCTTCTATGGTTTTATTAAAGTTTTTTGTTCTAAAGCTCGTTGTGCCTAAGCTCCAACAAAAGCTTTTATACGGAATATTCATAGTAGCCCCTCCTCAATAATTCACAATCAGCACTTCTTCGCTGACAGAAACTTTATCTTTCGTCTGATAGTTAGAATTTGAATAGCTATAATTCAGCGGAATAGCACGATATTTATCGCTATGTTTGTTGAGCCATTCAATCAATATATGATTTTCTTTACCTTTGCTCCTGAGAACATTGGAAATCGCAAAGCGTATATTTTTTTCGGAAAGTGTATCCAAAAATGCTAATAAATCACGCTCGGTTTCTTCGCTCCAACCGCCTTGCTCATTATATGTAGCACAAGTGATAAGATACGGAGGGTCAACATATACAAAATCGTTGCCGTCCAACTGTGAAATATCAAACTCTCTAAAATCCTTACAAGTAAATATGCAGTTTTGCGTTTGGATTCTATCTATAAACGCAGATAATTTATCTGCCATTTTCTTGTTGAAATCACGCTTGCCGACAGGAAGATTAAACTCTCCCTTGCTGTTAAAGCGGATTTGATTGTTAAACGCATAAACGATAATTACATAGAGCATTACATAGTAATAATAATCTTCGTTTTGAATTGCATTGAAATCATCACGCAACTTTAAAAAATGCTCTCTGTTGTAGTCGCCAAGTCCTTTGCTGCTTTCACAATCGTAATAATCATATCCGTTTTTGCTCACAAGAGATAATTCGTATTTATCAATTATCTGATAAATCCATTCAAACGTGGCTTCCTTGTCTAAGTTCTTAAAGGTGTTATATAAGTAAAGCAGGTGTTCGTTTAAATCATTATATATGACTGTGTTTGCGTCAACATTTATTCCAACATTACAGCCACCGCAAAACAAATCAACAAACACATCAATGTCTTTAGGAAAATGTGGCAATATTTGAGGAAGCAGCTTAAACTTACCGCCTGTATAGTTAAGAGGGGACTGAATCATATTATTGTTCCTCACTAAAGCAAGTACATAAAAACAGTCGTTCAGCATTATCGACAATATTTGATTTACCTGCCGAAAAAGCCTTGTAATTTTCAGAGAAAACTTTTACTGTGCCTTTACTCTGCAAAATCCGCATAATATCTTCATCTGCAATTTTAGCATTTGAGCGCCCATTTCCTTTAGTAGCCATATTGTTGTATGAAAACAATATATATTTTGCGTTAATATTCTTTATTAAATCCTCAAATGCTTCCGTAGCGCTTTGAGTACAGTATTTGCTTTTCATTTTATCTCTGTTCATTTTCTTTGCAACACCGAAAACATCAGGCTTTTCCCAACGGGCAACATTTTCAAGCAAATGATATGCATCGCAATACTGACGAGAATTATATGGGGGGTCAATGTAAACTAAATCAGCGTAAATTTCTTTAACCAATTCATTTGCATCTTTATTAAAGCACTCGTTTTCGGCATTGTTATGAGCCTCTGCTAAAGGCACGAATAACTCAAGCGAAGCGTCAAAGTCTGCGCCCTTACGGTACGCATCATAATGACCGCAGGTCTTTGCAATTTTGTCCATAGCATAAAGCAACGATGTGATAAGAATTGCTCTTTCTCTCTCGTTGATGTTTCCGTCAAGATAGTTTTGTTCAATATCTTCTCTTATAAAGCCGATTTTAGAGCAATCGTTATAGCTGAAATATGTATTTGCAAAATTTTCGGTCATATAGTTATCTTCGTATTTAGAGATGGAATTATATTTAATGATGCAATCAATGATTGTCTGAGGACTATATTCCTGCGAACCAAACCACGCAAAATTACAAATATAGTTACTATACATTAAATCGTTTGTAATGATAGTCTTATCCTTAAAAGCGGAGGAAACTGCTCCGGTACCTGCGAAAATATCAGCAACAGATTTAATGTCAGAACATTCTTCGCTAACTACTTTAGTAATGAACGGCAGAAGCTTATACTTGTTTCCCAAATATCTGCGGTTATTTATCAATGATGTTTTATATAATTTTTTCTCGGCTACCATCATCATTGTCCTCTCTTTACTCCCAAATCAATCGTATATAACAAGTTGAAACTTAAAGTCCTTCAAACAATTCGGAAAGGGTTACACCTAATCCGTTTGCAATTTTTTCAATATTTTTTAATGCTATATTGCGTTTGCCAAGTTCAACGCTTGCAAAGTAAGTGCGGTCCATACCAATCTTTAAAGCAAACTTTTCTTGGCTCAAACCTGTTTCATTACGCAGTTCTCTAATTCTGTTACCAACTTTTTCAGTAATCATAATGCTCTCCCTGCCGATAAAGCTATCCGATATTACAATAATTCATTTTATATTATACAAGTAAACGGACTATAAGACAACAGTTTTTAAACAACAATCCGCATTTTTGAACTAACTACTGAAAAAGCAAAAAATGCCGAGCATAACTCATTTTCAGAGCTACACTCGGCGTGATTTTTATGCGTAGATTAAGTCTATATTTACAATTTCCGTTGCACGATTACGGATACTGTTCATTCGCTGTACCCACAGCATTTGATTTTCTGATTTGAGCTTTTCCGTTACATTTTCTTTTTCTGCAAGGTAGCTGTTCAGCTTACAAGATGTCAGCAGATTAGCGAAAAAGACACGTTTATGCTGCTTAATATATCGCAGGTGGCGCTGTCCCCAAACGCCGACAGATTTCTGTTCTTCCTCGGGAAGTTCCCAATACCATCCGTTGCCTTCTTTTATTGACTTAACGCCGAGCGACTTTTTTGCTTCATCAAGCACTCTTTTTGAGATACCGATATTCTGCGCTTTCTTCAATAAAATCTGCTGCGGATATTTTCCGTTGGCTAAACAATCAGTAATTAAATTTTCTGCTTGCTCAGATTTCTTTTCACGGCTGACGCCGTTTAATAAATCGTCGATAGAAATATCATAATGACCTTTCCAAGTGAATCCGTTTTCTCTATTCAGCTCAAAGGCAATTGGTTTGCCTTCGGGCGCAAGAGAAGATTTTTCGTAAGCGACTACTCGCATTGCTTCGTTCTCCTTGAGCCTGCCGACTATGAGCACGCTTTGTGCCGTCGCCTGAAAGTTGATTGAACCAAGACCTCTGTAATTAGCCTTACCGCCGTGTACCTTATTCAAGTGTCCGACAAGTATTATGGCGCACCCGTGTTTTTCTGCAACTCGACCTAACTGCGAGAGAACATTGCGGACTTCGTTTGCTCTGTTCATATCAATTTTTGCGCCGATATATGCTTGCACCGGGTCTAAAATTATTACCTTTGCGCCTGTTTCAACGATTGCCTGTTCAACTCTTTCGTCGAGCATTGAGAGCGCAGTTTCTGACTCGTCGATTACTCTAATTTGTGCGCAGTCTGCGTTGCCTGCAAGCAGGCGGAGCTTAATCGTATCGCTGAGTCCGTCATCTGCGGTTTGGTAAATAATTTTTATCGGCTCACGCTCTGTATCATCACAAGGAAGTTTGTCGCCCCTCGATAGAATAGAAGCCAACTGCAAAATCATCATCGTTTTTCCGTCGCTGGGATCGCCGTGAACTATGGTTATCTTTCCGTAAGGAATATACGGATACCAAAGCCATTCAACTTCGGTGACGGGAATTTCATTCATATTAAGAATTTTAAGTTCAGCCACTGCAATCACCGCCTTTTTCGATGAAACTATTGATATTTTCATCATTTCCGGTTATAATATTATTAATACATTTTTGAGATGACTGCTCCGTATCTGCGCCAACAGATACACAAAGGGTGGTCATTTCTTTTTTATTCGTCATCTGCAACATCTCCTTTCAGTCCGTACATTGTAGCGATTATCAGTTCAATGATATTCAATAAATCATCACTGATACTGTTTTCTGCTTCTATGCGCTGTAATTCCACAAGCACATCTGCCATTTGATTTTTGAGAGCCTTATATACTCTCGGATTGCCTTGCACAACTACATCACGCTCCATACAGCAACGGTAACAGTATTCCTGCTTCGATAAACCCGAAAGAGCAACTGCTCTGTTGATTTCCTCATTTTCTTCAGGCGATACTCGAAACCCCACTGTGATGTTTCTGAAGCGGTTGTACCTATCTACATTTTTTGCTGACATTTTTTTCGCAGTCTAATTTATGCAGTTTCTTTATTATTCGGCAATGAAGAAATAATCGGAACAGGAAACAAATATGTTACGAGGTACGGTCTTGCACAAAAGCTTGTTAATATGACATTTAAATATCTTTACATTTTTAGCGACTACATTTTTACGGACCACACAACATCCGATTTTTCAAATTGTGATTGCCCGTTGGATAGCATCATTCTCGGTAAAGTCAATATTAAAAATTGTGTTTGGAGCAAATTGACCACAAATCAATATTTACAATGTCAGAATGAAATCTCTGATATTCTTAAATCAGAACCTCTTGATTTAGAATTAAAATTACTTGGTAACTTGGCATATGATTTTTTAAATTGGTGATTTCACAATTCAATAAATAAGTAAAAGAAAAAGAGCTATCAGACTTCAAAAATCTGATAACTCTTTGCTTATTCTTATGATAATTCAAATAATGTTGCCACGGAGGGCATTAAGGCTTAGAAAACCGCTTAACTATGGGTTTTCTTCGACCTCGAAAATCATTCCCACTCTATCGTGCCAACCGGCTTTGGTGTCAGGTCAAAGAGCACGCGGTTTGCTCCTTCAACTTCATGAGTGATGCGCTCTGTGATATGCTGCAAAAGCGCAAACGGAACATCCTCAACAGTTGCGGTCATGGCGTCAACCGTATTGACCGCCCTGATGATTACAGGATATGCAAAGGTGCGTGCGCCGTCCTTTACTCCGACTGATTTAAAATCAGGTACTGCCGTGAAATACTGCCAAACTTTGCCCTCAAGGCCGTTTTTGGCAAACTCTTCGCGAAGAATTGCATCCGATTCACGGACGATTTCAAGTCTGTCGCGTGTGATTGCTCCAAGGCAGCGAACGCCAAGTCCCGGACCTGGGAACGGCTGGCGGAATACCATATTGTCAGGCAAGCCGAGAGCTTTTCCAACAACACGAACTTCATCCTTGAATAAAAGCTTTACTGGTTCCACAAGTTCAAATTGTAAATCTTCAGGCAAACCGCCTACATTGTGGTGAGCCTTTACGCCGTCGCTTTCAAGAATGTCCGGATATATAGTGCCCTGTGCAAGGAATTCGATTCCGTCCTGCTTGCGGGCTTCTTCCTCAAATACTCTGATAAACTCCGCTCCTATGATTTTACGCTTGCTCTCAGGGTCTGCGACGCCTGCCAGCTTGTCAAGAAAGCGGTCAACGGCGTCAACATATATGAGGTTTGCGTTCATCTGATTTCTGAAAACCTCTACAACCTGTTCCGGCTCGCCTTTACGCAGCAGACCGTGGTTTACGTGAACGCATACGAGCTGCTGTCCTACGGCTTTAATCAGAAGAGCTGCAACCACAGATGAGTCCACGCCTCCGGATAAGGCCAGAAGAACTTTCTTATCTCCTACCTGTTTTTTGATTGCTTCAACCTGCTCGGCTATGAAAGCCTCAGCAAGCTCCGATGTATTTATACGAGCCATTGTTTCAGGGCGTTTATTGCTGTCCATATTTTTTACCTACCTTCCCGCTTTTTGTTATTTAATTACATTGCTTGAAGCGTCCTTTAAAATTACGTCATGGGCTCCGCCTTCAACTATGGAAGTTGCGGAAACCAGCGTGAGCTTGGCTTTTTCCTGAAGTTCTTTAATGCTCAAAGCTCCGCAGTTGCACATGGTTGATTTAACCTTTGTCAGTGAAAGATTTACGTTATCGTGTAAAGGTCCTGCATACGGAACGTATGAGTCTACACCCTCTTCAAACTTCATGCGAGGGTCGCCGCCCAGATCATAGCGCTGCCAGTTGCGGGCACGGCTTGAACCTTCGCCCCAATATTCCTTAACATAATTTCCGTTTACATTGAGCTTGTTTGTCGGAGATTCGTCAAAACGTGCAAAGTATCTTCCGAGCATTATGAAGTCGGCTCCCATGGCAAGGGCCAGTGTGAGGTGATGGTCATATACGATTCCGCCGTCGGAACATATAGGAACGTATATGCCCGTTTCCTTAAAATATTCATCTCTTGCGGCTGCTACCTCGATTACGGCAGTGGCTTGTCCTCTTCCGATACCCTTCTGCTCACGGGTTATGCATATCGAGCCGCCGCCGATACCTATCTTAACGAAATCCGCCCCTGCCTCTGCCAAGTAACGGAAACCCTCTCCGTCAACTACATTTCCGGCGCCTATTTTAACGTCATCTCCGTATCTTTCTCTAACCCATGCAATGGTGTCAGCCTGCCACTGGCTATAACCCTCAGAGCTATCTATGCAGAGAACATCCACTCCTGCTTCGATAAGAGCAGGTATTCTTTCTTCGTAATCTCTGGTATTAACGCCTGCTCCAACCATATATCTCTTTTGCGAATCCAACAGTTCATTAGGGTTGGATTTGTGCGAATCATAGTCTTTGCGGAATACAAAATGGGTCAAACGCTGGTTGTCGTCAATTATAGGGAGCGCATTGAGCTTGTTGTCCCAAAGAATATCGTTGGCCTCGCTTAGCGAAATTCCTGTCTTTCCATATATCAGTTTGTCGAAAGGAGTCATGAATTCGCTTATTTTAGTATCAAGGTCCATTCGGCTTACTCTGTAGTCACGGCTTGTCACGAGACCGAGAATCTTGCCTTCTGCCGTACCGTCATCGGTTATCGCTATGGTGCTATGTCCTTTGCGTGCTTTTAATTCAATGACATCTCTAAGTGTCTGGTCAGGTCTGAGGTTGGAATCGCTTGTTACAAACCCTGCTTTATGAGTCTTTACCTTGCGTATCATCTCTGCCTGTTTTTCAACGGGCTGTGAGCCAAAAATAAAAGAAATTCCACCTTCTTTTGCCAATGCCACAGCCATCTTGTCATCAGAAACAGCCTGCATCACTGCGGAAACCAATGGAATGTTCATAGTGATTTTAGGTTCTTCGCCCTTCTTAAATTTTGTAATCGGTGTCTTTAAAGAAACATTTTCAACGCGGCATTCCTTGCTGGAATATCCAGGAACAAGAAGATACTCGTTAAATGTTCTCGATGGTTCGTCAAAATAATATGCCATTTAGTCCTCCTTTTCATGATTCGCTTAATCTATAGAAAATGGACGGCTTTGAAGCTTCTCGCCGTCCTTTATATTTTCTGTTTATTTTATACTATTTTCGCCTTTTTTGCAATGCTAAGTTCAAAGAATGTTTTTATAATTTTCCAAACTTACATCGCCTTGTACTCTTACGCGGCTGAAACTACTAAAATCATCTCCTACATGAACTTTACCGTATACAGTGGTAAATGCACACTGGATCTCAACCTCGGCAACGGCAGCCTTTGCGTCATCCGTCACATCTCCGTGTCCGATAGTTCCTCCGGCATGATGCATATCATACGAATGAGACTCAAAGCTTACATATTGACTTGCATAATTTTTAACCTTTCTCTCTCCGTCATTTATTCCTATAAGAAATGATGTTGCCAGAACCTCGTATTCGTTTAAAATGGGAATTCCATAAGCTAAGAATCCCATCTGCCCGTCATCGAATGTTAAAATTACACTTTTCCTTGGCAAAGAAATGTTTCCGTCCGCATATGCCCGAAGTCCCCTGAAGCTCGGGAAATAGTAATCGTTTTCTTTAAGGTATTTGAGCTGCTGCTCAAGCTTTGTATCCAATATATAATTTGAATTTAGCTGTGCAGGTCTGTCATTTTCAGTGTATACATAATGGTACATTAAGACAGGCACGCCCTCTGTGTTTGCATCAAATTGGGATTCGGGTATTACCTCTACCTTTCGTGTCACGGATTTCGTTAAATATCCGGATTTGAAAGTGTATTTTACTTCATGGCTGCCTGCCTTAGAGTTGTCCACATCGCCTTCTTTTTCAGCCTTTTTGATGTTTGTTCCCTCATCAACATATTCCTCGTTAATCTACTGCCGATAAGCTCAAGCTCCTTATCTCCGCCGATTGCAACGATTACAGCTGTACAGATGACGATAACTAAGGCAACTTCTATTGTTCGCTTTAATGATTTGTTCATCACGTTTCACCTCAACGTATTTTTATATAATATTAAGTCATATATATTTAAAATCAGGGGGTAAAAAATTTTACCTGCCGGGGGGTAAAATTTTTTACCCCCTCCGAAATTATATATATGCGAAATCAGTGTGTTCACATTACAAAATAACCGCCGCTTCATCCGAAGCGGCGGTTAATGCTGATTTCCGTATTTATTTCAGGCTACATCATTCCTCCCATGCCGCCCATTTGGCCGCCCATAGGAGGCATTGCAGGAGTTTCCTCCTTTATGTCTACGATACCGGCTTCAGTGGTGAGAAGCATTGCTGATGCTGATGCTGCGTTCTGAAGAGCTGACCTTGTAACCTTGGCAGGGTCAACGATGCCTGCATCTATCATATCGACATATTCTTCCGTTGCAGCATTGAAGCCGACTCCTGCCTGGTTCTTCTTCACTTCCGCAACTACTACGCTGCCTTCGAGGCCTGCGTTTTCTGCAATCTGGCGAACAGGTTCTTCAAGAGCTCTCTTGATGATTGCAGCTCCCGTCTTAACATCGCCTGCCAGAGAGTCAACGTAGGATTCAACAGCAGGAATCGTGTTTACGAGGGCGACGCCGCCGCCTGATACGATACCTTCTTCAACTGCTGCTTTGGTAGCGTTGAGAGCGTCTTCAATTCTGAGCTTACGTTCTTTAAGCTCAGTTTCAGTAGCCGCGCCTACTTTGATTACTGCAACGCCGCCTGCAAGTTTTGCAAGTCTTTCCTGAAGTTTTTCCTTATCGAATTCGGATGTGGTGTCTTCAATCTGCGACTTGATGCTGTTTACTCTTGCTTTAACCTCATCCTTGTTTCCGCTTCCTCCTACGATAACGGTGTTGTCTTTGTCGATTTTAACTGTGGAAGCAGTACCGAGCATGTCAACAGTAACTTCCTTAAGTTCATATCCAAGGTCGGTAGCGATTACGGTACCTCCCGTAAGAACTGCTATATCCTCAAGCATAGCTTTTCTTCTTTCGCCATATCCCGGCGCTTTAACAGCAACTACGTCTATAACGCCTCTAAGCTTATTTACTACCAGAGTTGCAAGAGCTTCGCCTTCAACATCCTCTGCTATAACCAGAAGCTTGCGTCCCTGCTGCATAACCTGCTCAAGCAGCGGTACCAGTTCCTGAATGTTTGTAATCTTTTTGTCTGTAATGAGAATCAATGGGTTTTCCATAACGGCTTCCATTTTTTCCGTGTCGGAAACCATGTATGCAGATAAGTATCCCCTGTCAAACTGCATACCTTCAACAACTTCCAATGTAGTTCCAAGGCTCTTGGATTCTTCAACGGTGATAACGCCGTCCTTTCCTACCTTTTCCATTGCCTCTGCGATGAGAGCGCCGATTTGTTCATCTGCTGCGGAAACCGCTGCTACTTGGGCGATGGATTCCTTTGTTTCAACAGGCTTTGCGATTTTTCCGATTTCTTCTACCGCAACATCAACTGCGCCTTGAATTCCCTTTTTAAGTTCCATAGGGTTTGCGCCTGCGGCAACATTCTTGAAGCCTTCTTTGATAATAATCTGTGCCAGCAGAGTTGCCGTAGTAGTTCCGTCACCTGCAACATCATTGGTCTTGGAAGCCACTTCTTTTACAACCTGTGCGCCCATATTTTCAACTGCGTCTTCAAGTTCGATTTCTTTTGCGATAGTCACACCGTCATTGGTAATAAGCGGTGAACCGAAAGATTTATTGATAAGAACATTGCGTCCCTTAGGTCCCAGCGTAATTTTTACAGTATTGGCAAGCTGGTCAACACCTGCCTGCAGTTTGCGTCTTGCGTCTTCTCCGTAATAAATTTCTTTTGCCATTTTTTATACCCCTTCCCTATTACTCGATAACTGCCAGAATCTCACTCTGGTGCATTATTGTATATTCTTCGCCTTGATATTTGATTTCCGTTCCGCCGTATTTTGAAAAAACGACTTTATCTCCTGCTTTAAGTTCCATAGGCTCATCCTTTGTTCCGGGACCTACAGCAACCACCTCTGCAACCTGTGGCTGCTCCTTTGCCGAACTTGTGAGAATCAATCCGCCCTGAGTCTTCTCTTCTGCTTCCATCTTCTTGATAACAACTCTGTCACCTAAAGGTTTAATTCCTATCATTATATTTACCTCCGTAAAATTATTTTCACTCCGTTTGTTGGCACTCGTTCTATTTGAGTGCTAACATTATTTATTATACTCACCAGACCCTCTCTGTCAAGGGGTAAGATTGAATTCTTCACATAAATTACAAAATTCTTCTAATTGTTGTCTCTTATATAATAGAACAAATACTGCTGCGCTATTCCTCCATATTTGCCGAAGTGTTCTGCGGCATAGAGATTCATCGCCTTTACGTCTGATTCATCTATGTTATACAGTTTATTCATGACTCTTCTCATCCATACATCTATAGGGAAGGCGTCCATTCTTCCGAGTCCGAACAGAGATATGCACGACGCTACCTTCGGTCCCACTCCGCAAAACTTTCTCAGCTCTTCAATCGGATCCCGGCACGCCGCAAGCTGCTTTTCCACCTCCTGCGGTCCGCCCTGTTCAATCATCTGCCGGGCCATTTTAATCAGATACGGCGCTCTGTACCCCAATTTCACAGGTGCAAGGTCTTCTGCTGTAAGAGAAGCCATTTTTTCGGGAGAAGGTATGCCAAAGTATTCCTTTCCGTTATATGTACCCACCGGTTCTCCAAAGGTTTTGCATATATTTTCTATGCAGCCCTTGATTCTCGGTATATTGTTGTTTTGCGAAATTATGAAAGACACCGTTGTTTCCCAAAAATCCTGTTTCAGAATTCTTATTCCGTATCCGTATTCTGCGGCCGCCTTTAATACATCATCCTTTTCAGTCAAAACACTCTTTATGCTGCCGTAGTCCGTCTCCATGTCCAGATACGGTTTCCAAACGGTTTCAAAGTCATTTTCATCGCAGTTGTCTATGGTAAGCCTGCCCTCATCAAATCTCATGCCGGCAACCTTGCCCATAGCTGTGCCTGTATAGCTTCCGTCCTCCTGCTTTTCCCACCTGAAACATTGGCCGCAGTCAAAGATATGTTCCAGATTAAAATCTCTTACATCGTCAATGGTGTATTTCATAAAGCTCTCCTAATTTATTCCTCTTATTTCAACATCTATTTCCGTAACATTAAATGCGGTCATATTTTCTATCTGTTCCTCAATGGATTTCTGAAATTCCATTGCCGACTCCCACAGCGGAAATCCGTATCTTACTTTAATTGCGACTTTAAGCCTGTATGCCTCTGCCTGCGGCGTCTGCACAATATGTATAACACGGCCTATCTGTGGCATCTTGTGTCCGAGGCATATTATTATATCGTCTATTACCTTTTCAGACACGAAGTATTCTCCCATGTAGCTGTATGTAGGTCTTACCACCGTTCTTTCGGAAGCAGCGCCCTGGTCCTTTCCTCTGAAAAATCTGAGTGGGTCCATAAAATATCCGGCAAAGCTGCGTTTAAGCTGCATCGCAGGAGCCGGAATTACATGCTTGCCATGCTGGTCTCGCTGCTGCCTTGCGGTTTGCCGTTCATCTTCCGTTGTAATATCTTCAATGTGAATCCGCCTTAAGCTGTCCTTTTCAAGCGGCGGAAGCCCAAGCCTTTCTATAATTTTGTCGGTCATTCCGTCACTGGTTCCAAGCACCAATATACTTTGAGGATTTTCTTTTTTAATAGCGTCTACCACCTGCTGCCTTATTTCATCATCCAAAAACAAGGCCACTTTAACAGCGCCTATTTTGGTATCCGCACGTTTAGCAGAAATCCCTGCAACTACGCTGTTTTTATATATAAAAAGTCCGTCGTCGATTATGGCCTCAACTTCCAGCTTTCGACACAGGTTCATGGCGTGAAAACTCTTTCCTGTACCGCTTTTTCCTACTAAAGTATATACATCCATGGCAATCTCCTTTTATTTTTCACTTTACTATTATAACTCATTCTGATATAATTGTGTAACAAAAGATATATCTTTTAATAGGAGGAATTTATCATGGCTTACAAAATTACAGACGCTTGCATCGCTTGCGGTGCTTGTGCTGCAGAATGTCCTGTTGAAGCTATCAGCGAAGGCGATGGCATCTATGTAATCGATGCTGATACTTGCATTGACTGTGGTTCTTGCGCAGACGCTTGCCCTGTAGATGCACCAACAGAAGGTTAATTACATATTATAATTACCTATAAGAAAACGACACAATAAATATTGTGTCGTTTTTTATATCTTTTGAACAACTCCCGGCTTTTACTGCTCCCCGTCATGCATGTAATATACAAGAGCATGCAGGCTGTCGCTCATATGTACGTTTTCAACTGCAATTCCTTCCGGCAAATCCAAATCTACAGCCGTGAGGTTCCAGATTCCCTTAACACCTGCATCTGCAACCGTATCCGCAACAATCTGTGCCTTTTCGGTAGGCACCGTTATTACTGCAATATCTACATTTTCATTTCTCACAAAATCATGCAAAGAACCGCAGGTCATGATCTGCGCATCCTTAAATTCGGCATCCTGTATAATCTGTTTAACGTCAAATATGCCTACAATGTGAAACATAGGCTCATTGTTTGATATATAGCTTGCTATGGCCTGTCCCAGACGTCCATATCCCACTATAACCATTTTATACGTTTTGTCCAATCCGAGAATAGCTCCGATTTGTTCGTGCAAATTTGATACGCTGTAACCGTAGCCCTGCTGGCCAAAGCCTCCGAAATTGTTCAGGTCCTGGCGAATCTGCGATGCCGTATATCCTATAAGATTGCTCAAATCTTTTGAAGATATTTTTTCGATTCCCTTCTTTTGGAGCTCTTTTAAATATCTTCTGTACCTCGGTAATCTTCTTATTACTGCTTTCGAAATCTGTCTGTCCTTCATAGTCGTTTACCCCTGCTTTCTCTGATTTTATCTACCTTAGCACCTTCATATATCATTAAATTGGAAAACCCGCATTGATTGCAGTGCGGGTCCAAACATCAAACATAGTTCATGCCTGAGCTGAGTAAGTTATTTAACTTCCTCAACATACTTAACCAAGTCTCTTACTGTCTGGAATTTTTCAGCCTCTTCATCGGGTATTTCAATTCCGAATTCATCTTCAATTGCCATGATAATTTCAACAGCATCCAGTGAATCTGCCGAAAGATCCTTCATCATATTGGTGTCCTGTGTAACTTCCGATTCATCAACCTGTAACTGTTCTATAATTATTTCTTTAATTTTCTCAAATATCATTTTTAGCCTCCATTCTGTTCGCTCATATATAAGCTATGGTTATTATAATTACTTTTCCACTGTAATGCAAGGATATTTTTTGTTGACCTTGTGAAAATTTCTTCAAAAACTTTCTTCAAGCACAAGCCAGTTTTCCATAGCCTCCTCATGGCTTTTCTTTACTTCTTCTATTTTTTTTCCGATTTCTGCCAAAAGCTCATAATCAGTCCTGTTTTCTTCGCTGCAAAGCTGTGCTTCCAATTTTGAAATTTCTGCTTCCATTTCGGCAATCCGGTCTTCAAGGGCTTTCTTTTGCCTTGCAAGCCGCCGTTCTTCGGCCTCCGCCTTCTTGTTAAGCCTGCGCCTTTCTTCGGCGGACAGCGGCGTTTCTGAAGCTCCTGACGCAGTTTCAGGCTTCGCAGACATCTCTTCCAGATACTTCTTGCCCGATTGTATCCGGGCCTTTTTCTCCATATAGTAATCGTATTTTCCCAAATACTCAATCATGCCGCCGGGCGTAAGTTCCAGTATTCTGTCGGGAATCCTCTGGAGAAAATATCTGTCATGAGATATTATAATCGCCGTCCCCGGAAAATCCGCAAGGGCTTCTTCGAAGACTTCTTTTGACTCTATATCCATATGATTGGTAGGCTCGTCCAGAAGCAGCGTATTGGCTCCGCCAAGCATCAGTTTAAGCAGTGAAAGCCTTGCCTTTTCTCCTCCGCTCAAATCTCCCACTTTCAAGAACACATCATCGTTATGAAACAGAAATCTTCCCAGAATGGAACGCATCTGCGTATCAGTATAAAGTCTGTAGGTTTCCTTCATTTCTTCAAGAACCGTATTGCTCGGATTAAGAAGCAACTGTCCCTGGTCGTAATATCCGAAAGTGACGTTATGTCCTATCTTTACCCTTCCTGTTTCGGGAGAAATCTCCTGCAGCAGAATTCTTAAGAGAGTCGTCTTTCCTATGCCGTTTTGGCCTACTATACATATTTTTTCTCCCCGCTTAATGTCCATGCTCACATGTTCAAACAGCGTTTTTCTCTCACTGCCATAGCCAAAAGACTTGCTTAAATCCTCTGTCAAAAGAACATCGCTGCCCGACTGAAAGTCCTGCTTAAACTCTATTTTCATCCTTCCCTGACTGTTTTCGGGCCTCTCAAGCCTGTCTATCATGTCCAGACGTTTTTCTCTCGACTGAGCCCTCTTGGCAAGGTGCTCGGTGCCACGCTCTTTCATGCGCCGAATCATATCCTCTTGTCTTGCAATCTCTCTCTGCTGATTTTCATAAGCTTTGAGCTGAGCGTCTCTTATCTGCCTCTTTTTTGCTGCAAATTGGGTATAATTTCCGTCGTAGCATGTCAATTTGTGATGCTCGATTTCAAATATGCGGTTTACGCTCTGATTTAAAAAATATCTGTCGTGAGAAACTATCACAATAGTACCTTTGTATGACGAAAGATACTGCTCAAGCCATTTAAGCATTCCTATATCAAGATGATTGGTAGGTTCATCCAAGATAAGCAAGTCCGGCTTTTCAAGGAGAAGGGCCGCAAGGGCAAGGCGTGTTCTCTCTCCTCCCGACAGTGTTTCTATTTTTTTATCGTAAAACTCCGGGCCAAATGCCATGGAATTGAGAATGCCTACGATTTCGGATTTATAAGTGTAGCCGCCTCTTCGCTCGTACTGCTGCTGCAAATCGTCAAGCCTGTGAAGAAGCCTTTCATCATCCGGATTGTTTGAAACGGCGTCAGCAGTTTGGGCGATTTCTTTCTCAAGTTTTTTAAGAGGTTCAAATATTTCCTGAATAGCTTCCATTAAGGTTGCCTTGGAGTCAAAATTATCCCTCTGCTTCAGGTACCCCATTCTCAAGTCGGAAGGAATAAACAGCTTTCCGTCGTCGGGCAGAAGCTCTCCCGTAATCATGTCAAGAAGAGTGGTCTTTCCTGCCCCGTTTCTTCCCACGATTCCCACTCGGTCGCCGCTGTTTATATGAAAATCCGCGCCTTGAATTATTACATCCGTTCCGTATACTTTTGTTAAATTACTTGCAGATAAAACTATCATAATATCTGTTGCTCCTGAATAGGCAGATTTGCATAAGCCTCCATATCCAGGCCGCAAACATTCCCTTCTTTATATTTGTAATAAGCCGCGCACCCTATCATTGCGGCATTATCCGTGCAAAGCACGGGCTCCGGTATATAAAGCTCAATACCGTTCTTTTTGCAAAGGTCTGTGAGAGTGTCTCTCAGCTTGGAATTTGAAGCAACTCCTCCTGCCAGCGCCATTTTGCCGTATCCCATTTCTTTAGCTGCGCTTACCGACTTTTCTGCGATAACGTCTATAACAGCCTGCTGAAAGCTTGCTGCCACGTCCGCTTTGTTTATCTCTCTTCCTGCCTGATTTTGTGTATTTACATAATTCAGCACTGCGGTTTTAAGACCGCTGAAACTGAAATCATAACTGTCTTTTTCAAGAAGCACCCTTTTAAAATGTATTGCGTCAGGGTCTCCTTCCTTTGCGAGTCTGTCTATCTTAGAACCTCCGGGATAGCCGAGCCCAAGCACTCTCGCAACTTTATCATAGGCTTCCCCCACCGCATCGTCTCTCGTAGAACCGATAACATTGCACCGGGTATAGCTTTCCATATCCGCTATGTTTGTGTGTCCTCCGCTTACGATAAGGGCTGTAAACGGCGGTTTTAGCGCAGGGTACTGAATAAAGTTGGCGGAAATATGACCCATTATATGGTGCACTCCCACTATGGGAATATCCGCAGCAAAAGATACGGCCTTTGCAGTCGCAACTCCTATCAAAAGAGCCCCTATAAGGCCGGGGCCGTGAGTAACTCCTATAAGGTCTATATCGTCCAAGGTGACTTCTGCCTCCTGCAGCGCCCTTTCCATGACTTCGTTTATATTTTCCAAGTGATGTCTGGCGGCGATTTCGGGAACCACTCCGCCGTAATTCTTAAATATGTCTATTTGTGATGATATTACATTTGACAAGACTTCTCTGCCGTCAGCAACCACAGCTACTGCCGTTTCGTCACAGCTTGATTCAAATGCCATAGTCAAAAACTTTCCGTCTTTCATCTCATTCTCTCCACATTATCAGCGCATCCTCGCCGTTGTCTCTGTAATAACCCTTTCTGATTCCGAAAACCTTGAACCCGTGTTTTTGGTACAAAGCTATGGCGCCTTCGTTTCCGGCTCTGACTTCAAGGGTGTGTCTTTTTATTCCGGCATCTTCGGTGGTCTTAAGAAGCATCTCCAGCAGCAAGGTTGCGGCGTGCATCCTCCTGTAGTCGGGAGAAACCGCCACATTGGTTATGTGTCCTTCGTCCAATATGCTCCATAACCCCGCATAACCTATTACTTTGTTTTCCGCTTCCGCTACGACGTAAAATGCCAGTTTGTTTTCAACCACGTCGTGATATACGGATTCGACAGACCAGGGGTCGGAAAAGCACACCGTTTCAAGGAAAGCAATCTCCTGCACATCCCTTTCTTCTGCCTTTCGCACAGATATTTCTGCCATGGCGCTTCCTTTCGCATTTATATTAAAGGTTTCTTACAAATAGGCAGTTCTCCTGCCTCAAGCTTCTGCTGAGCTTCTGCCTTTCTCATATAATCGGGAAAAACCTCTGCCGCAGGCAAAACTTCTCCCTTTCCTATCTTCTCAAAGGCCAAAAGGCCCACAGAACCGGCATCCTGATACCTGTAATCCTCGTCGGCAAAGAAGAAATCCTTATCCAGCTCATATCCTAAGTCTCTTAAATCCTTCAGGATAGTTTCTTTATATGCGTCTATTCCGTCGCCGAAAAATTCCGCTTTAAGTCCTTTGGGAAGAACCTCATCCCTGAGTATCTCAAGAATGTCCGTAAGCATATAAGGTCCGCCGGGCTTAAAGCCTTTAACTATTCCGTAAACCTGACCTCTGCGGGCGTTTATAATGCCGCATGTAACTCTGCCGCCAGATGCGCCGGACGTACTCTGCGGTTTGGCGCAAAACCCGTCCAATGTGCCCACAGGAACCACCGGAATGTTTAAGACCTGCCCGAGGGCTCTCGCCGTAGTCACTCCGATTCTTATACCGGTAAAAGAGCCCGGCCCCTTGGAAACAGCTATGTAATTCAGTTCTTTTTTGTCAACTGCCGCATCCCTTAACAGCTCGCCGGTTATGGGCATCAAATCACGAAGATGATTTTTCTGCTCCTTTGACTCTCTGATCGCCAGTATTTTATTGTCTTTTAAAAGAGCTACAGAACAAAGGGGTCCTGTAGTCTCTATGGCTAAAATGTACATTTGTAAATTCTTTCCCCTTCCAGCTCGCCGTACTCTATAAATATGTACATGGAATCTTCGGGCATTTCTTCCGCTACCAAATCCGCCCATTCCACAACGCAGACGCCGTCTCCGTCAAAGTATTCTTCGGCGCCTATGTTAAACAGTTCTTCGGGGTCTCCTATTCTGTAAACATCGAAGTGATACAAGGGCATCCTGCCGCTTTTATATTCTTTAACAATGGTGAAAGTAGGGCTGCTGATGTTTTCTTTAATTTCAAGTCCCTCTGCTATGTACTTTGTCAGAGTCGTCTTGCCTGTTCCCAAATCTCCGACAAGGCCGATTATCTGTCCTTTTTTTGCGTTTTTTCCCAGTTCGATTCCAAATCTGCGGGTATCTTCTTCATTTTTAATTACAATGATTTTTTTAATTTCCATATCCGGTTACAAACTCATTATCTGTGTAGAAACGGCGAAATCCTCTTGTACAATACAAAAGTAACGATGCTGTTTATTCCTGCCTTTACGATGTTAAACAACAATATAAAAGGCATGAGTTCCATTATAGCCGCAAGAGGCATGCCGGTAAACATCGGCGTTATTACCATGTTTGCAAAAAACATTACTACCGTCATAGCTACAGTTCCCAATACAAGTCCTATAATTGCGGATTTCTTGCTTTTATGTCTCCTGTATATAAGCCCTGCCACCAGCACCAAAACCGCAGTAGCGATTATATGCATTATTATTCCGTAAAGTCCGCTTGAGGCACTGACCGTCAGCCCCTGTATAAGCGAGGTAACCACCGTAAGGGTTACTCCCGCCAGAGGACCGAATGCGAAAGTTCCTATAAGAATAGGAATATCCGCAGGGTCATATTCCAAAAACGCTACCGCAGGAAAAATCGGAAAGCGTATAAGCATTACCAGTACAATGGAAACGGCTACAAGCATGGCCATTTTTGCCAGTTTCGCACTTTTTGTTTTTTGATTGTTCATATCTTAATATCTCTCTTATTTGTAAAAGTTTCTGTATTATATATAATACTCAGAAGACAATTTGTAAATAGCTTCTGCGTAAATTTTAGTCATTTGTTCAAATCTGTCAATCTCTATAAACTCGTCCTTCTGGTGCATAAGATCCGTGTCATTAGGGAACAATGCGCCGTATGCTATGATTCCCGGCGTTGAGCGTGCATAGGTTCCTCCTCCTATTACGAGCGGCTTTGACTCAATATCCCCCGTATGTTTTTGATAGATTTCAAGAAGGGTTTTTACCATAGGATCTTCCGCATCTATATATATAGGGTCCTTGCTTTCATTTTTTACGATGCCTATATCATATTTATTCAGCACCGCTTCCATTGGCTCAAATACCTGCTCCTCGGTGCAAGTGACCGGATACCTTATGTTAATTGTGAACCTTCCGGCTTCTTTATTGAATTCTGCCATTCCCACATTGAAAATGAGTCCGCCTGATTTTTCATCATGCAGGTTTATTCCCAGTTTTTCTCCTGTAAGGTCGAATCCTATATATCTGTTATAAAAGTTTATAAAGTCGTTTTGATCATCGTTGACGAAGTTGAGTTTGCCCAAAAATTTCATCATAATTGATATGGCGTTCAGCCCTTTTTCAGGTTTCGCCCCATGGGCGGATACACCGGCCGATGTAATCTCAAGAGATTTGCCTACGCCTTTGCAGTTCAGCTTATATCCTGTTTCTTTGCGATATTGGCTTAACTTTTCTTTAATATCATCGTATTGTTCGGTGTGAGGGCTGTTGACAACCACACGGCAAAAGTCAGCTACGCTGTTGGGTGCGGTGCCCCCTTTGAGAGAGCGGAGTTCAAGTCCCTCTGCCGACGATTTTCCGAACTTCTTTGCCAGATCGAATATCAGCATACCCATTTCTCCGTTAATCAGTGGGAAATCGGCGTCAGGCGTAAATCCGAAGTCGGGGCGCTTTTCCTTTGAAAAATAATATCTTATGCCTTTCCAATGGGTTTCTTCATCAAGTCCCAAAATCAGCCTTACGGTCGCATCAGGCACATATCCGGCGTCCTTTAAGGCTTTCATGGCATACAGGCACGAAATCACAGGACCCTTATCGTCAGTTGTGCCCCTTCCGTATATTTTTCCGTCCTCGATTTGGCCTCCGTAAGGGTCGTGGCTCCAGCCGCTTCCTGCGGGAACTACGTCCAGATGCCCTATTATTGCCATAATCTTGTCTCCCTTACCGGGAAAATCTATATGTCCGCCGTAGTTATCTACGTTTTTAACGGCAAAGCCCAACTGCTCGGCCATTTCCAGTACCGTTTCAAGGGTGTTTTGTACTCCCTGCCCGAAAGGGTATACGTTTCCGTCCTTGTCAGTAAAACTTTCGCCCTCCTCGCTGTTACAACGAACAACTTTTTGGAGGGCGAAAATCATTTCATCACGGTTCTGCTTTAGGAATTTTTCATATTCCATTATTAAACAGCCTCTACGCATTTTATTTCAGGGTAACTTTCCTTGATGATTCTTTCCACTACGGCTTTTAAAGTCATCTGAGCGCCCGGGCATCCTGCGCAGTGTCCCTGAAGTCTTACTTTTACAACATTGTCCTCCGTCAGTTCAACAAATTCAATATCTCCGCCGTCTCTCTGCAAGAAAGGTCTTATCTGGCTTATTGCGTCTTTAATCTTCTCTTCCATTTTTTTCTCCTTATTATTCTACGGTGTAGCTTTTTTGAACTATACCTTTATTGATATGATTTATTACCACGCTTTTTATAGCTTCATTGGTTCCGTCATAACTTACGGTTCCCGATGCGCCTTCAAATCCGTTGAGGTTGCTGAGCGCCTCTCTTATGGCTTTTCCTGTCGGAATTCCCGTTTCCTGAGTGTTTTCCCAGTCTTCTATAGCTCCCTTTACGGCAGCATCGGTGTTAAACTGTTCCTCTATTAAGCTGACGTCCTTTGAAACGGTATCGTTATAGGCATTTTCAATAGCCGTTATAGCCATTAAATACGAATCATAAGCTATAGCCATCGCTTCGGTAGGCTCCGCATCTTCTCCGTATTTTGCCTTATAAGCTTTTACGAACTCCTGTGACATCTCAGTGTCCTGAACCTTTGCATTAAAATCCGTTGCATAAGCTATATCAAGCTTTGTGCTCGACTCCGCATATTTTAAGAGTTTATCGTCGTTCCAGCTCTTTGTACCTACAAACAAAACGTTTGTAAGCTTAGCGTCTTCCGCCTGCTTAAGAAAATCCAAAGCTATGGACGGCGACACCGAGAGGAAGACGGCTTTGGCGCCCGAAGCTTTAATATCTTCCAGCGTCTTTGTATAATCTGTGGAATTTTGCTCAAGCTCAAAGTTTCCTACAACGCTATCATTATTTTCTGTCAATGTTTTGATTCTATTCGCAAATCTTTTAATGGTAGGCGTAGCTGTATCGTCTCCCGAAACTTTAACCGTTGCGACGGTTTCAATACCCTGAGAAGCATAAACGAATTCTGCAAGAGCATCGCCCTGTCTGGCTTCTGCAAAAGTTGCGCAGAAATAATACGGATTGTTAACCGTAATTAGCGGATTTGTGCTGGTTATGGAAATGGCCGGTATGTTGTTGGCTTTCACCGTATCTCCCGCAACAAGAGTTACGGTTTCTCCGTAACTGCCCAGGATAACCGAAGGCTTTTGAGAAGCCAGTTCCTGAATAACCGTTTCCGCCACATCCATATCAGATTGATTATCGGCATAAATCAGTTCTACTTTTTTGCCCGCAACTTCGGGATACATCTCGTTTGCCAGCTCTATTCCTATTTTTTCTTCGTTGCCCTGCTCCCTGTATTTACCCGACAGAGGTTCGTACACGCCTATTTTAATTGTTCTCTCTTTTGCTACGGAGTCAGCGTTTTGGTCCGAAAAGAATGCATTCTTAAAATTGTTGAAAGTGGTGCATCCCGTTGTCATGGACAACGCCAATACCATACAAATTATGATACTAAACTTTTTCTTCATAAAGTCTCCTCAATCTATCTGAATAAACCGACATCCAGCGGTCATTTTTATTTTACCGTGTCTCCGCCGTTCGGTCTGTGTTATTTCTGTGTTTTTTCCCTAAAAATTCAGAAACTTCAAATTCGCCTCCGCCGGTTGTCTTTTTAATCTGCTTACGGGCGAACCTATAAAAAATTATACCTCTTTGCGGGTGCTGTTGGCAATAATTTTTTGCCCATTTATCACAAATACTTTATAAAATTTATAGTTTTAATTCGCTATTTGTGGTAATATATAACTATCTTAACATTTTATAGAATTAGGAGGTTTTACTTATGAAATGGGTTTGCACAGTATGTGGTTACGTTTATGAGGGTGCAGAAGCACCTGCAGAATGCCCTGTTTGTCATGTTGGAGCTGACAAGTTCATGAAACAGGCAGAGGGAAAGGTTGAATGGGCTGACCAGCACGTTGTTGGCGTGGCTCAGGGAGTTGACCCTGAAATTATCGAAGGTTTAAGAGCTAACTTCGAGGGAGAATGCTCAGAAGTAGGTATGTATCTTGCTATGGCAAGAGTTGCTCACAGAGAAGGATATCCTGAAATCGGTCTTTACTGGGAAAAGGCTGCTTATGAAGAAGCTGAACATGCTGCTAAGTTTGCAGAGCTTCTCGGCGAAGTAGTTACCGATTCCACTAAGAAGAATCTGGAAATGAGAGTTGAAGCTGAAGCAGGCGCATGCGCAGGCAAGAAAGCTCTGGCTACAAAAGCTAAACAGCTCAATCTTGACGCTATTCATGACACAGTTCACGAAATGGCTAAGGACGAAGCAAGACACGGCGCTGCTTTTGAAGGTCTGCTGAAGAGATACTTCGGCTAAGGGTTCCTTTTCATCTTGACAGCGTTGCTGCAAGGTC
>JAETTD010000043.1 GCA_021769295.1 Bacillota bacterium | reverse complement strand
CGGTAAACCTCTGTGCGATATTTCAGTGGTAGGCTTTCAACGGCAAACAGCGCGGGTGTCCCATAGCATGCTCGTTGCACCTGCTTAATCTTTCCCTCTCTTACATAGTAATTAAGGTTAGATTTCGACATGATGCCTGCCGTCAATTCTGCATGGCTTATGCAAAGCGTGTTACCGTAATATTCCATGTTTTACATTGATTGCGCTTCCGCCTGTATGGCGGGGAACTGGTCTAACATTACGTGTTGGTAGTTCTTCACAGACTTACCGTCTTTGATGATGTCCACACGTCCCGTGTTCTTGTCACATTCCATCATTACGCCATTGGGAAAATACTGACGCATGAAATTGTCAGCATCATGCATCGTTTCCATCGCAGGCGAGGCAATCATTAAAATACCTCCGCGCTGCTGTGCCAGATGACGGATTTTCCGAGCCCGTGGGCTATCGCCGCCACGCTCGGCAAAAGTCAGTGCCCGCCATACTGCCATTTTAGTAGTCCTGAACGTCTTAATCAGAAACTCGCGGTTTTCTTTCGTTACTGCTATATACTTTTCCATTGTCCTATGTTATTTCAGGTTAGCTTTGATAAATTCTTTATCTTCTTCCCAAAGCGGTAAATTCATTTCTACTGTTTGCAGAACCACTTTCTGCTCGCCGATAAGCCTTACCGCCATTCTTCGGAAATCACTATCATCGTATGCTCTGGATTTGCCTATAAGGAAAGCCGCCAATTCATTCATACACTCGTCTTTTTGCTTATTCATAAGCTCAAAGTTTACAGCCCTTACATGAACGTCACGTATAATTTTGCTATCTCCGTGCTTCTTGAAGTCTTTGCAGAACTCGTCTTTATTCATGGATGTGTGCATATACACGTCATGGATGTAATCGAACTCTTCGCTTGTCGGCTTCAAATCTGTCCTGTCTTCAAATTCTTTCAGTGTCATTGTCCTTTCACTTTTAGGGTTTAACATTCTGCGGCCTCGGCTTTTTTTCGTACCTTTGGCAGCCGTGTTACTAATTTCACGTCACAAAGATACAGAATTTCTGTATTGTGCAAAAATAAATTCAGAAAAAATGAACATAGATAGACAGATTTTATCCAAAGAAGAAATAAACAATCGCTTTTTGACCGCAGTCCAAGAGCTTTTAAGAAACAGAATAGTAAGCAGTAAGGCCACACTTGCAGACGCATTTGGCATCAAACCCGCCAAGTTTTCAGAAATACTGAATGGACGAATGAAAGCAGGCGTCGATATGCTTGCTATTTTATGCGATTATTACTGTATATCGCCAGATTGGCTTCTAATGAGCCGCGGGGATAATGTATTCAGAGAATCTGAAGAACTTCCGCCTGTCATTCTTTATGATGGGGACGGATGCGTTCCTCCATTTGTCCAAAAAGCAAAAGAAGATAAATCAGAATCGGAGCAAACCAATAATATACAAACCGACAACAATTCTTTGATAGCTCCATTTATGCAACTTATTAAAGAAAAAGATAGGACTATAATGGAGCAAGCCGAAGAAATTGGGCAACTGCGTGAACGCATTGCCCAAATGCAACAGCGTTTTGAAAAAGATGCAGCCAATGCGAGCACCGATACTATTGCCAATGTCGGCTAATTCGATGCACAAGCACACCGTTCACACTTATACTTCCAACACCCCTAAAATGGCGCAAAAAGGAGGGTGATTAGCTGTTTTCTTCATTTTTTCGGAGTAAACCACACATTAAACGATTATAATCAACAACTTAAATAGATTATAGCCGTTATTTTTCCCATATCAAAAAAGGAATTAAAGGGGTGGATTTTCACGAAAAAACCGCTTTTATATAGCCGTTTTTGCCCTTTTGGGGGAGTATTCCCCCTACCAATAACTACATCCAAGACTATACCCAACACTATACCCAAGCCCCATTTTTCAAACGAAACGTACCGTTTTATCTCCTACCCTACCCGACCATTTACCACCTCAATTCTACCATGTCCCAAAGCCCATTTCACGGGTGATTAAACGCCCGTTAAAGGGTATTTTTCCGCACTTGCTGTCTCGCCACTCCCCTACCCTCCCCAACGCCCCAAAAACAACAGGCGACACGGCTAAAAACCCCATTTCACGCCGTTATTGCTCGTTTGCAGTGGTGTACTCACCAGACAAAAGAAAGCGGCCAGAAAGCCCCCAAAAGCCATCTGACCGCCCATGCGATTAAAGCAAATTAAACCTGATGCAAAGCCGCATTAAACACCTGCTTAAACACTTTGCCCTCGTTCTTAAAGCAAAACTAAACCAACTTAAACCTTTTGTGCGTTTCGTTTTCCACCCCTCTACCCTACTGTCATCACCTACTTACCGAATTATCAAAGGTTTACGCA
>JAETTD010000042.1 GCA_021769295.1 Bacillota bacterium | reverse complement strand
TCAAAATATCCGCTGTCAAATTATCAGCTAGACTTCTATGTGGATAATAGCTGGTCGTGGCTTCCGTGGAACTGGCTGGACGGTATCGGAAAATCGGTTCAATACGGGCTTTACTGTATTACTAACTTTGTCTGGACTATCAGCTTATACCTTTCCAATGCAACGGGCTATGTAGTGCAGGAAGCATACAAGCTAAACTTCATCAATGATATGGCAGACAGTATCGGAAAAAGCATACAGACATTAGCTGGCGTTACCCAGAACGGCTTTTCCACTTCGGGATTTTATGTAGGTTTCTTATTGATGATAATTCTAATTGTTGGTATGTATGTAGCTTATGTGGGACTGATAAAAAGAGAAACCAGCAAGGCATTACACGCCGTTATCAATTTTATTGTGGTGTTCATCTTGTCGGCCTCCTTTATCGCTTATGCTCCCGACTATATAAAGAAAGTGAATGACTTTTCAAGTGATATTAGTACCGCTTCTTTGAACTTGGGAACAAAAATCATGCTCCCAGACAGCGACAGTCAAGGCAAGGATAGTGTGGACTTGATAAGGGACAGCCTATTTTCTATTCAAGTCAAACAGCCGTGGCTACTCTTGCAGTTTGGCAACAGCGACGTAGAAGAAATCGGGGCTGACCGTGTGGAAGCTCTGGTATCAGCAAGTCCAGATGATGAGGACGGCGAAACAAGGGAAACTGTGGTAAAGACAGAGATTGAGGATAACGACAATAACAATCTGACGATACCGCAGGTCGTGAACCGTTTAGGTATGGTGTTCTTCCTCTTGTTCTTCAACTTAGGGATAACCATTTTTGTATTCTTGCTTACGGGCATGATGATATTTTCGCAGATACTCTTTATCATCTTTGCAATGTTTTTACCTATCAGCTTTTTATTATCCATGATACCGAGCTATGAAAGCATGGCAAAGCAGGCAATCGTAAGAGTATTCAATACCATTATGACAAGGGCAGGAATTACACTCATTGTAACGGTGGCATTTAGTATTTCGAGTATGTTCTACAATATCTCGACAGACTATCCGTTCTTTATGGTGGCGTTCTTACAGATAGTATGTTTTGCTGGTATCTACATGAAGTTGGGCGATTTAATGAGTATGTTTAGTTTAAACGCTGGCGACAGTCAAAGCATGGGACGCAGGATATTCCACAGACCGTATTTATATATGCGACACAGAGCCAGAAGATTTGAGCGTCGTGTTGCTGGTGCGGTTACGGCTGGCGGTATCGCTGGTGCGGTAGCTGGTAATGCCGTATCGAATGGCAAACAAAAACAACACACACAATCTCGCAGTAATACATCTTCCAGCATGGGACAAAAGGCTGGTTCAGCCGTAGGTGCTGTCTTAGATACGAAAAACAAGGTCAAGGATAAGGCAAATGCTGTCCGTGAAAATATCAAGGACGTACCGACCCAGACCGCTTATGCCGTTCATTCCGCAAAGGAAAAAGCGAAGTCAAGTGTATCTGATTTTAAGCGTGGCGTAGTGCAGGAACAAAGTGAGCGTCAAGCTGGGCGATATGAGAAACAGCAACAGCATAGACAGAATATCGCTGATAAGCGTATGGAATTACAAAAGGCACAAGAAGCAAAGTCTGGAAGAAAGACGGACGGATCAGCGACAACGGGAGCTACCCGTCCACATGAAAGACCAGCGACTTCTTCAGAAGTTAAGAAACAGAATATCGAGAAACCGCAGGAAGTCAAACGCCCTGCTACTTCTGTGAAAAGTGATGATGTGAAATCTGTAAAAGAGCGTCCGTTAGCTTCTGGAAAATCGGTTGAGCCTACCACAAAGGTAAACCGCCAGAATTTACATACAGAGCGTATCATAAAGACACAGCAGACAACGGTTCAAAAGAACCAGCAGACCACAGAGAAAAACCGTAAACTTGTTACGAAGAAAGGACAGAAGAAAAAATGAAGTTGAAACACCTTGCTATCATTGGCAGTCTGTTTCCTATCCTCTTTTCCATTGTCTTATTCTTTGGGGTGCTGATTAGTGCAGAGAACGACGACGGCGGTGGGAATTATTCATCTTCCTATGCTGGTATGAACCTATCCGCAGAAGTCTTGAAACATCAGCCAACGGTGGAAAAATACGCAAAGGAATACGGTATATCCGAGTACGTCAATGTACTTCTTGCGATTATGCAAGTGGAAAGTGGCGGTACAGCAGTTGATGTTATGCAAAGCTCCGAGAGTTTAGGATTGCCACCTAATTCCTTAGATACAGAAAGCTCAATCAAGCAGGGGTGTAAATATTTTGCGTCCCTGCTTTCTTCGTGTGAAGCACAAGGGATAAAAGACTTGAATGTGGCGATACAGTCCTATAACTATGGTGGTGGCTATGTGGGATATGTGGCAGGCAAAGGAAAGAAACATACCTTTACCCTTGCCGAGAATTTCGCCCGTGAAAAATCGGGCGGTAAAAAAGTAACCTACACCAATCCGATAGCCGTTGCGAAAAACGGGGGCTGGCGTTATGGCTATGGAAATATGTTCTATGTGGAGCTTGTTAATCAATATCTGACCGTTACCCACTTTGACAATGCAACGGTGCATGTTATTCGGTGAATTATTTTAATTAAAATAACAGCTATTTAGTCAAATAAAAATAATAAACATAGAAAAATAGTTAAAATAATTTGATAAAATGATAGGCAAATTATTTTAACTA